>JASHPE010000227.1 GCA_030038235.1 Terriglobia bacterium
ATCGTCTCTTCATCCTGGCAAGCGGCTTGAGCCCTGGCCGACGGTCCCGCCAGAAGGGCGATGGCCACAGTCGTTCCCGCCACCACGATCATGCTTGCAGGCGTTACGAGGTGTCGCATAGCTTTCCTCCGCACGCGATTATGCAAGTTGTGATATCACAAGTCGAGACGGATGACAACCGGAAGAAGAAAAATCCATAATTCACTTGACAACTGCCGGGATCTCTCCAGGGTCACAGCTGGAGGGGCAATTTACCGGCAGGCGGTCGCAACGCACCTGGCACCCGGAGGGTTGTCCCTATGTCGCTCCGTCGAACCCGTCGCCGCACGTCCGCTTATTTCGCCAGCAACCCTCAAAATTTCAGAACACGCCGCCCCGAGGGAGTTCCGTGGGCTGAAATGCGAAGGAACCCGGAATGCTACTGAAAACAGGGTGTTTACAAAAATATCGCTCCGCACGCGGATTGCTCTGGGGGCGCCGGCGCCAATTCGGCAAGGGAGCGCTGGCGTATCGCGCGCCTTCGCCTGGGAGGTTCGCATTTGGGGCGAAATCGGCTGCGAATCCGGGTAGAATGCGAAGGAAGCCGAAATGTTTCAGAAAACAGGACGGTTACAAGAATATCGCTCCGAACGCACATTGGCCCGGCTCACCAGCCGTAGCGTCGGCAGGTATGGTGCAGGCATCTGCCTGCGATAGAGCAGGAAGGACGCGGTGGCGAGTTCGCAGGCAGGATGCCTGCACCACCACGATCCGGCGTTACCAGTCGCAGGAGGCTCGCGCTCCCTGAGGGGGTGGGGCGATCATGTTTCGTCTCTTGCCTCTCGTCTCTCGTATACTGATCAAGAGGGGATCTGATGAAGATGACGGCACTGATTGTGGACGATGAGCAGCCGGCCCGCGACGAACTGGCATATCTGCTCAAGAGCTTTCCCGACGTCGAGGTCGTGGCACAGGGCAAGAACGGCGTGGAAGCGGTCAATCTGATTAAGGAACTCAGCCCCAGCCTGCTTTTTCTGGACGTGCAGATGCCCGGGCTCGATGGATTTGGGGTAATTCGCAGGCTGATCGAGAAGAAGATCAAGATGCCTCATGTCGTTTTCGTGACCGCTTACGACCAGTACGCGGTCCAGGCATTCGACGTGAATGCGGCTGATTATCTTCTGAAGCCGATTTCGCGGGTGCGTCTGGAAAAGGCTTTGGGACGCGTGCGCCGGTCGGCTGAAACGTCGGACGCGACGCAGAAGCTCGATAAAGTCGTGGAGATGCTGGAGCGCCGTCCTGTGCCGCAGAAGAACAAGCTGGTGGTCAAGGCGGGCGGTCGCCTTCACTTGCTCGACTCGGACGACGTGGTTTACGCCAGCATCGAAGACGGCGTGATCAGCATCGTGACGCGCGAGTTCGAAGGCCAGTCCAACTTCCGCACGGTTGAAGAACTGCAGAACGCGCTCGATCCCAAAGTGTTCTGGCGCGTGCATCGTTCCTACCTTATTAATATTAATCGCATTAAAGAGGTTATCCCCTGGTTCAAAAGCTCGTACCAGCTCCGGATGGACGACCGCAAGCAATCCGAGATCCCGGTCAGCCGTGCTCAGACGAGAAAGTTGCGGGAACTGCTGAACTTATAGCCGCTAAGGCATACAGCGGCTTTCAAGTCCGCTTCTGAGCCTGAGCCGTTTCCCGCCGGGACTAGGGCGGATTGCTGCTCGCCGCGACCTATAATACATTAACGTGCGATTCACCCCTTGACAACAACGGTCGAATTCGTGTATTGAATTGCGCCGGGGGCCAGTGCAGTTTTCGGTTCCCGCATACGACTCAGACCCCGTTGCGGGAGACGGCATTGCGAAAGCTCCGTGCCTTGGGGGAACGTACTCGGACGCACTAACAGCGAAGGAGGCATGGCAAGTGGCTCGACTTCAAGGGAAAGTGAAGTGGTTCAATAACACGAAGGGTTACGGTTTCATCGGGCAGGACAGCGGGCCCGATGTGTTCGTTCATTACTCCGCCATCGCGATGGATGGCTTCAAGACTCTCAACGAAGGCGACCCGGTTGAGTTTGAGGTGGTCCAGGGACAAAAAGGGCCCCAGGCCGACCGGGTAACAAAAGCAGCGCAATAGCCTGGCAGTTCTCGGCACCATTGCATCTCCATGTAACATCGCTTTTGCGTTGTCGCAAAGGGCAGGAGCAGTGGTGTCTAAGCGCCACGAGTCTGCCTTCAGGCTTGACCTGGCACCGGCGTCGCGCCCGCGATGACCACGACCAGCATGGCCGTGCCGCGTCAAACACTTTCGGGCGCCAAGGGTGTTGCTTTTCAGTTGCATTCGGACGCATAATATTCGGAGTCTGCGGGGAGGGTCTGTGGGCGGAGGCAGCAGCTCCTCGATTTCAAGGGTGCGCTGCCCTAAGGCAGACAGAGAGGTGGGCCTTCGTATGAGAATCGGGCTTCGATACGGAACGTTGGCTCTGGCTGTTCTGCTTGCAGGTGTTCCTCGTCTACAAGCCGGTGATCCGCCCAGCACGCCGCCGCCTTCAGCCGGTTTGACCGTGCCTGCGGAAACCGAAGCGAGCGTCACGCTGCTTTCGGGCCTTCACACCAAGCTGGCGCAGGTGCGTGATCCCGTCGAATGCCAATTGACCCAAGCGATTTATGTGGACGGCCAGATCGCGTTGCCGCAAGGGACGCTGCTCTACGGGCACGTAACGCGCGTGCGGGCTGCCGGCCGCTTGCATCGTCCCGCGGAGCTCGGGTTCCGCTTCGACGAGGTCTCGCTGCCCAGCGGCGAAACCGAGCCGGTGCTGGCGCGCCTGTCGGGGCTCGAGCATCCCGGCAAGATGCGTCTGGACAGTGAAGGCCTTCTCAAGGGCGGACGCCAGCTTTCCTGGAACGTGATAACGGGCGCGCTAGTCGGATCGGGCGGGCTGCTGGTGATTCCGAAAGTCGCGGGCGTTACCGTCGCCGCGACGGCCGCTTCCGTGGCGACGGCCGGAGTGCTGGGTGGCTACGTCCTGATTCCGCACGGTCCGGAAGTCCACCTGCCGCCCGACACACGTTGCCGCGTGCGCTTCGACTACGCCTTCACCGTGCACGGCCAGTCATAAGAGATTGACGAGTGTCGATTGACGATTCTCGATTGCCCCGTCGTAGTGTCCCATCGCGATCTCTCGCAGAACATCCGGTAATAACGTCAATCGTCAATCGTCAATCAGCAATCGTCAATAATGGACCGCCTGATTCTCCACAGCGATCGCATCGTACCGCTCAGCCACGCCCGACTGTCGCCAGGCCAGGCTGGACTTCTCGCCGGATGGGGCGTGTTCACCACGCTGCGGCTCTATCGCGGACAGCCCTTCGAGTTTCACCGCCATTGGGAACGCATGACCCGCGACGCCGCGCGGCTCGGCATCGAGATGATCTACAGCGAGTCGGAGGTCGCGAGCGCCATTGCGGAGCTGGCGCGCGTTAACGATCGTCCCGAAGGCATGGCGCGCGTCTGGTTCGTGCGCAACCACGGCGGCATCTGGGCCGATGATGACCCGCGAGCTGCCACCGATCTGCTGGTCTTCACGCGAGAGCTTGTGCCCTGGCCCGCCGAGCACCGGTTGCTCATCGTGCCGCACGCCATCTACTCAGCCGGAGTGCTGGCGGGTGCCAAGATGCTCTCCTGGGCGCAGAACTCGCTGCTTGCCGAACGCGCTCGCGCGCAGGGCTACGACGACGCGCTACTTCTGAACGAGCACGATGAGCTCGCCGAGTGCACGTCCGCGAATGTGTTCCTCGTAATCGCAGAAAGAGTGCTCACGCCGCCGCTTGCCTCCGGATGCCTCGCCGGAGTGACTCGCGACGTGCTGTTCGACATCGCGCCTCGCGCCGGGATCGAACTGCGGGAGCAGCCGCTCACGCTGGACGATCTCGCGCGAGCCGAAGAGGTCTTCATCAGCTCGACCACACGCGAAGTGGCAGGAGTTGGAGTGGTCGACTCGGGCCAGGGCAAGGTGCTGAGGTGGCCGGTGCCGGGAAAGGTCACCGAGGCCTTGGAGACGGCGTTCCAGCAGGACGTCGAACAGAAGCTCGGAAACCTGTAGCGCCAGTGTCGTTATCCGCGGGGCACGGGCTGCCCAACGAGGAATGCCCATGCCGAAGACCAGTGCAGATCGCGCTTTGAAGTCATCGTCCAAGCCAGTCAGCGTCGGGTTGCCGCGCGTCCCTCCCGTGTACGGCCTGAAGCCACGCAAGAAGTACCTGCCGTGGAGCCATGCGGAGAAACGCCTGGCTCGCTCCCGGAATTATTGGATCTGCACCACGTGTCCCGACGGACGTCCTCACTCCATGCCGGTCTGGGGATTCTGGCTGGAAGGCGCTCTCTACTTCGGCACCGGGCGATCCACACGCAAAGGCAAGAACATCGCCCGCAACAACGCCGTCTCGGTCCACCTCGAGTCCGGGGACGACGCTGTCATTATGGAAGGTAAGGCGGTCGAGATTTCGAATGAGCAAACGCTCACGAAGTTGGACAAGCTATCACGGAGAAAGTACAAAATGCCGATCCTGATCTCCGAGGAAAGCGCGATGTACCGATTTTCTCCAAGAGTCGTCTGGGCGTGGAGCGAGAAAAACTTTCCGAACGACGCGACAAGGTGGGAGTTCAGGCTCAGCGATTGACCGGCTCTTTTTGACGACGGACCTGCTGTAGCGGCGGCCTATGACCGCCGATTTCTCGTTCAGACCGCGCTCATAGAGCGCCGCAACAGCGCATCAGTTACGACGCGCTACACAGCGCCGGAAGAGCTGATCGAGCAACTCGATGGAAAGATCCATCTCCTCGCGCGTAATCGTGAATGACGGCGCCAGCGTGAAGACGTTCTTGTAGTAGCCGCCGACATCGAGCACCAGGCCGTAGCGGCGCCCGCCCGCTTCGAGATCGCCCTTCAATCCCTCACCGAAGATGTGATCCGTCAATTCGCGGTCCGGCGTGAAGCCGTCTTCGCGGCAGACCTCGATGCGCAGCGCGAGGCCGATGCCGTCCACCTGGCCGATCGCCTCGCGGTTCCGCTTTTGCAGCTCGCGGAGCCCGGCGAGCAGATACGCGCCTTTTTCGTTCACCAGTTTCCCGTAGTCTTCTTCTTCCATCATCTTCAGCGCTTCGAGCGCCACCGCCGTTCCCAGCGTGTTTGAGGAGAACGTCGAGTGCGTCGAGCCCGGCGGGAACATCTCCGGCGTGATCAGGTCCTCGCGCGCCCAGAGCCCGGAAATCGGATTCAAGCCGTTGGTCAGCGCCTTGCCGAACACGATGATGTCGGGCGTGATACCCAGGTTCTCTACCCCCCAGAACGTCCCGGTGCGGTAGAAGCCCATCTGGATCTCGTCGTCGACGATAAGGATCTTGTGCCGGTCGCAGGTCTCGCGCAGACGCGTGAAGTACTCGCGCGGGGGAACCACGTAGCCGCCGGTTCCCTGTACCGCCTCGATGTAAAAAGCGCCGTACTCGCACGATTGAGCCTTCGGGTCCCACACGCCGTTGTACTCGGTATCGAACAGTTTGGCGAACTGATCCTGGCAATAGATCTCGCAGGTCTCGCGCTTCATCCCGTAGGGGCAACGGAAGCAATAGGGAAAGGGAATGAACTGGGCGCGATCGCCGAAGTGTCCGTAGCGGCGGCGATAACGGTAGCTGGACGTGATCGCGGAAGCGCCGAGCGTGCGGCCGTGATATCCGCCCGTGAAGGCGAACATCAGGTTCTTGCCGGTGTAATTGCGGACAATCTTGAGCGAATCTTCGATGGCCTGAGAGCCGCCTACGTTGAATTGCACGCGTCCCTTAACGCCGAATCGCTTCTCGCAGTATTGCGCGATTTTCGCCGCGACCTCAATCTTCTCGGCGTGCAAATACTGGCACGCAAGCTGGGGCAACTGGTCGATCTGGCGCTTCAGCGCTTCCGCGAGGCGCGGATTCTTGTAACCGAAACTCGCCGCCGAGTACCACATCTGCAAGTCGAGATAAGGCGTGCCGTCCTCGTCGTAGAGACACGATCCGTCGCAGCCGGTGAACACCTTGGGCGGTTCGAGGTAATGGACGGTATCGCCGAACGAGCAGTATTGGCGCTCGAGTTCGAGAAGTTCTGCTGTTCGGGTCGTGTTCATTGTCGGCAAGGTGAAGCTCCTTGGTTAGTTGTCCGTTGTCAGTTCTCAGTCCGCTAGGATTCCCTACTCGCTACGAACTTCAGATACCCAGTCCTGGCCCCTGACCCCTACCCCAAGATGCTGGTCAATCTCCGCAAAGGTCTCAAACGCCGTGCACGCCACGTGGTGCTGGCGGCAATAAGCCAGCAGCCTGTCGCGCGCGAAGACCACGTCAGCTTCTTCTACCGCGAACCGGTCCGAAAGCCCGTCGCCGATGAAGATCACCGGCCGATTATCTCCACGCACGCGGCGTATGACTTCCGGCTTGCACGTCGCGCAGCCGTGAGCGCAGACCTCGGGCCAATGGGGGAAATCCACCTCGACACCGCGTCCGCGCACATGCATCGAGCTCGAGAAAAGGTGCGAGCCGTTCAACAGTTCGCCGTCCACGCCGCAGTTCCGCAGCACGCGGCGGATCGCGTAGTCGAATCCGTCGCTCACGACGTAAAACGGTATGCCGCGCTCGCGGATGAGGGCGTGAAATTCAGCAAAATGAGGATCGAGGGGCACGGTGTCGATCAGAGCATCCAATTCTTTCGCCGATGCCTCAACCATCGCCATCTGGCGTTTCAGGCACTCGCGCGATCCAATGCGGCCATCCACCCAGTCGTCCTCTACCTCGCGCCAGGCGGGGTCGGCGAACTCAGCGAGAATCACATCGGTCACGTCGACCTGGGCGATGGTGCCGTCGAAGTCGGAAAAGAACACGGGCGTTTGGTGTCGAGTCACGGCAGCACCCGGAAGGGCACGTTACTCGATAGTGTGCCGCTGGGAGTCGTCACTTGAACCGTGCCGGTTGTGGCGCCAGAGGGCACCTTGGTCTCGATCTCGGAAGGTGCGACCACCTTGAATGTCGCTGCGACGCCGTTGAAAGTAACGCTGGTAGCGGCCGCCAGATAGGTCCCAAGTATCCTGACAGGAGCGCCTGCCCTGCGCGCGGTGGGCAGCGTTTCGACGAACGGCGGGAGGCCTACACTCAGGCCGAAGACCGTCCCGCAGCCATCGTCAACGCGGCAGGAGTCGTTGCTACCACCGTAGAAGGTAGTTCCGTAGAAGGCCCCGCTGGTGGCCTGGACCAAGCTGGCAGTCGGTTCGGCGCCGTCGCTGCCGTCGAAGCTGTGCAGCGCAGTCAGGATGCCGCCTGGCGTGATCTTGAAGATGGTGCCCTCACCGGTGTCCCCGCCGCCCGAGGCGGTACCGTAGAAATTCCCATCGGTAGCCTTTACTAGTCCGGCGTAAGGGAAGCTGCCGTCAGTGCAGTTCCTGCGCGAGCAGAAGCTATGCAGCGTGGTCAGCGTGCCCGTTGGAGCGATCTCGAAGACTGTACCCCATCCGTTCGCCCCGCCACCGAGCGTCGTCCCGTCAAGACTTCCGTCGACGGCCTCGACCAAGCCGGCCTCGGGGTTGGCGCCATCGGTGCCGTCGAAACTGTGCAGCGTCGTCAGACTGCCTTGGGGCGTCATCTTGAAGACGGTGCCGTAACCGGCGACCCCGCCTTCCGAGGCTGTGCCGTAGAGGTTCCCGTCGGTAGCCTGTATTACGCCCGCGTAGGGGTAGGAGCCGTCAGTGCAGTTGGCTTGAGAGCAGAAGCTATAAAGAGTTGTCAGGACGCCGCCTGGCGTGATCTTGAAGACCGTCCCGGCACCGTTCGCCCCGCCAGCCTCGGTGGTGCCATAGAAGTTCCCGTCGATTGACTGGACTAGACCTCCATAGGGTTGGGCGCCCTCAATGCAGCCGGTTTGTGCGCAAAAGTTATACAGCGTCGTTCGACCGCCCTTGGGCGTCGTCTCGAACACGGTGCCCTCCTGGTAGCTGCCGCCGGCCTCGGTTGTACCGTAGAGGTTCCCATCGCTGGCTTGGACCAAGCCGGCAAAAGGCCCATTGCCGTCCGTGCAGTTGTATTGGGCGCAGAAACTATAAAGCCCGGTGAGCGTGCCTGTGCGGGTGACCTTGAAGACCGTGCCGCAGCCAAGTCCCTTGCAGTTGGTGCTTGTTCCGCCCGACGCGGTTGTGCCATAGAGGCTTGCGTCGAGGCCTTGCACCAGGCTGCCATAAGGATTAGCGCCGCTGGTCCCGTCGAAGTTTATCAGGACCTCGAAATCCTGCTGTGCGGGGGCCAACCTCGCCGTCGCCAACGTCGCGAAAGTTGCGGCAACGAGCACTGCCGCCCGTCTGCGATCGCTTTGCACGCTCATGACTCCTTCTCTAGCCTCTCCGTCTAATCCTTTCTCTCATCCACAAGACGACGCGCTTTGCGCGTTCCTCCCAGCTTGTTAGGAGTCAGATAGCAGAAACTCAGGTTGTACATCCCGCAAACTTCATTGGCCCAAACCTCCGGATAGCGTGCTTCGAGATTCTGACGCACGGCCTGCTCGACGAGCTCCGCATTCACCCCGTTAGTCAATTCCAACCGAAATTCCAAAATGTCGCGCAATCCCTCCTGACGCACCGCCACCTGCCAGTTGGGCGAAATGCCTTCGACGTCATGCAAGATGCGCTCGAAGATTTCGGGGTGCATATTGCCTGCCCCCATCACCACCATCTCGTCGCGCCGGCCGCGGATGCCCTCGATCCGTCCGAGCGTCACGCCACACGCGCACGGCTCCTTGGCGAAGCGCGTCACGTCGCGCATGCGATAGCGAATCAGCGGCTGCGTGCGGCGATTGAGCGTGGTCATCACCAGCTCGCCGTAGCCATTCTCGTCGGGATCGACGATCTCGAACAGGTAGTCGTATTCATCAAGGTGATAGCCATCGCGGAGCCGGCACTCCATGCCTACGCCGCCCCCGGCTTCTGTCGACCCGTAACCGAGAATCACCGGCGCCTTCCAGACGTCTTCCACGTAACGCCGGTAGACGTCAGTCATACGATCGCCGGCCGCAAGAATCAGCTTGATGGGGAATGTGCCCTCTTTCTCGGCGATTTCCGACAGGCTGACTAACCACGTTGGATCGGCCGCGATGACGTTGTACTTGTAAAGCGGCATGCGATTGTAGATTTCGCGCGGGTGAGGCTTGCCCGTAGCCGAGCAGAACACCCCCATCTGCTTGCAACCGAGAAACGTGACCCAGCCGGCGATCCAATAGCCGCCGTCGAAGGTGCAGACCACACGATCTCCGGGACGCACGCCGTTCTTGTACATCGCCGCCGCCTCATGATGCGCCACCTGGTCGAGCTCGTCGTAGCCGAAATAGATGCGCTTGGGCGCGCCGGACGTTCCGGTGGTCTCATAGACGGCATCGGGCAGGCGGCACAGGAAATCGTCGGCGGGAAGGCTCAGCAGATCGTCGGGTGTGGTGAAGATGTCGCCCAGTTCTTCGGGCCTGCGCACGCGTTGCGCGTCGATTCCGGCCGCGGCGATCTTGCGCTGGAAGAATTTCTGATGCTTGGCGGCGTAGCGAACGGTCTCAGCGAAGCCGTCTTCCTGAAGGCGTCGAATTAAGCCCTGCGGGAGTCCTTCGCCCCAGCGTACGAGCCTCGGGACCGAGCCTCCAATCACTACGTGTTCGAACGCACGCTGAACGCGCCGCAGCATCGGCGAGAGAATCCTTTCTGGGGTTTGCCAGGCCCATCAGAATGTTGAAAACGCTCTCGAACCTCGTCATTCCCGCGAAAGCGGGAATCCACAGCGAAAATCTTTGAATTGGATTCCCGCTTTCGCGGGAATGACGACGGCTCGATGACAAGTTCCTCATGGGCGGCGCTCACAGAGCGCCGCTACAGCAGGTCCCGACCGGACTACATCACGAAGGCAGTCTCACCGGAAGGGCGCGGCAGAGCGGCCGCCGCCAGCAGATCCATGTAGCCCGTCTTTTCCATGAGGGCGCGAGCGACCTGGGCGATGGCGTGAGCGGCGCCGGGCCGGGCCAGCTCGCGTTGCCGCTGCACCATGCGCGCGCGCCGCGCCGGGCTGGTGAGCAGACTTGAGGCAAGCTTGGGAATCTCAGGAAGCGCGTGAGCGAATACTGCCGCGCCGCGATCCACAAGGTACTTCACGTGGCGCTCTTCCGGTCCGGGAATCGGCTCGGTGAGCAGCAGCGGTACTCCGGCTGCCATCGCCTCAGCCATCGTCAGGCCGCCGGGCTTGGTGATGAGCAGATCGGCGGCGGCCATGAATTCCGGCACGCGCGGCGTCCAGCCGAAGATGTGGAGGTCCAAGGCATCGTGGCCTCGCAGCTTGAGCAGCCGGCGGCGCATGCTGCGATTGTGGCCGGCGACGGCAATTACTTGCAGGGGTAGTTCGCAGCGCTCGAGGTTCTGCACGATCGCGTCCAGCGGCGCCGGCCCCATGCCGCCGCCCATAACCAGCACCACCGGCTTGCCCGTGACGAGCCCGAGCGCGCGCAGCACGTCCTGACGCTCGGTGCGCGCCGCAAATCCCGCGTCAATGGGAATGCCCGAGACCAGGATGCGGTGCGGCGACGCGCCCCAGTCCACCAACTGCTCGCGCGCCTCGTCGCTGCCCACACAGTAATAGTCCACTTCTTCCTGCACCCAGGGCGGTTCGGCGTGGAAATCCGTCTGGACTGCGAGCAGCGGCGCCTCAAACCAGCCTTCACGCTTGGCGAGCGCGGCAATCTCGACGGCGCCGACCTCGTTGGCGATCACCAGCTCCGGCCTGAAGGCGCGGAAGCGTTCGAGCACCTTCGCGCAACCCAGGCGGAAAACCCAGCGCGGGGCGGTGGCGCGATGACCGTTCTTGTTGCGGCGTTCGAACAGGTTCTTCCAGGCGGCGGGCGCATAACGCAGCATCATCCAGTAGGAGCGCACGTACACCCACTGAAACCAGGCACGGGCAAGGTCAAGAGCGTCCACGACCAGGATATCGAGATCGTCGCCGCCGTCCCGCAGCGCGCCTTCAATCACCGAAGCCGCCCGCAGGTGCCCGGCGCCCACGCCCAGAGTCAGAATCGCGATGCGCTTCTTCATGTTGTCGGTCCGGCCGCTTGTCTTACGGGCAGGCCTCGTGCCTGCCCCGATCGCTCGCGCACGTTCTGGCGCGGCCACAAGGGCCGCCCCTACAGCTATTCAAACTTGCGCACTAAGAGCACTGCGTTTAATCCGCCGAAAGCAAACGAATTCGAAAGCGCGGCGCGGATGGGAAGCTCCCGCGCCTCGTTCGGCACATAGTCCAGATCGCATTCGGGATCGGGCATCGTGTAATTCGCGGTCGGCGGAATCACACCGCGATCGAGCGCGAGTACGGTCGCAGCCATCTCGAGAGCGGCGGTGGCGCCCATGGCATGTCCATGCATCGACTTCGTAGAGCTGATGGCCACGTTGCGCGCGTGGTCGCCGAAAACCTTCTTCACCACCTGCGTCTCAGTTACGTCATTGAGGCGGGTGCCGGTCCCGTGTGCATTAATATAATCGATATCCTCGGGGTTGAGTCCGGCCTCGTCCAGGGCCATGCGGATGGCCCGCGCTGGCCCGTCCACGGTCGGCTGAGTGATGTGGCCGGCGTCCGAGCTTAGGCCGTAGCCCGCTATTTCCGCGTAAATCTTTGCTCCTCTACGCCTTGCCCGCTCAAGTTCTTCCATTACTAGCACCGCCGCGCCCTCGCCGATTACTAATCCTTCGCGATCGGCCGAAAATGGCCGGCAAGCGTGACGGGGATCACCATTTCCTGTGGCCATTACCCGGACCGACTCCCAAAAGCGCATGATTCCGAAGGTCACCGGAGACTCACTGCCGCCCGCCAACATCACGTCCGCGAAGTCGAACTTGATCTGGCGGTAAGCTTCGCCGATAGCGTGCCCGGCGGAAGAACAGGCGGTCGATGTGGCGAGCGAAGGTCCCTGCGCGCCGTATTCCATGCAGATCTGCGAAGTTGCAGCGTTGTGCATGCTCTTGGGAATGGTGAAGGGATGCACGCGCGTGGCGCCATGGGCGAACAGGCTGCAGTATCCCAGCTCGTACGTCTGCGCGCCTCCCATTCCGGCACCCATCATCACTCCGAAACGCGGACGTTCCTCCTCGGCGACCTCGACACCGCTTGATTCCACGGCCTGCTTGGCGGCGATCAGTCCGAACTCGGTGAAGCGATCGATCAGGTCAAGGCGTTTGGCGGGAAAGTAGTCGGTGCCTTTGTAATCAGGTATCTCTGCGGCGATCTGCACACTGAGGGCTGAGGGATCGAATTGCTGAATCCGGCGGATGCCGGACCGGCCCTCGATCAGGTTGGTGATGAAGGAATCGGGATCCTTGCCCGTCGCGGCTAAAACACCCAACCCTGTAACAACGACTCTGCGCACGATTTAAGCCTCAGAACGTCAAGATCAGTGGGCGGCGGGTTGCGTTTCACCCTTGGCCATGGCCACCAGGTCCGAGATATCCTTGCCTTCCAACACGCGGGTGAGACTGTCCACGACCTGTTGGACGCTTTTCATGTTCTGCGCGACCGCGTCGGGTATGTCGATCTTGAACTCCTCTTCCAGCGCGAAGAGGATGTTCACGCCGTCCAGAGAGTCAATCCCCAACTCCTCGAATGTTGAATCGATCTTCACCACTCCGGGATCCAGATGTTGTTCCCGGGCGATGATTTCCATGACTTTCTGCGATACATCCATCGTTTTCTCCTCTCGGCTGTTTGGTCGCGACGCCGGTCATCCTTAGGCTTTGATGCCCACCGTTCTTTGTCCCGCCAGATCACTGACAACAGACAATAGTTCGGCCAGCTTGAACGGCTTTTCCAGCAATGCCTTGGCGCCCAGGGCCAACGCCTGGCGCCTCTCGGGTCCACTCATGAATGAGGACATCAGAATCAGGTCTTGGGTGCGTTTCCCGCTTCGAAGCTCACGCAGCAAATCCAAGCCGCTGCCGTTCGGCATCCGCAGGTCAGCGATCACAATCTCATAGCCTCCGTCGCGAGACAACTCGTCGCGTGCGGCGGAGCCGTCCGCAACCGAAGCGACAACGTAGCCGTTCGCCGTCAGAACTTCGCTCAGAAGCTCCCGGCTGCCTTGGTCGTCGTCCACCACGAGGACTTTCGTTGCGCCCACCTCACACCTTCCCGGATCAGCTAACTGGCAGGCACGGTTCCAATCCATGATGATGATCGACTAACGTCAGCTGTTGCAGCTACTTACAAATAATTGGCCAGCGCGCAGCTACGTTCGAGTTTCATGTAAGATGTATCATTATTATACACCGACGCCGCCTTGGCAAGTTGAGATTAACAGCGTGTGTAGACAAATTACACACAGGCCGACTAATCCGCCCGAGGCTTGCAAAGGGGGTTCAGTACCGTTGCAAGTAAAGGTTTTGCGACATACGGACGATAATCAGGCAGGAGTCGAGTATGGCGACACCGCGGAGATGTCCCGTCCCTGCTGAAATCACGCTGCTTGTGGGCGTTACCCTGCTTATTGGTAGCCTAAGCCGGGCCAGCCAACAGAACGCGAACGCCACGAACCCTCCGGTCCAAGACAAACCGTCGTCCAAATCAGAGCCGACATTCCAGCAGCAAGAGTCCGCACCGCCACCCTCGCTCGGGGACTTGGCGCGCCGCCAGCGCGCCGAGCAGTCCGCGGTATCGGAAAAGCCAGCCAAGGCATACACCAACGACAATCTGCCCGCAACCGCCGGGAACCTTACCATCCTCGGAACGCCTGAGACAAAAGGTGAGGCGGAAGCGGCGGCGGGCAAGGCAGGCACCTCTGACGTCAAACACGGCGAGGAGTATTACCGGGCTCACCAGGGTGAACTTCAGGAGCGGCTTGATCTTCACAAACGCGAACTTGAAGTGCTCCAGCAAGAGATGGGTCAGAATCAGGTCCAGTATTACCCCAATCCAAGCGAGGCCGTGCAACAGCAGTACTCGCGCGAGGATATCAAGCGGCTGCAAGCCTCCATCGACCAGAAGCAGCAGCAGATTCAAGAAGACGAACAAGCCCTTTCGGACCTTGAGGACGACCGGCGTCGAGAAAGTGGCGATCCAAACTCGGTTGAAGTCGAGCCGTCGAAGGCGACCCAACCAGCCGCCCAGCCCGACCTCTCGGGGGTGCCGAAAGGGAGCGAGGAGTACTGGCGTCGCCGATTCAGTGGTGCGCGGGAGGCGGTAGCGCGCGCCCAGGAGGAGCGTCAACTGGCGGAGGATGAGCTCGCGTTGCTCCAGTCTCAGCAAGCGCATGACTGGGGCACCTCGGCGGCCGCATCGGCCGACCCTAAGATCGCGGAAAAGCAAAGCGAAGTGGAGTCCAAGCGGGCTGCCGAGGCCCAGGCGCAGCAGGAACTCGATGCACTGGAAAATGAGTTCCAGGAGAGCGG
>JASHPE010000228.1 GCA_030038235.1 Terriglobia bacterium
CGGCAGCCGTCGATGATCGAGGCGTGATTCAGGGCGTCGGAAATGATCACGTCCTCCTTGCCCAAAATCGCGGAGACGGTCCCGGCGTTGGCGGTGAATCCGGACTGGAAAACCACTGACGCTTCCACGTGTTTGAACTTCGCAATCTTCTCCTCGAGCTCCATGTGGATGCTCATGGTGCCGGCGATGGTGCGCACCGCGCCCGAGCCGACCCCGTACTTTTCGGTGGCCTCGATCGCGCGCTTCCGCAGCTTGGCGTGAGTGGTCAGGCCGAGATAGTTGTTCGAGGAGAGATTGATGACCTCGCGGCCGTCGAATGTGCTGACGGGCAACTGTTCCGTCTGGAGAATGCGCAGCTTCTGGTAGAGCTTTTGCTCACGAAGATTGTTCAACTCGTCGGTCAGATATTGCAGTTGGGCTTTAGGCACGCGTGGGGCCTCCTCGGCGGGAATCGAAACTCGAAAAGCGAAACTCGCTAAAAGGTCGGCTAGCTTGCGGCGCGTCGTTTCAGATCGAGCGTCGAGCGCAAATAACCGTTCAGAAGTTGGGTGGCACGCAAGGCGAGCGCTTCGAGTCTTTGCGCTTCTGCCACGCTCAAGTAGCCCTGATCCGCGCAAGTCGTGAGATGGTCGGGGAGCTCATATAGGGAGCCACGTGCCTGGCGGCACCGGGCAACTTGCCAAACCTGCAGGTCTTTGAAGTCCCTGATTATCGTGTCAGCCATTTGACCGCCCAGCCCTGATTCCGATCCCTAATTATAGGACTAGCTCGCTTTTCGAGTTTCGCTTTTCGAATTTCGAGTTTCTGGTTTCGCTTTTTCGATTTTCGGCACTCACTGCGAGCCGTCTGGGTACAAAAGTATCTTCGACGCATCTCCCGACAGCAGCAGGTGGATTCCCTTGTCGAAATCCGCCAGCGGCATGCGATCAGTGATCAGCGGATCGAGTTTCAGCGCGCCTGATTTCAGCAAGGCCTGCATCTTGTACCAGGTGTCGAACACGCGCCGGCCATTGATGCCTTGCACGATCGCGCCTTTGAAGATCACGTCGTTGGCGAGATCGATTTCGAGCGGCTTGGCGGGGATGCCGAGCAGCGAGATGCGTCCGCCACGGCGCAGCATCTGGAATCCCTGGCGCAACGCGTCCGGATGGCCGGACATCTCGAGCACCACGTCGACGCCCACGCCCGAAGTGCGATTCAGCACTTCCGCCACTGCGTCGATGGAGGTGGGATCGAGCACGGCGTCCGCGCCCATCTTCACCGCCAGTTTCTGGCGGTAAGGATGCGGCTCGGTCACGAACACCGGGCCGCCGCCGCAGGCTTTGGCGATGGCGATCGAGAACAGGCCAATAGGTCCCGCGCCGGTGATGGCGACGCTCATACCGGCGATGTCGCCCGCGAGCACGGTGTGGACGGCGTTGCCAAGCGGATCGAGGATTGCGGCGTATTCGACAGGAATGGCCGGGTCAATCTTCCAGACGTTCGTCGCCGGGATCTTCACAAAATCCGCAAAGCACCCGTCAGCATCGATGCCAATAATGCGAACGTTCTGGCAGATGTGGCTCTGCCCGGTGCGGCACTGATAGCAGAGGCCGCAAGCCACGTGCATCTCCGCGGAGACAAATTCTCCCGGCTTGAGGCCCTGGACCTCGTCGCCGATGCGTTCCACGTGTCCGCAGAACTCGTGTCCGAAAACCAGCGGAGGCCGCAAACGGCGCTGGGCCCAGCGGTCCCAACTGTAAATGTGAAGGTCGGTACCGCAGATGGAGGCGGCGCGCACACGGATCAGAACGTCGCGGGGGCCGATCTCCGGCACCGGCACCTGACGGACTTGGGCTCCCGGCGCGGGCGCCGGCTTCATGATCGCTTGCATGGTGGCTGAGGGCATGGTGATCTCATTGAAGATGAATTATACGGCAGGACGATGGAGGCGGAAGGGAAAACGCGTGGGGTTGCCTACTGCACCCGGCGCCGGACTCTCTCCAGGGCGTCGCGCGCCGCGGTGTAGTCGGGGCACATCTTCAGGGCTTGCTCGAAGTGCTCGCGCGCCTTCACGTACATCTCTTTGGCCATGAAGACCCGGCCCAGATTGTAGTGGGGGTAATGGTAAGACTCGTAGCGCTTGGATTGCAGAGCGCGTTCCAGCCAGGGCAGCGAAAGGTCGTACTCGCCTGCCTCCAGCAGATAGGCCCCGATATCGTTGTAGGGATTGCCGAACTCAGGATCGATCTGGATCGCCTTCTTGCACTCGGCGATCGCCTCGTCGAACTTGCCCTGAAAGTGATAGGTCCAACCCAGAAAAGTATACGCCTCGGCGGTAGGATGCAGGTCGAGCGAGCGTTTGTAAAGCTCGACGGCCATCTCAAAATCGCCGCCCATCTGATATTGATAGGCTTCTTTCAGCAAATCCCAAGCTGCCTGAACGCTCTCCCCTGTCATCGCGCTCCTTTAGTGTTACCCGTACGTTACACAGGCTCTTTGGCGCATGTCAATCGTATCAACTCACGTAACATTTAGAGCTATACTCATGCGCTCAAGGCCTGGGCCGGCGCCAGCCCCGATTCCGCGACCGCCGCCGGCCGCATTCCGGCTTTCGCCAGCAGCCAGTAAATCACGAACCCGACCACGAACGAGAACAGCGGCGCGGGGCTGTCGCTGCTCGCAATTGCCGCCGGGATTCCCGGGATCTGCGGCAGAACTCCGACCGTGAAACCGA
>JASHPE010000020.1 GCA_030038235.1 Terriglobia bacterium
ATATCTCCGGCGGAGGCGCTGCGGAGCGAATAAGACCACTCCACGGCCATCCGCCCGGTTTCGATGACCCTCTTTCGCAGAGCGGCGCAGACATCGCTTTTCGTGCGTGCGCAAACCGTGGCGCACATATTGTCCTTCACGGATGCGCGACAGCTTGGCCGCCGACACCGTGAATAGGGATATTACAATCCGAGAAATGGCTTGACGATTAACCTCGTTTCTTGCTAACCTTCATAGCCGGGGGGCAATTTACCGGCAGGCGTTTGCAACGCCCTTGGCATTCCGGAGGTTGCTCTATGTCTCTTTGTCGATCTCCTCGCCGCACGCCGGCTTTGCAGCTTCAGCCGTGCGCAGCAACAAGGTCTGTTCCCGTCCTTTCGGCACGGCTGAAGATTGAAAACCTCTGCGGCGAGTGTGCGGCTTTGCCGCCCGCTTTCAAACGGACGCCGAAGCCGCATCCTGACACTTCGCAGCCAGGGACATGCGCCAGCACTGACGTTTGGCAATCTAGCCTCTGCAGATTGACCTACATTGCAAAAAGCACCCCGAAAAACGCACGGGGCGCGCCCCGCCAAACCTGGAATGTTGCGCCCAATCAGAGGCATAGCGCGATTTTTGAGAAAACATCGTTAAGGGGCGTCGCCTGTGTTCACAAAGCTGATTTCCTGGCATTCTGTATCAGGCTGATTCCGCGCTTCTTAAGCGCCACACTAGCCAACACAAGTCAACCCACAATCGAAAAAACGCGCGAAAACGCCCCCACTCTAACATCCACGAGCCAAAATGCGTTTTACTTAGAATCAATAACATACGCGGGCGTAAGGGCGCGTACCAAAGCTGGAATGTTCTTTAGAGTGAGTAAAAGTCGGCTAAATGACAAACCAACGTTTACAAAAAGGCCGAAACGGGAATGGGGTTTGGAATCAGCGACATGAGCTTAATTCGAGAAATGTGGAAATACCAAAAACGCGCCCCGTGCAGAACGGGAATGTCATGTAGAGTCAACAACATGACGATTCAAGCTGAGCGATCGAAACGGCTTTCTTACTCATCAGTAACGAGCGCCGGCAAAGCGCTTGGAGGCGTTCGGCTGCGCCGGTTTTGGCGGCAAAATGGCACTCCCCGCAAACGAAAACCCGTCATGTCATCCGTCACGCTCTCCAGTCTTCGAGGGAGCCCACGGTCGCGGTTGTCTTGTCGAGTCCGGGCCAACAAACCCGCTCGTACGTGTGAAATCACGCCAGGGGTCAGGCAAGCTCTTACTGAACCACCCCTAACCCACATGGACCACATTAACCTGGTTGAGTTCTTCGTCCGCGTGAGCTACTGTTCGAGCGGCCCCGGGCAGCTTTACGGCCGGGTTACTCTTCACAGACAGCGCTCTCGGGGGACGGCAACGGCTCAATATCACCGGCACCGGAACCAACTGACTACACCTCGGGGACTCTCGGCGATGACCGATCATGCGACTGACCCTGTCGGAGCCATATTCAGGTTAACTGCGCAAAGGAGAGAGAGGATGGGCAAGTTTCATTGGACGAAGCAGGCGTACGCCGTTTTGCTGCTGTGCGCAGCCACAGCGATCAGCTTACCGGCGCAGACTCTCACCACACTTTTCAGCTTTGACGACGCCAACGGCGAAAATCCGTATGGAGGGTTGGTTCAAGGCGAGGACGGGAACCTTTACGGAACAACTTACCAGGGCGGCAGCGGCACTTCCTGCCGCGCATACGGTTGCGGCACGATCTTCAAAATCTCGCCAGCCGGCGCTCTGACCACTCTGCACAATTTTGTGGGGTACCCCGTAGAGGGCTCCAATCCCGCGGCCGGACTGCTTTTGGACAATAATGGCAGCCTTTACGGGACCACCGAGTATGGCGGGACAGGCAATTTCCTGGGTGGGACCGTCTTCGCGGTCACGCCGGGCGGCACTGTAACGACCCTCTACAGTTTCTGTGCTCACGCTCCCTGCGTCAATGGGACCGTTCCGCTGGCAGGGCTGGTCCTGGGCATGGACGGCAACTTTTACGGGACAACCGAAGATGGCGGGACCAATACTGGAACGATCTTCAAGATGACTCCGGCCGGCACACTCAACGTCATTCACAACTTTGAGGGGCCCGCCTACCCTGAGTCCGGGCTGGTTCAAGGCTCCGACGGGAACTTCTACGGGACAACCTACTGGGGCGGCGCTCATGCTTTCGGCCAGGTCTTCAAAGTGACCTCGAGCGGCACTTTCACCACGCTTTACAGCTTTTGCCCCTCGCAAAGCAACTGCACCGACGGCGCCTATCCTCAAGCGGGGCTGATCCAGGGTACGGACGGTAACCTTTACGGGACGACATCGCAGGGTGGCGTGTCCGGCGGCTCGTGCAAGGGCTACGGATGTGGCACCGTGTTTAAAATCACAACCAGCGGCACGCTCACAACCCTTTACAGCTTCTGCTCGCAAAGCGACTGCGCCGACGGCGAGTATCCGGTAGCAGCGCTGGTCCAAGCCAGCGATGGAAACTTCTACGGAACCACCGCTTTTGGGGGCTCCGACAGCGCCTGCGCCAAAGGTGAGGGCTGCGGGACCGTTTTCGAAATAACGGCGGAGGGCGCGCTGACCACGCTCGCGAGCTTCAACGTCACGAACGGTCAACATCCCCGTGCCGGGCTCGTTCAGGACACCGACGGGAATTTCTACGGGACAACCGATCTGGGCGGCGCCAATAGCAAAGGCACGGTTTTCAGCCTCAGCACGGGACTTGGTCCGTTCGTGGAGACGCTGCCGAGCTACGGCACGGTGGGAGCCACGGTCGGCATCCTGGGAACGAATTTGACAGGCGCGACCGGTGTCACCTTCAACGGCGTGCCGGCCACGTTCACGGTCAATTCCACCGGGACGGCAATCAGGACGACCGTGCCTGCAGGCGCTACCAGTGGCACCGTCCAGGTGGTGACGCGAGGCGGCACGTTATCGAGCAACGTACCTTTCCAGGTCGAGTGAGCAGCACAGCCACTGTTGGCTGTGCCGAGCAAAGAGTTGAAGCAGTCACAGGCGCAGCCAGGAGTGGCTGTGCTACTTGACTATGCGGCGCCGATGATCGACAGCCAGAGAGAACGAGCGCTGCAGTAATCGGATCGCCCGTTGGACGTCTGCTTCGGAATGGAGAAAAACGCTGACCCAGCCTGTTTTCGGGAGGACGTGGTGAGGTTCGGCTTCGCCGGCGGCGACGATCCCGTCGCGAACGGGCCTGGGAAACGGAATATCGACCAGGCTGTCGGCGTGGATGTGTCCCAATTCGCGCCTTCCCAGCCGGAACTCCACACCCCCGAAACGATGAGGCGCCACGCGCACGTCTTCCCACTCGCCTACGACGTTGCGAATACGGTGCTGTGCTCCGGGGACCGGCATGGAATCTCCCACACTGTGACCTTCTCCTTAGATGGCGATCGCCGGATCTTCCACCCTCAAGCTACTCCTTGGCGCTGCTTCGGCGATGCCACAGATAGAAGACCGGAATTCCCACCGCGACGATGCCCAGCCCCGCCAGGCTCTCGGTGGCCTTGTGGGTCAGCAGCGCCCACTCGACGAAAATCGCGAACAAGATGTAGATCGCCGGGATCACCGGATATCCGACGGCGCGATACGGACGCGGCGCGTCGGGACGAGTATGGCGCAGCCAGAAGAGCCCGGCGATGGTGAGAATGTAGAACAACATCACCGCGAAGATCACGTAGTTCAGCAGATCGTTATAGGTTCCGGTCAGCGTGAGCAGCGCCGCCCACACGCCCTGGAACAGCAGCGAGACAGCCGGGCTGTGATACTTGCGATTCACACGGGCCACCGACCGGAAGAATAGGCCGTCCTTGGCCATGGCGTAATAGACGCGCGCGCCGGCGAGCGTGAGACCGTTGATGCAACCGAAGGTCGAGATCATGATGGCGGCCGCCATCAGGCCGGCGCCCCTGGCGCCGAGCACGAGTTGAGCGGCGAGCGTCGCTACCCGATCCTCCGGCGCATGGATGATCTGGCTGAACGTCAGCACATGCAGATAAGCAAAATTGCAGATCAAGTAGAGTCCGCAGACGGTCAGTGTGCCGAGGAAGAGCGCGAGGGGCAGATTGCGCCGCGGATTGATCACCTCGGCGCCGGTGAAGGTGACGTTGTTCCAGGCGTCGGAGGAAAACAGCGGGCCGACGAGCGCCACGGAGATGATGGTCAACGTGGCGAGGTCCCAGTGCGCGCCCTGCCAGAAGCTTTGCGAATCTGGTCCTGCGGCGGCGGCCCCAAGCGCGTGTCCACCCTGCCAGATAAATCCCAGGGCAATCACGCCGAGCAGCGCCGCCACTTTCAGCGTGGTGAAGATGTTCTGCACCCAGGCGCCGGTGCGCAGCCCGAAGACGTTCAGCAGCGCGAGCCCGAGCAGGCAGAGGATCGCGATCAATTGCTGCGACGAGACGGTGAGGGCAATGGTGTGACCGGCCAGCGTGAAGCCGCCGAAATTCACCAGGATGTTAGCGGCGGAGACCCACGGGAAGAATACGCCCGTGAATTTCCCGAACGCGACGGCCACGGCCGCGATGGTCCCCGTTTGGATCACCAGGAAGAGCGTCCAGCCGTAGAGGAATCCGCAGAGCGGGCCGAAGGCTTCTCGCAGGTAGACGTACTGCCCGCCGGCGCGCGGCATCATGGCTGCCAGCTCGCCATAAGTGACTGCCCCGATAACGGTCATGAGTCCGCTGAGCAGCCAGGCCACGAGCAGCAGTCCCGGCGATCCGACCTCGCGTCCGATTTCAGCGGAGACGATGAAGATGCCCGAGCCGATCATCGACCCCATCACGATGGTGGTGGCGTCGTAGAGGCCGAGGCCGGTGACGAGGTCGCTGTCAGGCTTTGCGGCGGCTTTTCCGTTGAAAGTCGTGGCCATTCGCGTTCTGTACTTAGTGTCGTCTGTGGCCCAGAGCCAGAGCCTCAACACCGAGGACGCAGAGGCTCCGTGAACACTGTGTTGGAAGCTTCTGAAGGCACGGAGCACACCGAGAGCCTCATCTTGGTGGCCGCTTCATGCTCCAATGACACCGCGCTACTCGTCCAGAGCCTGCAAGAACTCCCGCGCTCGCCCAGCAAGGTCCGGAGCCTCCAGCAATCCTGCAATCACAGCCACTGCATCCGCGCCGTGCTCGATCACAGCGCGCGCGTCCTCGACGGTAATGCCTCCGATGGCCACCAGCGGCTTGGATGTTGCTTGGCGTGCGCGCGCCAGGCCGTCGAGTCCGACCGCAGGGTCGGGCCTCGCTTTGCTGCTGGTACCGAAGATCGGGCCAAAGGCAAGGTAGTCCGCCGTGGAAGTGTGCGCCAGCCGGAGTTGCTCGAGATCGTGCGTCGAGCGGCCCACAATCTGCCCGGGCTTGAGCACTCGGCGCGCCTCTTCGGCGGTCAGGTCGTCCTGACCCAGGTGAACGCCGTCAGCACCCGCGACCAGAACCACGTCCGCGCGATCGTTGACGATCAATCGTCCGCCGGCAGCGTGAATCATGGGCAGCAGGCTCGCCGTCGCCTCGAAAATCCGACGCGACGCGCCCTGCTTGTCGCGATACTGGAACAACCGCACGCCCGCACCGAGCAATGTCTCACAGAGGCCTTCGAGCGGCCGGCCGTTCAAGTGCTCGGCGTCGAGGATCGCGTACAGCCGCGGCAGCACAAGGCGCGTGGACTCGCTTGAGCATGTCGACATCGGTTTGGATGGAAGCGGCTCAGCCGCGCAAGAGCGCGAATTCCGAGCGCTGCTCACAATTCGAGCGCCTTCGCGCCATTGCGCGCGAAGCGCAGCAGATAATGAGTGTCGAAATTGCCGGCGCGAAAATCGGCGTCCGCCATGATCTTCTGGTGGAGCGGGACCGAGGTTGCGATCCCTTCGATGATGAACATATCGAGCGCGCGGCGCATGCGGTTGATGGCCTCCTCGCGATTCGAGCCGTGCACCACGAGCTTGGCGATCAGCGAATCGTAGTAGGGCGGGATCACGGCCTCGGCATAGGCGGCTGTATCGAGGCGCACGCCGGTGCCCCCGGGCGTGTTGAACCCGGTAATCTTGCCGGCCGATGGCGCAAACGTTTCGGGATTCTCCGCCGTGATACGGCACTCGATGGAATGTCCGCGCAGGTGAACGGTCTCGCTGGGCAGATCAATGGGCAGGCCCGCCGCGATCTCGATCTGGCTCTTCACCAGGTCGAACCCGGTGACCATCTCCGTGACCGGGTGTTCCACCTGGATGCGGGTGTTCATCTCCAGGAAGTAGAGCCGGCGGTTCTCATCCATGATGAATTCGACAGTTCCAGCGTTGGTGTAGCCCACCTGCTTAAGCGCCGAGACGACGCGGTGTCCGGTCTCGCGGCGCAGGTCGTCGTCCACCTGGGTCGATGGCGACTCTTCCACCAGTTTCTGGTGGCGGCGCTGGATAGTGCATTCGCGCTCGCCGAGGTGCACCACCTTGCCGTGCTCATCCGCGAGCACCTGGAACTCGATGTGCCGCGGGGAAGCCACGTACTTCTCCAGGTAGACGTCGGGCACGCCGAAGGCGGCCTTCGCTTCCTGCTGCGCGGTTTCCACGGCGCGCGGCAGGTCTTTGGCCGACTGCACCGCGCGCATGCCGCGTCCGCCGCCGCCGGCTGCCGCCTTCACCATCACCGGATAACCGATTCGCTCCGCAGCGTCGAGGGCGTCGTCCTCCGACTGCAGGACCCCGGAGCCAGGCAGGACCGGTATTCCGAGTTCCGACATTTTGTTTCGCGCCGAGTTCTTGTCGCCCATCAGCCGCATAGCTTCGGGCGTGGGCCCGATGAAAGTAATCTGCGAGGTGCGGCAGACGTCGGCGAAGTGGGCGCTTTCCGAGAGAAATCCGTAGCCGGGATGAATAGCCTCGGCATTCGTGATTTCGGCAGCGGAGATGATGCTGGCCACGTTCAGATAGCTTTCGGCGCTGCGCGCGGGCCCGATGCAGATGGCCTCGTCGGCAAAGCGGACGTGCAGCGAATGCTGGTCGGCTTCCGAGTACACGGCGACGGTCTCGATGCCGAGTTCCTTGCAGGCGCAAATCACCCGCAGGGCGATTTCCCCGCGATTGGCAATCAGGATCTTTTTGAACATCCGACGTTCGCAGCCGGCGGCCCGGCAAGAGTCAGCGCTTCAGCGAAGGTTTGATGGCAAACAGGGACTGGCCATATTCCACCGGCTGTCCGTTCTCGACGTAGATGCGGATGATTTCGCCGCTCGTTTCGGATTCAATCTCGTTCATCAGTTTCATGGCTTCGATGATGCAAAGGACCTGGCCCACGCGCACCGCGTCGCCCGGCCTGACGAAGGGCTCGGCGTTCGGCGACGGGCTCCCGTAGAAAGTGCCCACCAGCGGCGACTTGATGATGTAAAGCGAGTCGCTCGATTCGGAGGGCGTACCCTCGGCCGGAGACGCTCCGGCTTCGGACGCGACGGCTGGTGGCGTTGCGGCGTCCGCCACGGCGGAAGTCGCCGGCGCGGGCGGTGTCGCGGGAATGGCGGGAATCGTCAGGGGAAGAACGGCCGGGGAAATGATCGTCGGCGGCGCCGGAGTGGACGCGCGAGTCTCACCGCGCCGCACGCGGATACGCATCCCGCCCTTTTCCATCTCAAACTCGGCGACATCCCGCTCGATCAGCAGATCGATCAGCTTCTGGATGTCTTTGAGCTGCCAACCATCCTCCGAGCCTGTTGCGCCTTTCTTCTCAGCCATTCGCCATTGTCTCCGGACTTGCCCTGCCGACGGCGTACGGGCAGGCCTTGTGCCTGCCCCCTTTGTAACGCCACGCGCTGGCTGCGGGCGACCACAAGGGTCGCCCCTACGATCCTCAGCTGATGAACCACGGCTCTTTGGCGGCCGGGGTCAGCACCTCGGGCCCGCTTTCGACCACTAGAACAGTATCTTCGATCCGGACGCCGCCGTAGCCTTCGACGTAGACGCCCGGCTCGACGGTGACCACCGATCCCGCAGGCAGAGGAGTCTGATCGCCGCGGCCCAGGCGTGGCCGCTCGTGCACTTCGAGTCCCACGCCATGACCCGTGCTGTGGGTGAAAAAGTCCGCCAAGCCTTTCCGCGTGAGCGCCTCGCGCGCTATGGCGTCGGCTTGGCCGGCCTGCAACCCCGGCCGCAGGCCTTGAACCGTCTCTTGCTGGGCTGCCGCCACGGACTCGTAGAGCCGGCGCGCCCGGCCCGTTGCCGTACCCAGGTAAAGGGTGCGGGTCATGTCCGCCGCATAGTTCGCGAGTATAGCACCGACGTCGAAGATCACCAACTCGCCCCCCTGCAGGCACCGCCCGGACGCCCGGGCATGCGGCCAGGCACTGCGGGGTCCGGAGGCCACGATCGTCTCGAAGGCCGGACCCTCGGCGCCGCTTCGTTTCATGCGATATTCCAACTCGGCGGCCAGATCGCACTCGGGCACCCCTGGCTTGACCATGGGCAGGACCTCGCGAAAGACGGCCGCCGTCAGAGCGCCTGCCCGCCGGATGCGCTCTGCTTCCCATTGGTCCTTGACCATCCGCAACTCGTCCATCGTCGCACCGATCGACTTCCAGCGGGGGCCGGAACTCTTGCCCTTGGCCTCCTGCCGGAACCTAGAGAAGTCGGCGCAGGTCAGGTGAGCGCCCTGATAGCCGAGCGCTGCGACGCGCGCGCGGCGGAGCCATGCGCCCACTGCCTTGCTCAAAGCCTCGCGCGACTCGATGACGTCGGCCCCGCGGCTCTGCTCCCGGGCCTGCAATGTGTAGCGCGGGTCCACCCAGAGGCGAGCGCGTCTGGGACCGAGCAGCAGCACGCCGGTGCTGCCCTTGAATCCGCAGAGGTAGAAGATGTCGACCGGCTTCGTGACAAGCACATACGGTAGTCGGGCTTGTTCCAAGCGCTCGCGCAGCCGGGCGCGACGCTGGTCGAAGAGTGCGTCGGGAAAAACGACGTCGTTTGGCGGCTCTGAGCTCACGATCCAGTAAAAGCGAAGGCCGCCCTCACGGGGCGGCCTTCGCAGTGTACCTCATTGCTTTCCACGCTTCAGCGAGAACAGGTCCGGACTACTTGGCGGCGGCTGCAGCGGCCACGTTGGTGATCGTCATGGTGTCACCCTTGACGGTTCCCGTGATTTTCACGCTTTCGCCTTCGTGACCCTTCAGCATGTCCTGCTGGTCGGTGTTGTAGACCTTGCCGTTCGCCACCACCACCAGCTTCGAGCCGCCATCCTCGCATTTCTTCACACACTGCGCAGCGTCGTCGCTGGCGGTAGCGTGCTTGGCGCCGCACATCGCGTCACTAACCGTGCCCGTGTAGGTTTTGGCCCAGGAAAGGCATCCAAAAACCAACATGGCCGCCACAAACATCAACAGTTTCTTTTGCATGACGATCTCCTTTTCGTAGATTTGATCATGAGCCCCCAGACTCCTCATGCGCCGGGGCGGCCCACGTCTCCCGGGCGCGATGCCTTCGACTTACTTGTCCCCCTGTTTCGAATCGCTGCCGGCAGGCGCAGCTTCCACAGACGTGATGGTCATGACTATGTCCTTGCCCATAGGGGCGAACTTCCCCGTGACCTTCACCCGTTGGCCTTCGAACCCCTTGAGCTTGGCCTGCTGCTCGGTCCGGTACATCTTGTTTTCCGGACCCACCACCATCAGCTCCTCGCCCACGTCCCCGCACCGTTTTACGCAGACTTGGTCTTCCGCTGTCGCCTTCAGGTGCTTGACGCCGCACATGGCGTCACTGACCACACCGACGACGGTATCCGCCGAGGCCATGCCGGTAAAAAGAAGCGTCGAAGCCAACAGCAGCAAGAGTCGCTTGCACATCTTCTTACCCTGTATCTGCCACCCGCCGGCGCCCGCGCCGACAGTAACGTCACCCATCATAGTCCAAAATCGTCCCGGACGTGTCATGGCTTCGCACCCGGCGCCGCACCGGGCCCAATCGACTTGAAAGCAGCCTCCATCCAACTCTGAATCCGCGGCGTGTCCGCCAGAACGACCGGCAGTGGACGATCTTCTGTCCGGGTGCCCTTGCCATTCATCACTTCGAGCAGCGCCAAGCCCCGCCGGTTCCTCCACAGCAGGTTGCCCCTCGCGTCCCAGAGTCTCAATTCCACTGTTGCCGCGGGCACCTCGCCACGATGTGAAAACATCGAGAACTTGGCCAGCGTGCGAACGGCGGTGCCGGCCACGGGCTCGTCGACGCCGTCCCAAGAGGCTTCCATACGATTCACCTCCGCCTCGGTCTGGATCACGTTCATTTCGAGCACGGCATCCGAGCGGGTGCCCGAGGCCACCTTCGCTATGACGCTGTCGGAGCCCTTAAGGTAGGCCGTCATATCAAAGTTGCCCGTGCGCGGGTCCATCGCGCCGAGCATCGAACTGCCTTGCTGGGCGCGCTTGCGCACCTCTGTGGCGAGATACGACGGCGCCACGTACCAGCCGAGCGTGGTGTGCAGATATTCGGTGACAGCGTCGTAGAGCCCGTCGGCGTCGGGTATCTGGGAATTGGGCAGCAAAACGATTCGATGAATCCGGCTCGCGAGGGTACCGACCGGGGCAAAAAGCACCTCGAGCGGATAGTCGAGCGATTTTAAAACGGGATTGCCGTTGTCCTGGGGATAGTAGAAGGCCGTCACTTGTGAGCCGACGGTCACGCGATCGCGGTAGTCCTCGAAGGTGGTCAGCACCAGCGTGTCGCCGTCCTTCGATTGCACGCTGATCTGCTGGGCCTGCACGTCGGTAATAAGTCCGGTCGCTTTACGCGTCTCGTGCTTTTGAGCTTCGTGGTCGCCCGACGGAATCGCAGGCAGGATGCCTGCACCGGGAGCGGGAGACGCGAAAGCCCGCCATTCCCATGGCGATCCCAGCGCCGCGATGCCGATCAGCATGAGAGCTGCGGGAAGCATCCTCAGACCCAGTGCCGGCCGCGGCCGGATTCGCCGTCTAAGAAGATTCCCGGACCTGGTGTTCCGCATAAGATCGATCCTAACATCGCCCTGGGATTGTCATATAATCGCTCAATTGACAATTCGAGGCGGCTCGCCGCCTGACGGAGGTCCGATCATGAAGCGCCATCGCCAGTTCTCCACAAGCTTCCTCATTCTCGCCGGCTTGATTCTTATCGGCAGCGTCCCGGCGGCTTGGGGCCAAAGCCAAGACAGCAGCCGCAAACTCACCAAGCGCGTCATCGGCGATTACGGCTACTGGAGCCGCACACAAAATCCGCCTTACAGCGCGGCCCAGATTCCCTTCCGCAAGCTGACGCAGATCAATCACGCCGGAGTCAGCTTCAACGGCAATGGATACCTCGACGTGCCCTCGGGGTTCCTGGAGCCGGCGCTCCTCGCGGGCGCGCACGCCGCCGGCGACAAGGTGCTGCTTCTGCTCGGCGGCGACTTTGAGGCGCTCTCCAAACCGGTGGTCCTGTCCAACCTGCTCACGAACCTGCAGCGCTTCATCACCACCTACGGCTACGACGGCGTGGACATCGACTGGGAATATCCCGGGAGCGACACCGACCGGCACACGCTCTACGAGCTGATGACCGGCCTGCGCGCGATTTTCCCGAGTCCCACCTACGTGCTCAGCATGTACGTTGCGCCCTGGGGAAGCCCCTACTACGACGTGACGGGACTCGAGCCCGTCGTGGACCAGTTCAGCATCCTCATGTACGACTGCGCCGGACCCTGGACCGACGACGGCCAGCTCAATTCGCCGATCTTCCCCGATCTGCACAATCCGCAGCCTTACGAATGCCAGCCCGGCGGCAGCGTGGAGCAGACGATCGGAATCTGGGTGAACACCTATCACGTGCCGCCCGCGCAGTTGAACATGGGAACGCCGTTCTACGGCTACTACTACGAGAACGTCACGCATCTGTTCGGACCCTGCACCAATTGCGCGAACACCGTGCTCTCCGAGAATTACGGTACCTTCATGAAGGAGCGCATCAACAACCTCGGATGGGAGACGTTCTACGACCCGTCGTCGCTCGTGCCCTATATGCTCCGAACCGATGGTAAGCCCGGCTACATCACTTACGACGACGGATTCTCCACTTACTACCGCGTGTGGTACTCGGACTGGGACCAGGGCCTGGGCGGCAGTTTCGCCTGGGCGCTCGATGAGGATTACGACGGCCACACGCAGGACCTGCTGGAAGCGATGTATCACGCCAGCCTGAAGGAGCCGGATTAGAAGCGCGGCGCAGACGGCCTGCGCTACAGGCAAATCTGCATTCGGAGCGATATTATTATAAGCCTCCTGTTTTGTTAAACATTCCGGGTTCGTCCGTGTTTCAGCCCGCTCGGCGACCGGTTTCGCGTTCAGCAGAACGCCCTCAAGGCCCCGGTTGAACGGCGGATAACCGGTACCAGTCGCCCCGATCATCACATCGGATCCGCTGCACTTTTGGGCGTTAGCGGCGAGGAGAGCCGGCGCGCGGCAAGGAGATCGACGAAGAGACACAGGGCAACCTCCGTATGTCAGGCGCGTGTGCAAGCGCCTGCCGGTAAATTGCCCCCCAGTTGCAAAAGTGGGCAGGAATTTAGATAATTGTCAAGTCATTTCTCGAATTGTAGCCTTCCTGTTTTCTGTTCCTGGCGCCGAAAATGACCTGTGCCGTAAGCTACTCTGCTAGCGTAGCGACTCCCTCACCGCGCGCCGCCTGCTGCACCTTGCTGTGCCGCCGCCCGTAGAGCGAGTAGACCACCAGGCCGATGCACAGCCAGGTCAGGAAGACCTCCCAGGTCAGCCGGTGCAGCGAGACCATCATGACGAGGGACACGAACATGCCCATGATCGGGACGAACGGAACCCAGGGCGTTTTGAACGGACGCTTGAGATTGGGCTGCTGCCGGCGCAGGATCCAGACTCCGGCGCAGACGATGGTGAAGGCGAAGAGCGTGCCGATGCTCGTGAGCTCGTCTAGCGTCGTGACGGGCAGCGACGCGGCCAACAACGCCACGCACACGCCGACCACGATCGTCGAGATGTAAGGCGTGCGCCACTTCGGATGCACCTTGCCGGCCCAGCTCCAGAGCAGCCCGTCGTGCGCCATGGTGAAGAAGATGCGGCTCTGGCCGAGCAACATCACCAGCATGGTGGAGGTGAGCCCGCCGATGGCGCCGATTTTCACCAGCACGCTGCCCCAGCGGACGCCGGTCACGTCCACGCCCATGGCGATGGGATCGGCCACGTTCAAGCGCGTGTAAGGCACGAGGCCGGTGAGCACGATGGCCACGAGGATGTAGAGGATGGTGCAGATGACGAGCGATCCGAGAATGCCGATGGGCATGTCGCGCGACGGGTTCTTCGCTTCCTGCGCCGCAGTCGAGACCGCATCGAATCCGATGTAGGCGAAGAAGATGATGCCGGCGCCGCGGAGAATGCCGCTCCAGCCGAAGTCGCCGAAGTTGCCCGTGTTCGGCGGAATGAAGGGGTGCCAGTTGGGCGCGCTGATGGACATGTGGCCGGCGAGGTACTGGATCCCAAGTCCCAGGAACACGACCAGCACGGAAACCTTGACCACCACGATGGCGGTGTTCAGGTCGGCCGATTCCCTGATCCCTTTCGCCAGCACGGCGGTCACCAGCAGGATGCCGAGGAGCGCCATCAAGTCGAATCTCGAGACCGCGTGCGGCAGCGTGTTGAGGACGGTCTGGCTCACCGTGCCCGGCTCGTTCGGGCTCATGGCGGCCAGGGTCATGACCGGAACCCAGTGACCGTGATACTTCACAAGGTCCGTGCCAGGCGCAGAGGCGACCGGCGGCGGTATGGGAAGCCCGACGTCCTGCAAGAGGCTACCGACGTAGCCGCTCCAGCCCACGGCCACGGTGGCCGCGCCGAAGGCGTATTCGAGCACCAGCGCCCAGCCGATCACCCAGGCCACGATCTCGCCGAGCGTCGTGTAGCCGTAGCTGTAGGAGCTTCCGGCGATCGGAATCAGGGCGGCGAACTCGGCGTAGCAGAGTCCGGCGAAGGCGCAGGCGAGAGCGGCGACGATGAACGAAAGCACGATCGCCGGACCGGCAGTGGTCGCGGCCACCGGTCCAGTCAGGACGAAGATTCCGGTGCCGATAATCGCGCCGATGCCGAGCGTAATCAAGTTGAACGCGCCGAGCGCGCGCTTCAATCCGCCCGTCTCACCCTCCGTTTCACGCAACAGCGCGCCCAGATCTTTCTTGGCCAGCAAATTCAAGCTCATAATCCGATCACCTTTCGCCGTGGCACGGCCATCTTGGCCGTGCCACGTCAAGCTCGCGACTATACCGTGAATCGTGACACAATGGAATGGGGCAAGTTGGAATCGCCCCCGCCTGACTGCCACGCGATTCTACCGGTAAGATGCGGGACCCCTCGCTGGTGCGCGCGCGCGGCCGCGGCCTGGAGCAGTGTCGCGTGATCGACTCTCTGCGAACTGAATATCGGCGGCACCGCATGGCCCGCTTCACGGTCTGGGTCCTCGCCTATGGCGCGGCCCTCTGGATTGTGAACCGCGTCTCGCGGGCCGGCGCTCCGGGAGCGCTTGAGGTTCTCTTCTGGCTGGCGGCGATTCCGTGCGCCTTCTACTACGTCATCCGATTCTTCAAATTCCTGCGCCGCTATCTCCTCTGGCATTTGCGCCGCCGGCTGATCCTGACTTACTTCTTCGTCGCCGTCGTGCCTGTCCTGCTGTTGGTGCTCGCCGGCATCGCCGCTTTCTTTGTGAACAGCGGCCAGGTTGCCTCGTTCCTGGTGGTATCGCGGCTCGAGAACCGCGCGAACGACCTGAAGCAATTGGGACTGGTAATCAGCAATCAGGGGCAACACGCCGCCGAGCATTCGCCCAAGACCGCGCTCGATGAGCTCGAGGATTTCACCGTCAGCGAGCTGGGATCGCGCGCCGGCGATTATCCGGGGCTCGAGGTCACGCTGCGCATCGGCGAGGCCGACCGCGCCTTCCATCTGCAAGACCGGTCTCCGGCGGAGCCCGTCTCGGTGCCTGCGTGGCTCACGCGCAAGGAATTCGGCGGAATCATTCTCGACCAGAACAATCTTGCATTGCGCGCCGTGGATCGTGCCGCAACGCCGGCCGGTCCCGTAGTGGTTGCGCTCTCGGAGCCTTTCACGCCGGAACTGTTGGATCAGATTGGGCAAGGTATCGGGCCCATCGCGGCAGTGTCTCCCAAGAAGGTTCTCGAGCACACGCCGGCTCGGCCCTCCGGCGCAAAGGCCGCGGGAACAGGTTCCACCTCACTCAGCGTCGCGAAAGCCACGGCCGGCGGACCGAATTTCAAGATCACCACGAACGAAAATCCAAACGGGGACATGGAGACCGTCAGCTCCAGGTCGCTCAGCATCCCCGCCAAGACAACCTTCTTCGATCTGCCCGTCTTCAACGGCGATTCCTTGCAACCCACCATGTGGCAGGGCGCGACGGAGCACAAGGATGCTGACGGCGCATTCTTTTCCGTCAGTTCGCGGATGGTTGCCCTGAATCGCCAGATCCTCTCAAGCCTGGGCCAGTACTCTTCTCTTTACTGGACGGCCTTCGCGGTACTGGGTGTGATCTTCCTCGTGATCGAGTTGGTGTCGCTGATCATCGGTTGGCGGCTTACGCGCTCCATCACCACCACCGTCGACAAACTCAATGAGGCCACGGAGCGCGTGAAGGCCGGAGACTTCTCACATCGCATCAATCTGCCCGCGCACGATCAGTTGACCGCGCTGGGCGAGGCCTTCGACGGCATGACGGCGTCGGTCCAACGCTTGCTGCGCGAGTCGCTGGAAAAGACGCGGCTCGAAGGCGAGCTGGAAATCGCGCGCGAGGTGCAGAACCGGCTGTTTCCCGAGGCCGCGCCCGAAGTCGCCGGTCTCGAGCTCTACGGCCTCTGCAAGCCGGCGCGAACCGTGAGCGGCGACTATTATGACTTCATCCGTCTGGACAACGGACGCGTGGCGTTGGTGGTAGGCGACATCAGCGGCAAGGGCATCTCGGCGGCGCTGCTGATGGCGACGCTTCAATCCGCGCTGCACGCGCAGTTCTACGACGGCCACAACGGTTCGGCTGCGCTTGGCGCCGCGGGGACCGCCGAAGTCGTCAGCCGTTTGAATCGCCAGCTCTATGCCAGCACACCGCGCGAGAAGTACGTCACCCTGTTCTATGGCGTTTACGACAGCGCCACGCGAAAGCTCGCTTACACCAACGCCGGACATCTGCCACCCGTGCTCTTTCGGCAGAATCGTATCCAGAGGCTGGAAGGCGGCGGCACAGTTGTCGGGCTGTTCCCGTCCGTCCGCTACGAGCAAACCGAAATCGAGATCGAGCCCGGCGACATGCTGCTGGCGTTTACCGACGGCATGACCGAGCCCGAAAACAATTATGGACAGGAATTCGGCGAAGAACGTCTGCTTGACGTGGCGCAACGCGCGCGCAGCTCGCCGCCGGAAGTGATGATGAACGAGATTTATCGCGCCGTGAGCGACTGGACGGGAAGCCCGGAACTGCAGGACGATATGACGCTGGTCGTGGCGCAGGCACAAAACCTGGCGTAATCAGGGATCAGGGCCAACGGTCAGGGTTCAGGAAAAGCAGGGCCGAAGCGGATGAGGGCGTATCGTGGCCAAATCGAATACGAGGGTCAGCAAGTCGATGGATAGAACTCAAGCGCGCGCACGGCGGACAGTCGCGAAGCGAACCGGGAGTTTGGCCGATTTCTTTGCGGCCTCACCCTTGCGCGGCTCCGGCTTGGAGATCCCCCGCCTGAAGGACCGTCCGCGGAGGTAGACCTGTGAGCGTTCAGCGGCGAGTCGCATTGGTAACGGGAGGCTCGCGTGGCATCGGCGCGGAGATCGCTTTGAGCCTGGGACGCGCCGGAGCTTCGGTCGCCATCGCCTATCGTACGAATCGGATCGCGGCACAGCGCGTCGAGTCCAGTCTGCAGGCTGTGGGCGCCGACGCATTAGCCCGCCAGACCGATGTCACAGATCCGGCGCGCGTTCAGGAGCTGATCCAGGCGGTTGTGAATCGTTTCGGGCGCCTCGACATTCTGGTGAACAATGTCGGTGACTTCCGCTGGAACGAGGTCGTGGACTCGCGCCTGGATGAATGGCATTCGATCGTGGACTCGAACCTCTTCAGCGTCTTTTATGCCTCGAAATATGCGCTGCCGGTGATGCGATCGGCGCGCTGGGGCCGCGTGATCAATCTCGGCGCGGTGGGTGCGGAACGCGCTTTCGGACAGGCCAGGATTTCCGCTTACGCCGCGGCCAAGTCGGCCATGGTAGCGTTCAGCCGCTCGCTCGCGCTCGAAGAAGCGCGCTACGGGATCACTGTGAATGTGGTGAATCCACCCATCATGAGCGAGGCGGCGCTCTCGCGCGAAGAGGCCTCGCGGATTCGCGACGCGCGCTTTCCCGCCGGCCGTCCGCCCTCGACCGACGACATCGCCGCCGCTGTGCGCTTCTTCGCGTCCGAGGAAGCGTCGTTCATCACGGGCCAGGTTTTGAATGTCGCAGGAGGGTGGATGTTGTGAAGGAAGTTAGTTGTCAGTTTTTCGGTCGTCAGCTGTCAGTTCCTTCGGGTCGGGTCTGAAAAGTGACAACTACTGATGACTGTGAACTGGGCTCATCATGAAGATTTTGAACGCGTCCGAAATGCAGCGGATCGATCGCCTCACGAGGGAGCGTTACGGTGTACCCAGCCTGACGCTGATGGAGAACGCCGGCCGCGGCGTGGTTGAGTTTCTCACGCGGCGCTACTCGCCGCTCGAGAATCATCGCATCGCGATTGTTTGTGGACGCGGCAACAATGGCGGCGATGGGTTGGTCGTGGCTCGACTGCTCCGTCAGCGGCTGCTGAAGCCGCGCGTCCTGCTGCTGGCCGATCCCGCCGATATGCACGGCGACGCCGCCGTTAACCTGCAGCGATTGGAAGCTTCGGGACCGCCCGAGATGGTCGCGTCCCCGGAGGTGTGGCGCGACATCTATCCCACCCTCGAGGACGCCACGCTCCTGGTGGACGCGCTGCTCGGCACCGGGCTCACCCGTCCGCTCGAGGGTTTCCTGCTGGAAGTGGTGCGCGACCTCAATCGTCTTCACCCGAGTCCCACGGTTGTCTCCGTCGATCTGCCTTCGGGACTCTCCGCGGATACTGGCAGCGTGATCGGTGAGTGCATCCGCGCGGACGCTTCCGTCACCTTCACCACGCCCAAGCTGGCTCACGTCCTGCCTCCAGCCTGCGAGCAGGTAGGCGAGCTTGTGGTGCACGACATCGGCACGCCGCCTGAGGCGATCGAATCAGACTCATCGCTGAAGCTCAACCTCACGTCGCCCGCCGACCTCGCCTGGATCGCGAAGCCGCGACGACCTGATGCCAATAAGGGTAACTTCGGTCACGTCCTGGTGATCGCGGGCTCAGTCGGCAAGACGGGCGCGGCGGCGATGTCGGCGCTCGCTGCCTTGCGAGCGGGCGCAGGATTGGTCACGGTGGCGACGCCGAAAAGCGCGCTGCCCGTGGTCGCGGGACTGGGACTCGAGTTCATGACCGCGCCGCTACCCGAGACCGAATCCGGCAGCATTGCGTTGCAGGCGTTGGACGACAAATCGATGGAACAACTGCTGGCGGGCAAATCGCTCGTGGCGATCGGACCCGGCATCGGCGGCGCGCCTGAGACCGTCGAGTTCGTGCGCGAGCTGGTGCGTGATACCGATCTGCCCATGGCGATCGACGCCGACGGCCTCAACGCGCTCGCCGGATCGCTCAAGTGCCTCGCAGGCCGACGAAGGGTGCGCGTCCTGACGCCGCACCCCGGGGAGATGGCACGGCTCGTCGGACGCAGCGTCGCTGAGATTCAGTCCGATCGTCTGGGGTCGGCGACCGGCTTCGCGGGCGAGCACCACGTTCACCTGGTGCTCAAGGGGTTTCGCACACTCGTGGCCGATCCGAAGGGCGTTGTCTGGGTGAATCCCACTGGCAATCCGGGCATGGCTAAGGGCGGCACCGGCGACGTTCTCACGGGCTTGATCGCCGGCTTTTTGGCCGCATTCCATGATCGGCCGCTGACCGAAGTGGTTGCGGCGGCCGTCTACGTCCACGGACTCGCGGGCGATTTGGCAGCGGCGGAAGTTGGTGAGATTTCGATGCTCGCAGGCGATTTGCTGGATCGCATTCCGGACGCGCTCCGGACTCTGACAACGCCGCCGGAGCCTGAGGCCCGCAAGGCCGGAGCGGTAGTCCGAGAGGAAGTCTATTGAGCAGGGACGTGTATCCAGCGAACAGCCTGAGCCCGCCAACATCGGCCTCGCATCGGCGGCGCCGTGATATCGTTACTCATTCTCCGGACGAGACGCTGGCCTTCGGACGTGATCTTGCTGTGCTGCTCTCGCCTCCATGTCTGGTGCTGTTGGAAGGCGAGCTCGGCAGCGGCAAGACGGTTCTGACCAAGGGCATCGTGGCGGGCCTGGACGCCGCTGCGGAGAGCGAGGTCAATAGCCCGACCTTCGCCCTGGTGCACGAGTACGCGGGCCGGCGCAAGGTTTATCACCTCGACTTGTACCGCGTCGAGAGCGGACGCGAACTGGCGTCGCTGGGTCTTGACGAGTTGCTTGCTGAGGACGCGACCGTCATCGTGGAGTGGGGCGAGAAGCTGCTGCGCGCGAGCGCGCCGGTACCGCGATTTGAGATTCGGCTCGAACATGGCGGGGAAAGCGAGAGACATATTGTCGTTGAGGAGATCTCGCAGATTGATTCATTGATCGATTGACTCATTGACTCACTGGCGCATTTTCCATGCTGCCCGCGGACCGTGGCTTCTGTCATTGAGTCAATGATCCGATGATTCAACGAGTCAATCTGGGCGACAATCGACCAGTGCACGATGAGGAGGATTGATGTCAGCAACGCCTTGGGCCCTGATCGTGGGCTCGTCGAGCGGATTTGGTGAGGCGACCAGCATCGAGCTGGCGCGCACCGGGTTGAACATCTTCGGCGTGCACTTCGACCGGCGCACGGCCATGCCGCACGTGCAGGAAATCCAGGACAAGATTCGCGCGCTCGGCCGCGACGTGCTCTTCTTCAACACCAACGCCGCCGACGCGGACAAGCGTGCCCGCGTGTTCGAGCAGATGGAAGAGCGCTGGAAGCAGTTGGCCGGCGAGCACTTCATCAAGGTCTTCCTGCACTCCATCGCGTTCGGTTCGCTGCAGCCCTATCTCTCCGAAGATCACGCACAGGAAGTGACGAAGGCGCAGATGGAGATGACCATCGACGTAATGGGCAGCAATCTCGTTTACTGGGTGCAGGAAATGACGCGGCACAACATGCTGCGGCGCGGCAGCCGGATTTACGCATTGACGAGCGCCGGCGGGCACAGCGTGATCCCGACCTACGGCCCGGTTTCGGCGGCGAAGGCCGTGCTCGAATCGCACATCCGCCAGCTCGCCTTTGAGCTGATGCCGCAAGGCATCACTGCGAATGCCATCCAGGCCGGCGTGACGATGACGCCGGGGTCGAGCAAGATTCCCGGCATCGAGAAGTTGGCCGAGTTCGCGAGGATACGCAATCCCGGCGGTCGTCTCACCACGCCGGAAGACGTCGCGCGAGCGATCGCCGCGCTGATGGATGATCGCACCGAGTGGATGACCGGCAACGTGATCCGGGTGGACGGCGGTGAAGACATCGTCACCTAGGCGAGTCCCGCCCGAGGCCTCCTTTGCAAACCCGCTCTCATGACGATACTCTTATCGGTTACAAAATCGGGCGTCAAAAAAGGTGGAGCGATGAAACCGGTTCTTCAGCGATGCTTGCTCGTTCTGCTGTTGGTGGCAGCGCCTTCGGCACTTGCCGCCGATCTGACCGGCGACTGGACGGCGACCGGACAGCGCCCGGACGGCAGCAAGATCCAGATGATGTTCCGGTTCAGGCAGGATGGGTCCAGGCTGACGGGGATCGTGTCCCGCTCTTCCTCCGACCTTGCCATCGTCAACGGCCAGGTGAACGGCAGCCAATTCTCATTCGACGTTCAGATGAGTTTCGGTGAGCGATCGCGCACGCTTTCGTACAGCGGAACGATCACGGGTGACGCGCTCGAGATTTCCGCACCGAACCCGCGCAGCGATGTCCCGCTGCACTTGACCGCGCGCCACGCAACCGCCGCCGAGGTCGCGGCCAACTGGCCCGAGCGTATCCCGGTGCCGGCGCTCCATCCGGTGCCCGCGAACGGACTCGCTCGCACGCCGCCGATGGGCTGGAACAGTTGGAATCATTTCGCCGGCAAGATCGACGATAAAACGGTGCGCGAGATCGCCGACGCTATGGTGAGCAACGGCATGAAGGCCGCAGGTTACGTCTACGTGAACATCGACGACACCTGGCAGGGAACGCGCGACGCCCAGGGCAACATCCGGCCGAACGACAAATTCCCGGACATGAAGGCGCTCGCCGATTACGTCCACAGTAAAGGCCTCAAGATCGGCATCTACTCCGGGCCGGGACCGAAGACCTGTGCCGGCTACGAGGGCAGCTACGGCCGCGAAGCGCAGGACGCGCGCACCTACGCGGCCTGGGGCATAGACTATCTGAAATACGACTGGTGCAGCGCGGGCAAGATCTATCAGGATGACGACATGCAGGCCGTTTACCAGAAGATGGGCGACGCGCTGCGCGCCGCCGGACGTCCGATCGTCTACAGCCTGTGCCAGTACGGGCGCGACGCGGTATGGGAATGGGGCGCCGCGGTGGGCGGTAATCTCTGGCGCACGACCGGCGACATTTCCGACAACTGGAACTCGATGATGGGAATCGTGACGCACCAGTTCGGGCTCGAGCGCTGGGCCGGTCCGGGTCACTGGAACGATCCCGACATGCTGGAGATCGGTAACGGCGGCATGACCGCCGACGAGTATCGCACCCACATGTCGCTGTGGGCCATTCTGGCGGCGCCTCTGCTCGCGGGCAACGACCTGCGCGATGCCTCGCGCGAGACTCTCGACATGCTGGAGAATCGCGAGGTGATCGCCGTGGACCAGAACCCACTCGGCCAGCAGGGCCATCGCGTGGCTTTCAACGCCAATTTCGGCGAGTGGGCGCGACCTCTTTCGGGCGGCGCGCAGGCGGTGGCCCTGGTCAACTTTGGGGACGCGGCGGCGACTCTGTCCGTGAACTGGAAGGACCTCGGCCTCAACGGTCCGCTGAACGTGCGTGACCTGTGGGCGCACGCCGATCGCGGCAGACAGGCAGATGGATTCTCCGCTCAAGTTCCGCCCCACGGCGTGCTTTTGATCGAGATCAAGCCGTAATCCAGGATCGTTTCTTAGCGGCGAGGTTGGCTGCAATCCGTTCCGAGCCCATGAATGCAAGCGATGTGTTGGCCCGCCTTCGCACCTTCGCAAATCCGGCCGTTACCGCGAGCATGGTGCGATTCGCGCTGCCCATCAATCGTGCGCTGGGCGTCGCCACCCCGCAATTGCGCCGGCTGGCGCGTGAAATCGGCAAGGACCATGATCTGGCGCTGGAGCTCTGGGCTACGGAAGTATCGGAAGCCCGTTTTCTCGCGCCCATGGTCGACGAGCCCGGGCGAGTCTCCGTCGCCCAGATGGAGCGCTGGGTGCGTGACCTCGATTCCTGGGGCATCTGCGACGACTGCTGCTTCGAACTCTTTGACAAGACGCGGTTCGCGTGGCGCAAGGCGATGGAATGGAGCAGGCGCGGAGCCGAGTTCGAGAAGCGCGCCGGATTCGCATTGATGGCGGCCCTGGCGCGGCACGACCGCGAGGCGCCCGACACGCAGTTCGCGCCATTCCTGTGCGCGATCGAGCGTGAGTCCGGTGACGGACGTAACTTCGTGAAGAAGGCCGTGAATTGGGCGCTGCGGGAGATCGGAAAGCGGAATCAGAATTTGAACCGCGCTGCCATCGAGCGGGCGCGCAGGATTCACGCCATAGGATTGCCGAGCGCCCGCTGGATCTCGAGCGACGCGCTGCGCGAGTTGCAAAGCTCCGCAGTGCAGGCACGCCTTATAATCAAGGCCGAGCGTGCCCGCACACACCGCCGGCGTTCGGATCAGGACGGCAGGCCCGGACAAAGCAGGACCAGCCGCACCTGAGGAGTCGCCGTGCCTTTCCGCAGCGAAGCTGAATTCGTCCGCTGGCTCGGCCGCCACTGGCCGGTGCGCGGACGCGGGCTCGATCTTGGCATTGGCGACGACGCTGCGCTTCTACGCGCACCGGCCGGCCGCGACTTGGTCGTGACCACCGATCTCTCCATCGAGGACGTTCACTTCCGGCTCGATCTTCATCCGCCGCGAGCCATCGGTCATCGTGCATTGGCGAGGGCGCTGAGCGATCTCGCAGCGATGGGATCGAAGCCGCGCTTCGCGCTGCTTTCACTCGCTCTCAGTGGAAACCTCATGCGTTCCTGGATCGCCGCTTTCTATGATGGATTAGGGACGCTCGCCAGACGATTCGGAGTGACACTGATCGGCGGCGACACGGCTGTAGCGGACGGCGCTGCAACAATTGACACGATCGCCATCGGCGAAGTGGAGCGCGGACGCGCTTTGCTTCGTTCCGGCGCACGTCCAGGTGACCGCGTTTATGTGACCGGACGCCTGGGCCTTTCGGCTCTGGCACTCGAGTTGCTGCGCGGCAGTGCGCGTCCGTCCACCTGGGTCGCGCGATCGAGGGGCAAAGCCGGGATTGGGCGCGATGAGAAGCAACAGGCCCTTGCGGCGCACCTTTATCCCGAGCCCCGTTGTAGCGTCGGCGTCGCTCTTGCTCGACAGGGACTCGCCTCGGCGGCCATCGACGTAAGCGACGGGTTCGCGACTGACCTCGCGCGGCTCTGCGAATCGAGCGGTTGCGGCGCTGTGGTCCGCGAGGATCAACTTCCCATCCCGTCAGGAGGCCTGACACGCAATGCGCTTGAACTCGGGCTTTATGGCGGCGAGGACTACGAGCTGATTTTCACCGCGTCGGCTTCGCGCGCCGCGCGAATGCCTGGCAGCGTTGGCGGCGCGAGCGTCCGCGAGGTGGGGCGAATCACGGCGGCGCACCGCCTGACGCTGGTGCGCTCCGACGGACGAGAGGTTCCACTCGAGACGCGTGGCTACGACCACTTTAGGAAGCTTCGCGCGTCCGCTCGACATTGACCGGGGATGCCGGAATTCCGATTGGGAATCCGAAAGCAACCAGCAAGCCGCCTACGGTTGCGGCGTGGACGTGTCAGGCGCACGCACCGCCTTGGTCGTGTCCGCTGTGGCCGGCACTGCGGGCAGCGTCGTCTTCGCCGTGGAGGCCGCCGACGCGGTCACCGGATTCGCAGTTCCGCGGCGCTCAGCGAGCACCGATTCGGTTGCGGTGCTGGCGAGAATCTGGTCCACTACCTGCGGGCTCGTCAGCACGGGGGAATCGGTGAACTTCGCAGGCGGCTGTTCCGCAAGCGCCTGGCTCATGAACTGCATCCAAATCGGAAGCGCCACGTGCGAGCCTTCTTCTTTGTCGCCGAGCGTGCGGTGATCGTCGAACCCGACCCAGACGCCGCAGGTGATTGAGGGCGAAAACCCGAGGAACCAGGCATCGGTGAAATCATTGGTTGTCCCTGTCTTGCCGGCGATGTCGTACTTGGCGGCGAGCGTCCGGGCGCGCACAGCGGTACCCGTGGGGTATTCGATCGGCTCTCGCAACATGGAGACCATCAGACGCGCGATCGGCGCCGGCAGCACGTCGGTGACTTCAGGCCGGAACTCGTCGATGACCCGGCCGTCGTAGTCGGTCACACGGTCGATGCTGCGCGGCGCGATGTGCAGGCCGTCGTCGGGAAACGTGGTGAAGGCCGAGGTGTGCTCGAGCAGCGTAAGGTCGGAGGCGCCGAGCGCCAGCGGCAGATTGGGCACCAGGCGCGAGGTCAAGCCGAATCGGCGGCAAAGCTTGATGACCTGATCGATGCCGACATGCGCCAGGAGCCGCACCGCCGGGACGTTGCGCGACTCCGCGAGCGCCCGGATCAGGTTGATGCTGCCCTCGTACTTGTTGTCGTAGTTGTGCGGCGCCCAGATGCCAGCAGCAGAAGGATAACTGATGGGGCTGTCGACGACGGTATCAAAAGGCTTCAGACCATCCAGAAAGGCCTGAGCGTAGACGTAAACCTTGAAGGACGATCCCACCTGGCGCTCCGCCTGCACCGCGCGGTTGAACTTGCTGGTGTTGAAGTCATAGCCGCCCACCATGGCCCGGATTGCTCCGGTCTGATTGTCAAGCACCAGCATCGCCCCTTGCACGTCTGGAATCTGATCAAGTTTCGCCTGCACCGCACGCCCCTTGACGGACTTGATGAGAAACGTGTCGAGGTCACCGGGCAGGAAGATATCGTGCGCGTCTGGGTTGTGCGTCCAGGCGAAGTCGGCGGGGGTGAGATGCGCGCTGTAGTCGCCGAACCGCACGGTCGCGCCTTCGGAGGTAACCGACATCACTAAGCCGTGTTCCATCGTGTCCGGATCGGGCGCGCCGTGCCAGTCGTCGTCCACATAGGATTCGAGCGTCACCGGCTGGCCGTCGGCTCCAGCGATCGGAGTTTTGAGGATGTTCTTCTCGGGCCCGCGCCAGCCGCGGGTCTTGTCGTCGTTGCGCAAGCCCTGCCGCAGAGCCTCCTCGGCCTCACGCTGCATCTTCAGGTCCACCGTGGTGTAGACCCGCAATCCTTTCTGCTCGACGGCCTCTTCGCCGTACTTCTTCTCCAGGAACTCGCGCACGTCCTCCACAAAATACGGCGCCACGTTGTTGTTCCAGTGCTGGATGTTGAGCCCAAGTGGCGCCGCGCGCGCCGCCCGATACTGCGCGCGAGTGATCTTGCCGTTGTCGAGCATGGCGTCGAGCACGCGATTGCGGCGTTCGATACAGCGCTCCGGATGCCGGATGGGCGAATAGATGTTTGGATTCTGGGGCAGCCCGGCCAGCATAGCGGCTTCGGGCAGAGTCAGCTCAGTCAGGTGCTTGCCATAGAAGAACTCGGACGCCGCTTCGAATCCGAAGTTGCCATAACCGAGTTCCATCTGGTTGGCGTACATGGTGAAGATTTGCGGCTTGGTGAAGTGGCGTTCGATCTGGATAGCGAGCAGCGCCTCCTCGACTTTTCTCCGCCAGTTCTTTTCCGGGCTCAGGAACAGACGCCGGCTGAGCTGCTGCGTCAGAGTGCTGGCCCCCTGGGCCTCGCGCCACTCCAGTAGATCAGTGACGGCCGCGCGCACGATGCGGATCACGTCCACTCCGACGTGACTCTCGAAGTGGCGGTCCTCGATGGAGAGCACAGCGTCGCGCATCACCTGGGGAATCTGATCGTAGCTGACGATCACGCGGTGCTCGAGAGCGAAGCTCGCGATGGGCGTGCCGTCGTCCGCGTAGAGTTGGGTCATCACGTCCGGCCGATAGTTCTCGAGCTCGGCAACCTTGGGCAGGTTCGTCGAGTAAACAAATAGCAGTCCCGCAAGCACTCCGCTGCCTGCTGCCAGCAGCAGCAACACGGCGAAAACAAACTGGCCGAAGATCCGCCGGCTGCGCGCCCAGGCAGGCAAGGGTGCCGGACGATCAGACTCAGCCGGCTGCGGCATGGATGTCTTCGTCATAGGAGAGTGATCTCAAGATCGATTCTAGGGCTCGGCGGCGGGCCGGTCAAATCTAGCTTCACCGGCGCCGACGCCTCCGTCGCAATTAATCCTCGAAACGCGGGGGTGTGAACCGCACAACATCTTCCAATTCCGTACATTTACGCGTTCGATAACATGGAATCACGGCCAGATTGTTGACTTTGCCCATTTTTAAAAGTAGACTCGCAGCACACGTTTATGAGGCAGGGGGTGCAAAGTTCACATCCGTGGGGGGCGGAGTACCTGAAGAACCGCGTAACAGGCGCGCCTTTGAGAACGAGGGACGACTAACAGAAGGGAATGAGAAACCAAACCGACATAGGAAGACGCTCGTCAGTGGGAGACTTGCGAAGCCGAACACTGCAGGCGGCGGTTCTCGCCGACTTCGCAGTTTCGTGAAGAAGATCATAAAGGAGGAAAGATGAAACTGTTTCGAACGCTGGGATTGACAGCGGTTGTAGCACTGGCCTTGGTGGGGTCCTCCAGCGGCCAAACCTGGACCGATCTGACCAATCAACCCCCAGTAACCGTTGGACCCATGCTCCAGCTCAGAGATGGAAGAATTCTGGTGGACGAAGGCGGCTTCACGCAGAACCCCGGGGACTGGTACATCCTGACGCCCGACTCCACCGGCAGCTATTTGAACGGCACGTGGAGTTCCACCGGATCCATGCAATCCGGCTATGAGCCCCTCTATTTCGGCTCGGAAGTACTCCTCACAGGACGGGAAGTAGTTGTCGAAGGTGGGGAATACAACGAGGGATCACCGGTCTGGACCAATCTGGGCTCGCTCGCAACCGTGACACCCTGGGGTTCCATCAGTTGGAGGTCAAACAGTCCGCCTTCCGGATGGGAGCAGATCGGCGATGCTGAAAGTGACATTCTCCCTAATGGAAAGTACATGCAGGCAGACTGCTGCACCGCCCAGAACGCAATTTTCACTGGCCCGAACACCTGGATGGCAACCGGTTCCGTCCATCAGAGCAACAATGATGAGTCCGGATTCACTCTGTTGACCAACGGTCTGGTGCTTACCGTCGACACCAAATCGGCCGGGGCTTGCGGCACCTCCAAAGCCTCGGAGCTGTATAATTACACCACCGGCGTCTGGTCGTGCGGGCCCCAGACTCCCGTCGAGCTTTATAATCCCAGCGACGAAGAACTGGGCGCTGCGGTGATGATGTACAACAACCAGGTTCTCCAGTTCGGAGGCCATGTGGTTGCCACCGCCCTTTACAACGTATCCACCAACTCCTGGACTGCCGGTCCCACGCCTCCCAACAACCTGGATCAGGCCGACGGCCCCGCGGCTCTGGAGCCGAACGGAAACGTGCTGGCTATGCTCAGCCCGGGCCTATACGAAACCGGTTGCCAGTTTCTGGAGTACAACCCGACCACTAACACTCTGGCTGATGCTGCCAATCCGGCCGATTGCCCGCTCGACTCGTCGTATTACGGACATCTCATGATCCTGCCCACCGGACAGATCATGTTCACCGATTTCACCGGAAAGGTGGAACTCTACACGCCGGCGCCCGGAGTTGTAAGCGGTGTAGCGGCGACGATCCACCTCAGAACCACCACCCTCACGGCCGGCTCGAAGAACAACATTCTGTCCGGCATCCAGCTCAACGGGTTGACGGAGAACAACGCCTACGGTGATGACTACCAGGCCAACACGAACTTCCCCTTGGTTCGTCTCACCTCAACCGGTGGCGACGTGTATTACGCCTTCACCCACACGGACAGCACGCACTCCATTGCTGTCGGCCAACGGGGCACCACTGAGTTCGATCTGCCCGCTACGATCCCTTCGGGATCGTACACGTTGGAGTCGGTAACGAACGGGGTTACATCTAATGCAATTAACGTGACGGTAAACTAGACGCGAACGGAAGATCGCGTCCAGTAGCACAGCAATTCAAACAGCGAATTACGCTTTCAACCGGAATGCCACTCTTCTCGCGGGCCTAGCGAGAAGAGTGGGTTCCGTTTCAGCCTCACTCCCACCCTTTCCGTCCCGATTGGCTGCTCGCCGTGGTGGCAACGATTTCGGCCTTAATTCTGGCCGGGGCTGGCATCGCTTCCGCCGACTACAGCATCGAATGGCAACATGCGGAGAGGTACCTTTATAAGCTCAACGCAGTTCTTGCGAGAACTTTTCAGCATTTCGAGGTAAGCTCAGGAGCTGGCCCTTTGCCGGTCCGGTGACCGGCCGAGGCCGCTCCATGGAAGCCGTCGAGCGTTATGAAATTCCGTCTTCCAACTCAGGCGTTCGTGGCGCTGGGGATCGTGGTGATTGGCGTCGGCGTACTGCTAGGCGAGTTCGTGCTTGTGAAATGGTATCCAAGACACCAGGCTGACGTCGCCGATGCCGCGCAGAAGCTGCTGCCGTATCAGAATCAGGAGCTTGGAATCGACATGCAGGTCGCCGCCGGAATCTACGGCAAGGTGGAGAACGTGGCCGGTGGAGTTCGCATCTATCGTCCGAAAATGTTTGGGAACGGCCCCTCACTAACGATTATCTCCCAGGCGAATCCTGACGGCGCCGCGGCGTTCTCGGCGCAACTCCTCGCCGAATGGGAAGCAGCCGGAGCGAATCAGAATATACCCCGTTACAGCTTCGAGAAGACCCAGATCAATGGCAGGGACGCGGCCCTGGTTTGGCAATTCAAGGACGTGGCCATGTTGGTAACGGCGCATATCATTTCTCCGGACCGCATCATTCAGGCCGACTGCACGCCGGGTGTGGAAGACGAAAACACTTACATGCAGGCGTGCGACGAGACCCTACGCTCAATAAAGCTTGCTGGTCCGTCGACTCCCCCGCCCGCGGAACTCACACCCACGACGGGCGCTACTCCGCCGCAGAGGATCCAATGATGTCATTGCGGCATCAAAGCTCTTGCGATGGATCTTGCGGCCCTGGGTGTCCGGCGACGCCCCTAACGGACGCAAACAAAGGGCCGTGCAACTCCGGGTTGACCCGTCTGCCGTTGGGCTCTGGGAGGGTGTCAGATGAACAGCACGAGTAGGACGCGCTGGCTGTGGTTTGCCGCTGCCGGCTTGGCCATCGGACTTCTCGGCGCGGAGTTCCGCCTGCCGCGCGCAGGAGCGGCGGCAACGCGTGTGACGAATCCGGATATCCAGCCTTTTTTGGAAAACTTCACGCGCGTTTATAGCCTGGTTGAACGCCAATACGCTGCGCCCATCGACCCAAACCTTGCGATCTTTGGCCTCGACGTGCCTGCCAGTCCCGTGGGCGCCATACCGGGCATGCTACGGCCGCTCGATCCACACTCCGACTTCTTCAGCCCACGCGCCTTTGCCCGCGAGCAGGAGCAGCAGGCCGTGAAGTATTACGGCGTCGGAATGGGCGTGGTCTCGCAGCCTGACAGCTCCGGAAGGATGGCCACGCACATTCCCTCGGTCGTTCCAGGGTCGCCCGCGTTCAAAGCGGGAATCCGGCCCGGAGACATCATTCGCAAGGTCGACGGGAGGAGCACTGCAGGCATCGACAGCCTGGCGGTCAGCAACATGATTCGCGGTCCCAAAGGAACCCAGGTTCGCGTGTCCGTCGAACGCCAGGGCGAAGACCACCTGCTCGATTTCACGATCACGCGGGACGAGATCACGAATCCCACGGTGGATAGCGTCCTGCTCCTGAAACCCGGGATAGGGTACATTCACATCAACAATTTTTTTGAGACCACCAACGACGAACTCACGGCTGCCCTCAAATCGCTGGATCAATCAACCTTGAAGGGCCTCGTCCTGGATCTGCGCGACAATCCCGGCGGCATTCTGGACCAGGCTGTGGATGTGAGTGACCATTTCCTCAGCAAGGGTCAATTGATCGTTTACCAGTACGGACGCGCCGCCCCCGAGCAGCGCTACTATGCCCGCAACGGCAATCAAGGCGCGAACTACGCCATGGTCGTGCTGGTGAACCGCTACACGGCGAGTGCGGCGGAGATCGTGACCGGCGCCCTGCAGGATCACGACCGGGCGATAATTGTGGGCGAACCGAGCTTCGGCAAGGGATTGGTGCAGTCCGTCTTTCTTCTGAGCGAGCACGCGGGGCTTGCCCTCACCACCGCTCACTACTACACGCCTAGCGGACGGCTGATCCAGCGGGACTACGCGCAGGTTTCGCCCTATGACTACTTCTACCGCTCCGAAGATGCGGCGGTTCCGCATAGCGAGACCCGATTGACGGATAGCGGCCGGCAGGTGTACGGCGGTGGCGGGATCCAGCCGGACATCGAGGTGCTGCGGCCGGCGTCGAATTCAGTTCAGCAGGAGCTGGCCGATCGCGATGCTATTGCCGGATTTTCCGAGCACTACCTCGCCGTGCACAAGACGATTCCCCGCGACTTCCAGGCGACGCCGGATGTCATGGACGAATTCACCGCATATCTGGACAGCCGCCATTCCCATATCACCAGGTCCGAGATTGAGGACAACGTCACGTTCATCCAAGCACAAGTTCGCGACGAACTGGTGGGAATGGTTTACGGGCAGGATCAGGAGCTAAAGCTCAAGGCCGAGGATGATCCGCTCGTGGCCAAGGCGGTCGATTCGCTGCCGCAAGCGGCCGCTCTCTTCACGCACGCCAAGCAGTTGCTAGCCAGCCGCGGACACGCGTCGGATGCGGAATAGCAAGCCCTGCCACAGAAGTTGCGAAGAAACGCCCGGGTAACCGGGCCAACCCAAAAAGCAAAATGGGCTTACCCTCAGGCAAGCCCATTTTCTAAGAATTAATCCCGGCGATGACCTACTCTCCCACGCAGTCACCCACGCAGTACCATCGGCCCTGGAGGGCTTAACTTCCGTGTTCGGGATGGGAACGGGTGTGACCCCTCCGGTATGATCGCCGGAAAACCTGTTAGCTGTCAGCCCTCAGCGCTCATCGATCAGCCGCTATGGCTGATAGCTGAAAGCTGACGGGTTTCTCTGAATAGTGCGGCGTCAAGTGCGCGTTAGGACTGTCGACTATAAACTGTCGACTGTCAACTGTATGCTGAGCAGAGATTATGGTCAAGCCGAACGGGCGATTAGGACCAGTAAGCTGAACGTGTTACCACGCTTACACCTCTGGCCTATCAACGCGGTAGTCTTCCGCGGCCCTTCATAGGGTTCTCGGTGGAGTAGCTCACCACCTTTTTCCCTTGGGAGATCTTATCTCGGGGCGTGCTTCACGCTTAGATGCCTTCAGCGTTTATCACTTCCAGACTTCGCTACCCGGCCGTGCCATTGGCATGACAGCCGGGACACAAGAGGTCTGTCCATCCCGGTCCTCTCGTACTAAGGACAGCTCCCCTCAAATCTC
>JASHPE010000229.1 GCA_030038235.1 Terriglobia bacterium
GGGCGTGGTGGAGGCTGGCTGCAAGCTGACGGTCGGTACCCGGCTCAAGCGTGCCGGCATGCACTGGACCCTGCGCGGCGCCAATGCCATCATCGCTCTCCGCTGCTGTCGCCTGAGTGGTCGCTTCGAGGACTTCTGGGAACGCCGCGCCCAAGGGAGGCCAGCCTGATCCTTACCACTTTAATGTCGTGCGCCCAGTGCCGAGGTGGTGTCCTAATTTCAGACGTGCGGGAATGACGAGGTTTGAAAGGGACGGTTCGAGAACGATCAGTCTTCGAAAAGGGAGTCCGCCGGCCGGATGACGCCCCCAGGACGTCTTCCCACTGTAGGCTACATATCGTGGCCCAGAAAACACTTGACAAGGAAGCGGCGATGTGCTAGGCTGACCTGTCCCTTGAGCAATCGAGGAGCGTGCCATGGTTCTGTGCCGCTCTCTATCGCCTCTTGCCGGTGTGCGACTGCCGGCTAATCGGCGCCGCGCGGGTTTCCCGTTGTACGGCGGCGGCGCTTACCAGCCTCTCCAAAGCCAACCAAACCCATTGAATCTAACACCAGCGCCATCAATGAGATATCCCCGAAACGATCCGCGCCAAACCCATTGTGGTTATCTCTCACGTTTTCAGCAATTTAAACCCGAAAAACGGCCTCTTTTTCGACAAAGGGTAGTTGCGCGCTCTGAATTCGAGGAATTGACGCCTACGCCCTGCTCTCCAAAGCCAACAAACCCATTGCGACTAACTTCAATCTATTCAGTGGCTTATGCCCGAACTGACCGGCGCCAAACCCATTGCGGTTATGTGTCGTATTTTCAGCGAGTTAAGGCCGAAAAATGGCCTCTTTTTAGCCAGAAGATGGCCGCACGCACTGTTGGTCGTGCCCCCGGCTCATTCTCTCACTCGGTCAGTACGTCAGTTTATCAGTTCTCAGTCAACACACCATGGGCGAGCGTTGAGGGGCTGCCATGGCTGCCGAGAGAGCCGAAAATGTGGTCGGAACGAAGCTGGGATGTTCAATGGAGTCAGCGACTTGCCTTAACACTAATTTCGCCCCTTTGGCCGCGATTTTGGGTTGCGGAGTCCCGAGTTTGGGCCCAAGGCACGGAAGAAAAATGTAGTCGGAACGAACCTGGAACGTGCAATGCAATGAGTGACTTGACCCGAAGGTTTTCGCCCTTTCGCCGCCCGCGATACTCAGGAGCCTGGACTCGATTCAGTCCGGCGTCGGCCGGTCCGGAGCGCAGCAGCCGGAAGGCCGGCCCCGAACTCGTCACGTGTGACGTGATTCGTCACTATTCCCGGACCAGCCGACTGTCGTACACTCTCAGGTTGCACTTCTCCACAAGGAGGCTTTATGGCCGGCCAGGGACTTGACCGGCGCCAGATTCTGCGCGCCATGGCGCTGGCGGCTGCCGCCAGCCAGTTTCCCGGATTCGAGCGCTGGGCCTTCGCCTGCGGACACGTCGGCGCCGCCAAGACCGCATCGCCGGGTGTTGCACCGCCCGCCTACACTCCCCAGTTCTGCACGGCTGAGGAATACTCGACCGTCGAGCGTCTGACGGAGCTGATTCTTCCCAGCGACGGCACTCCGGGCGCCCGCGAGGCTGGAGTCAGCGAGTTTGTGGATTTCATGATCGCGAGCGACCCGGGCTCGCAGTACGACTTTCGCTACGGTCTGATCTGGCTCGACGCCCATTCCGACAAGCTCTATGGCAGGCCCTTTCGCTCGCTCGATGCCGCCAATCAATCGGACATCCTCAAGCACCTGGCCTACAAAGACCAGTATCGCGACGGCGAAGACGAGGGCCGGCAATTCTTCCGCAACATTCGCGAGCTGACGGTGATGGGCTTCTATACGTCGCGCATCGGGCTGGAAGCGCTGGACTTTCCGGGACTGAAGTTCTATGCGGAGTCGCCGGGGTGTCCGCACGCGAGCGATCGAGAGCATGCGAGGCTGAAGGAGTTGACAGTTAACAGTCGACAGTTGACAGTCCACAGTTGACAGTTAACAGTCAGTCACGGTTCACTTTCGAAGCTGGCAACGGAATTAGCGCATACAACTCGGAGGGGGGTGCGAAATGCAACATTTCCGAGATCTCGTGGTATGGCAGAGAAGCCACGCGCTGGTACTCGCGCTGTACCGAATCACGGCGTCGTTTCCCAAGGATGAACGCTTCGGCCTGGTCTCGCAACTGCGGCGCGCAGCGGCATCGGTGCCGACAAATATCGCGGAGGGCGCGAAACGCCAAGGCAAGCAAGACTACGCGCGCTTTCTTAACATTGCGGAAGGGTCACTTTCGGAAGCCGAGTACCTCGTAATTCTGAGCCGTGACCTCTGCTATATTCCTGCTGAAACGGCGGAGGCGGTCCTGGCCGAGGCTAGCGAGATCGCGCGGATGCTTCACGGCCTGAGGACGAAGGTCGAATCCAGGGCTGCCTGAGCCTGTCGACTGTCAACTGTTGACTGTCGACTTCGTCCGATGAAGGAATTTCGCCCAATGAATACAACTTACGACATAATCGTCATCGGCACCGGCGCCGGCGGCGGTATGGCGATCAAGACGCTATGCGAGGCCGGCTTGAAGGTCTGCGCGCTCAATTCAGGGCGCCGCCTCGATCCGGCCAAGGACTTTCGCAATCATCGCTACTCGTACGACCTGAAGTATCGCGGCTTCGGCGATCCTCGCAAGCGCGACCAGTACTATCACGTCGAAAACGAGTACACGGCTGGGCTCTGGGAGCACGGCATAGCCTACACCGTTGCGCCGGGTAGCGAGTGGGAGTGGCCCCGCTGCCACGCCGTGGGCGGCAAGACGAATTTCTGGGGCCGCTCGGCCGCGCGCATGGGCGACATCGACTTCAAGGCCGGCAGCCGCGACGGGTCGGGCGTGGATTGGCCGGTCAGCTACAGCGAAATCGCGCCGTATTACAGCCGAGCCGAGCGCATGATCGGGGTAGCCAGCACCGTCCAGGGTCGGCCCAGCAACCCCGACGGCGAATATCTGCCGCCCATGAAGCTGCGCTGCCTCGATTACATTCTGCAGGCAGGCTGCAACAAGCTGAACATTCCTTATCTTCCCGACCGGCTGGCGCAGTTGACCGTGCCGCACGAAGGTCATCCGGCCTGCCACTACTGCGGCAACTGCACCGAGGGTTGCGACATTGGCGCCTTCTTTTCCACGCCCTGGTTCTTCCTGCCGCTCGCCGGGAAGACGGGAAATCTTGAATTACGCACCAACGCCGTGGTCCGAAGC
>JASHPE010000230.1 GCA_030038235.1 Terriglobia bacterium
GTCGAGATCAATAGTTCGTGGCGTCTTCCCTGAATGGCTTGTCCGAAGATCTCCTCCGACAAGCCGTTGGAGTAGACATCCGCGGTGTCGAAGACATTGATGCCGGCGTCAAGACAAAGGCCAAGAAGTCTTTTCCCCTCTTCGACGCCGGTCGAGCCCCACGCCCTAAAAAACTCAGTTCCTCCGCCGAATGTGCCGAGGCCAAAACATAGAGACGATACCTTCAGACCTGAACCTCCCAATAGTCTGTAATCCATTTGCTCTCCAAGAAAAGCCGCAGACGGTAAATGTGATGTCAGCAACCTGATAAAGGGAAGGCGATTTTAGCATTCTGAATCAAGATTTCCAAATCCTAGCGGGTAGTGAGCGCGGCCTACGATCGCAACGAAACGTGGCAAGGTCGTCCCGGCCGTGACCGCCACGGGCGGGACGCCCCTGCCATGAGGTTTGCGCCGCACGCAAAAACCTTGCTAAAAAAAGGGTAGCGACGTACGCGGATTTTGCATTCCCCCCGGGAGCATGTTCTCCACTGTGGTAACAGCCGACAGGGAATAAAGAATCATCGATCCGAGACTGCCCGGCGCAGAAGCCGCGACCTGCGCGCGATTATAATCTACGGGGCGGTTCGTATCGCGCAACGTAAAATGTTACCGGTAGGCGATCGTCGCGCAATTTGAGAATGTTACCCGAATGGACACGGGTAACCGCATGAGTCGAAGTTCTCGAAGGGACTACTTGCAGCGTATTCATCCACGCTACCAGCAGGCCAGCCGTCCGGAAAGGCACCGCATCCTGGACGAGTTCTGCGCCAATTGCAGCTATCATCGCAAGCATGCCATTCGCTTGCTCAACCGTCCGCTGTCAGCGGCGAAAGCGGCGCCCCGACGGCGAGTCCGTGGGCGCACCTACGGCTCGAAAACCCTGACGGTCTTGAAGGCGGTCTGGGTCGCGGCCGACTATCCCTGGTCGGTGCGCCTGAAGGCCTTGCTGCCGGAATGGATGCCCTGGATTCGCCGCCGCTTCCGGCTGACGTCGGCCACCGAACAGCAACTGCTGCGCATCAGCCCGCGCAGCATCGATTACCGTCTGCGCGTCGAGAAGCGCAAGCAGCGCCGCCGGTTGTACGGCCGCACCAAGCCGGGCAGCCTGCTGAAGCACCCGATCCCGCTGAAGACGGATCAGTGGAACGTCAACGAGCCCGGCTTCACCGAGATCGATCTGGTGTCGCACTCCGGCAACTCGGCGGCCGGTGATTTTTGCTACTCCCTCAACCTGACCGACATCCACACCGGCTGGACCGAGACCCAGGCTGTGCTGGGCAAGGGCCAGGAGGCGGTGCGGGCGGCTCTGGCGGCGATCCGCCAGACCTTGCCCTTTGCCCTGCGCGGCATCGATTCCGACAACGGCTCGGAGTTCATCAACGATCATCTATACCGCTACTGTCAGGCCCAGGAGATTCAATTCACGCGCGGGCGGCCCTACAAGAAAGATGACAACGCCCACATCGAGCAGAAGAACTGGACTCACGTACGACGCCTGCTGGGCTACCTCCGTTACGACAGCCCGGAGGCGCGGGAGGCGATCAACGATCTCTACCGCCAGGAGCTGCGCCTGTTTCAAAATCTCTTCCTGCCTTCGGTGAAACTGGCAAAAAGAGAGCGGGTGGGCTCGCGTCTGCGGCGACGCTACGAAGCACCCCAAACGCCGCTGCAACGCCTGCGGGCTTCGGGCCAGGCCGATGCGGTGCGGTTGGCGGAGCTGCAGCGCCAGCAGCAGAAGCTCGATCCCTTTGAGCTTTCGGCGACTATCGAAGCGAAATTGAAGCGGATCTTCGCCCGGAGCTGCGAAACACCCGTGCCGGCGAAAACGCCTCACCGCCCCGAAAACGCGTTGACCAGGGTCGTCGCTCCGGCGCCGGCGGTCGCTCCCCCGGCGCCGGAGCGGCAGGCGGGTCGAAAATCGACTTTGGGTTTGCGAAAAAACAAAAAGTCAAGCGCTGTGGAAATGACGCGCCGAGGAAAGCGTGGAAAACTCCAAAACCAAAGACGAGTTTCCCCCGCTTCCCTCCGCGCTTGGAAATCCGGCAAACAACAAAGCGCCGGATTCCCACATTCCCACCGCGCCGGCGGCTACGGGTAACATTTCTAAATTGCAAGACGAAGAGACCAAAGTAACATTCTTAAATTGCTTGACAGGCGGTTTCAATGTTTGTTTTCTGGCGGGGCAACAGGCATTTTGCCAAATCACAACGCCGGGCGTTGTCGGAACCGTGAGTGACGCCACGGGAGCGATTGTAATGAACGCCACAGTTCAGTAACAAATACGGCGACTGGTGATGTCCGCAGGCAGTTATCCGGCTCTGATGGCGGTTTTGTATTTAACCTCCTGTTACCAGGCCCATTTACCGTAACCGTTGAAGCGCCGACCTTCAGCAGAATGCTGTCGAACGTGACCGTCGCGGGAGACCGGCCTCGGATGGATGCGCAGCTGTTTTATTGCCGGGCGGACCGTGATCGCCTATGTCCGCGGAAAACTTCGACGCTTCAGGCGCCCGGGTGGCTGAGAGCAACATCGAAAAACACTGGGACTTGGGGATGAGGCACTTGCTCTAGGAAACTAATTCCCAGTCGTGGGAAGAGGTGGCTCATTTCGACTAATCGAACCTTCTGGAACAAGGCATGATTTCGGATTCGATCAACGGGGTTTTCGTTATTGTGGCCGGGGGTGTGGCAAACGGGTCGTTTCCTGTCCCCTCCAAGCGTATCCTGATCTGGAAGTGGGAACATATTTGGCTCATCTACTCTGCCTTCGCGATGGCGATACTACCCATCGGCCTGGCCCTCGCTTTCGCCCCGCAAATCATCTGTCAAACCCTCATTCGCGATCCTCACCTCACGGCTCAGGTGGGTGGATGTGGACTGCTATTCGGCGCCGGTTCGGTACTGTTTGGCGTGAGCCTGACCCGGTTGGGAATCGCCATTACCAACGCTCTGGTTTCAGGGATAGTGGTTTTCCTGGGCAGCTTCTGGCCTATTATGGTTGGAGGGGTACAGATGGACCGGAGGCATTTGCAGTGGCTGATCTTCGGCTTGACGCTGTTGATTCTCAGCCTGATCCTCTGCGCCGGAGCGTCGGTCAGTAGGGATCGATCTCAGCAGAACAAGTTGAATGACGTGCGGCCTTCCACCGGCGCATTCGTGGCGGTGCTCATGGCTGTTTTGGCAGGTTGCTTGTCGTCCGTATTGAATGTAGGCTTTGCCTCGGGAGCCCCCCTTATTGCGAACGCCAGGATAGACGGTTCGCCGCCCCTGCTCGCCAGTTTAGCTGTCTGGATCCCGGCACTTTTCGGAGGGCTGATCTTTAATATGGGTTACCCGGCATATTTGATATCCCTTCGCGGTTCCTGGCCTGTGCTCTTCGAAGGACATCATTGTGCAGGCAGATGGTGCCGCTCCGCCCTGATGGGGAGCATGTGGTTTGGCGCCATCCTGCTATACGGATTTGGGGCGTCCATCCTGGGAAGTGCGGGCTCTGTTTATGGCTGGGCGCTGGGGATTTCGGTTTCCATCCTGACCGCAAACGTTTGGGGCGTCGCCGGTGGAGAGTGGAACGGGGCAAGCTTCCAGCCGAAGCTTCTAATGTTATTGTCGACTGTGCTTTTGATCGCCTCGTTCGGTGTTCTGTGCCTCACTCGGCTACCACGATGAGCCAATAGGACGTGCCAGTTGGGTTGGCACGGTGAGGGGCAAAACGAAAGGAGGCATGCTTCATGTTCAAGGCCGGAGAGGCAAGGTGCGCCATCACCCCATGAACGGCATGACCGTTTTAGGCTACGTTTCACGCAACGGCAAAGAAACGGTGAGGAGCCGAACAATAAGCTAAGAGCGGACGCGAGCAACAATACGCGCTCAGTCAATTTGCTTGGGGCATCGTGGCGCGGGATGATCTTGTCGAGTGGGAGAGCCTTTGAGTTCCGATTTCGAGATCTTATGGAACGACGGGGAGTTTCGTCTCTCGAGGAGCGCCAAAGCCGCTGCGTCCTGCCCAGTCCTGGTCTTGACCTCTGCAGTAGACCAGCCCGCGCCGAGCAGCACCGCGCGGCTGGAACACGCGTATGACTTGAGGAGTGAGCTCGATCCAAGCTGGGCTGCACGACCCCTGGAGCTCATTCATGACCACGGAAAAGCGGCGCTGCTCATCGAAGATCACGGCGGGGAGGTGCTCGCGCGACTGATTGGCAAACCGTGGGAATTGGACCTGTTTTTACGCGTTGCCGTAGGCATAACCGCAGCGCTGGGGCGTCTGCATCGGCGCGGTCTGTTCCATAGAGACATAAAACCCGCAAACGTTTTTGTGAACAAGTCGACGGGCGAAGCGTGGCTGTCAGGCTTTGGACTCGCTTCGAGCCTGCCGCGCGAGCGACAAACGCCCGAGCCGCCCGAAACAATCGCCGGCACGCTTGCCTATATGGCCCCCGAACAGACCGGGCGGACGAACGGCTCGATCGATTCCCGCAGCGACCTCTACTCTCTCGGCGTCACGCTGTACCAGTTACTGACCGGCTCGCTGCCGTTCACCGCGTCCGATCCGATCGAATGGGTTCACTGCCATAACGCCAGAAGACCGGTGCCGCCAACCGACCGATTGGACAATATCCCAATCGCTGTCTCCCAAATCATCATGAGGCTGCTCGCCAAAACGGCCGAGGAGCGCTACCAGACTGCGACCGGCCTTGAGAGTGATCTACGGCGTTGTCTTGCCGAGTGGGAAGCTCACCGGCACGTCGTTGAGTTCCCGCTTGGCCAACATGACACCCCCGATCGGCTGCTGATCCCCGAGAAGCTGTACGGCAGGGAACGCGAGGTCGACGCCTTGCTCGCGGCCTTCGACCGCGTGGTCAAGGGCGGCGCGCCGGAATTGGTGCTCGTCTCGGGATATTCCGGCATTGGAAAATCCTCTGTCGTCAATGAGCTGCACAAGGTGGTTGCTCCACCGCGAGGACTCTTCGCCTCAGGCAAGTTCGATCAGTACAAGCGCGACATTCCCTATTCGACCCTCGTGCAGGCATTTCAAAGCCTTGTACGGCCTCTTCTCGGCAAGAGCGACGCCGAACTGGCGATCTGGCGCGGCGCGTTTCTGGAGGCGCTCGAGCTGAATGCACGGCTCATGACCGACCTCATCCCCGAACTGAAGCTCATCATCGGAGACCAAGCGCCGGTCCCGGAGCTTGAGCCACAGCAAGCGCAAAGCCGTTTCCAGCTCGTTTTCCGGCGCTTCATTGGCGTATTCGCCCGGCCGGAACATCCGCTAGCGCTGTTTCTCGACGATTTGCAGTGGATCGACGCGGCGACCCTCGACCTGCTGGAGGATCTGCTGACCCGGTCGGATTTGCGACATCTGATGTTAATCGGCGCTTACCGCGACAATGAAGT
>JASHPE010000231.1 GCA_030038235.1 Terriglobia bacterium
CGACTCCGAGATGGAATTCGCGGCAGCCCTGATCACGCTGGTGGGTCCGCACAAGAACGACCTTTCAGGGCACGCCGCGCGCGCTCAAGCAGGCGCTACCTCCGATCCGCTGCTGGCCGAGAATCTGTCGACCCATTTCATCGGGAATCGCGGCGAAACAATCGCCGAGATGATCTCCGAGGTCAAGACCGCGAAGAACTGAAGCCGATTATTTCCCAGCCTCAAGGGGCGGATTCATTCCGCGTCCGCCCCTGCCCCTCCAAGCCTAGCTCTCCTGGTCATCGCATCCAACCGTCGTGAAGACACCGGCGGTACAGCACTGGACTCGGATTAGAATAGATTAGCGCCAGGATCAAGTAGCTCGGCTTCGGCGCGATTCCGCAACCTCGGAGCAATCGAGTCCCAGATGGAACTGAGCGGCCTTACCCCGACGGGCGGCAGCGAGCGGCTGGCGATCTCGCAACAGATGGCGTCGCGGCGGCGTCCGACCGCGCTTTACGTCGTGCTCTCCCTGCTCGCCGCATTGACGTTCGCCTATGAAGTCCGGCTCTGCTACCAGCAGTTTCCCAGTTGGTTCGGCAACCACACTGCGCCGCAGCGGCCGTTTTTCCTCGACACGGACGGCACAAGCCCGCTCCAAGTGAGCTTCGTCGTCTCCCCGCTCCGTCAGGCGGGGGTCAAGAACGGCGACACCTTGGTGAGCATCGATGGACGTCCCATCCGCGGTGCGGCGGATTTCGGCGAGGTGATGGCGGCGGCGCGCGAAGGAGACGTGCTCCGCGCCACGGTCCGGAGCAAGGGCGAGGCCACCGACCGCACGGCCTCGATCAAGCTGCCGAACCGCATGTCGAGTCACGCTGATGCTGTCTGGTGGGCGCTCGCCATCCTGAACGTGATTATCGTGCCGATGCTCTGCCTCTCGCTCGGTTTCTGGGTCGCCTTCGTCCGGCCCCGCGATCCGCTGGCGTGGATGCTGCTCGGTTTTCTTACGAACTTCGCCGTCTTCTTCAACGCCGACGCCGAACAGTGGGGGCCAGTGATCCGCGACCTGGCGACGATCTACCGCATGGGCGTGGAAGCCGCTTTGCCGATCTCCCTGATGTTGTTTGGACTTTACTTCCCGCAGCCGTTTCCGCGCACTGGGCGCTGGCGCTGGTGGTATCGCGCCGCCTGGGTAATGCTCGTTCCCCTGCTGATCAACCTGATTCTGGTCCTGATCGACCAGGTCGGGACGATGGAGAATCGCGCCTTCGTGATGGGCCTCGACCGCTTCTTCGTCGCGATCGAACAGCTCCAGCTTGGGCTCGGTCTCGCTGGTTACGTGATGTTTTTCGCCGCGCTCGTGGTCAAACGCTGGGTCGAAAAGAGGCCGGACGCCAGGCGCCGGCTGTCGCTCGTGCTGTGGGGAACGGGCCTCGGCCTGAGCCCGCTGCTGATCCTGGACGTTGTTTCCGATTTGAAGGATCAGGCCCTGGAAGTCCTGTTTCCGTGGTGGGTCTTCGTACCCGCCTACATGCTGCTCGTGCTGATCCCGGTCACGTTCGCGTACGTTATCGTGGTGCAGCGCGCCATGGACGTGCGCCTGGTGCTTCGCCAGGGCCTGCGATACGCGCTGGCGCGCCGCGGTGTGCTCGTCTTGCAGATTCTGCTGAGTGCCACGCTCTTCATCTTGGTGGCGGTCCTGGTGACCTCCCACAGCACGCGTCCGGTGACCACCGTCGCGATATTGGGCGCGGGACTCTGGGCAATCTTCCTGCTTCACGGTCTCAGCCAGCGACTGGGCACCTGGGTCGACCGGCGCTTTTTCCGTGAGTCTTATGACGCTGAGCAGATTCTGAGCGAACTCGGCGAACAGGTGCGCACGATCGTGGAGACTCAGCCGCTGCTCGAGACCGTCGCCGGACGCATCGCGGAGTCGCTGCACGTGCCGCGCGTGGCGGTTCTGCTGAACAGCGGCGCGCCCTACCGGCCGGCGTACGCAGTCGGCTACGACAGCGTTCCCGCCGTCGATTTTCCTGCAAACGGACCCACGGTAGAGCGTCTCAAGAAGGAACGCGAGCCGGCTCGCGTTTACTTTCAGGATCCAAACTCGTGGATCTATCGCGAGCCCGACATGACCGAGGAAGAGCGTGCCAAGCTCGCGGAACTCGAATCCGAGCTGCTGCTGCCGCTCGCTGTCAAGGACCGGCTGATCGGATTCATGAGCCTGGCGCCGAAGCTCTCCGAGCAGCCTTACACGGGCTCGGACCTGCGGCTGCTGAAATCGGTTGCCGCCCAGACGGGTCTCGCGCTCGAAGTGGCGCGGCTGACCACGGCCATCGGCGAAGAGATCGCGCAACGCGAGCGCGTGAATCGTGAGCTCGAAATCGCGCGCGAAGTCCAGGAGCGGCTGTTCCCGCAGGAACTGCCGCCGATTCCCGGGCTCGACTACACCGGACGCTGCCGGCCGGCGCGCGAGGTGGGCGGCGATTACTACGACTTTCTCGAGTTGCCCGAGGGCAAGCTGGGCATCGCCATTGGCGACGTCTCGGGCAAGGGGATCGGCGCCGCGCTCATGATGGCCGCTCTCGAAGCATCGCTGCGCGGACAGGCCAGCCTGACCGGCGGCGATCTCGCCGAATTGATGAACCGCGTCAACCGGCTGGTCTACGAGGCTTCGTCCGTCAATCGGTACGCAACTTTCTTCTACGCACAACTCGACCCGAAATCGCTGCGCCTCACCTACGTCAACGCGGGGCATAATCCGCCTATGATCCTGCGTCCTCAGGGAGCGGGTTGGGAAATCGCGCGGCTCGAGACCGGCGGGCCTGTGGTCGGACTTCTTCGCAACGCGCCTTATCAGCAGGGCTCCTTTACCTTGCGCCACGGTGACGTACTGGTGTGCTTCACGGATGGCGTTTCCGAGGCGATGAACCCAATCGACGAAGAATGGGGCGAAGAGCGCCTGATTGCCGCCGTGCGCGGGTGCGAGGGCATGAACGCGGCGGCGATGGTCACGGAGATCATCGACGCCGCCGACCGCTTCGCGTCGGGCGCACCGCAGCACGATGACATGACCCTCGTGGTGCTGCGCGTGATCGAGCGCGACGAGACTCAGCCCTGCGGTCACTAGTCGCGAGCAAAGCTTCATCAATGACTTGGCTGCGAGTTCGGGTCCAGCGTGGTGGAAGGACGCGTCCCGCTCTTGCGCTTGGGAACCGATGGAGCGGGCTTCGTCGAATCCGGCGCTGCGATTTCAGGCTCTTCGGTGTCGGCGCCTTCCCAGACGCTGACCACTTTCCAATCGCCCAGTTGCTTCTGCAGGACCATGTCGTAGTGGGCGCGAGCTTCCGGGTCTTCGAAGGTCACGTGCGCCAGCACCCGCGCCTCGTCAGGGGAAAAGACTGTTCGATTCAACTCAACTTTTGCGGATGGAGGGACTGCCGATGATCCGCCCGCGGACTTGTCGCGGGGAGCGGGTTGCTGAAGCGCCCCGATGAAGTAGGTGCGGACTGCCTGTTCGAGCGAGGCGCCCGCGCGCTGTCCTTCAGGCGAGGCAAGGTACTTGAGCCTGGAAGCGACGACCTGACGCGCGCTCTCCACCTGATCGCGAATCACCGGGTCCTGAATGCGTGCCTCCACGCTCCGCAGCGCTTCGGGCAGACCCGGATCGGTTCGTGTGGTCAACGCCCAAACAGCGGCCTCGGTGACGGTGCGATCGGGCTCCACATCCGTGTTGGCGACCGCCTTCAACAGGATCTGCTCGGTTTCGCTTGACGGGTACTCGCCGAGGCTCCCGAGATAAAACCGGCGCAAGTCGAGGTTGCGCGGATCGCCCACCAGCGTCCAGAGGATATCCTCCACCTTCTCGCCACCCAGAAACGCCAGCGCCTGTGCCGCGAACTCGGCGGTGCGATCGTCTTTGAGGGCGGCTTCGAGCTGCGGAATCAGGCTGGGTCCGACGGCGAAGGCCGCGTCATAAAGGGCCTCGCCCGCGATGGGATTCTGGGCGCTGATGATGCCATCCAATAACTCCGGCGCCCAATCGCCGGCCGGAGGATTGTCGGCGTCTGCATCGGAAGAATCCGCCGGGGTTTGGGAATGGGGAGTCGGGGTTCGGGCCTCAGCCTGGTTGGCATTCTGAGGTGGTTGGGGAGCGGTTTGCCTCGGGGACGGCAAGGCGCTCAACGAGCCAAGTAAGATCACGGCAACGAGCGCGGCTGGCCGCGTGAAATGTCTTAAGAGCTTGACGGAATCCATGCTTGTTGTTGGATGCGTGCTTACGCCGTCGCGTCCGCGGCGGACTGCCTTCGCTCCGCCTGACTCCACTTCTTCAAGCCACCCCCTATCAAGGCATATCGGCCGGGCGATAGCAACCCTCTTGCTTTCACAGGTGGCCTTTCGGGTCCGGTTTCGCGCGTAGCGATGCTCTCACGGCAAGCGGGCCGAACGCTTTGCGGATGCACGCAACGTCCGGTCCTCGTACCGCACCCAGTTCCAAACTGGCACTGGCTTTCCCGAAACGGAACTGACAGGCCGCTTGCCCAGTGTAATCGGGTGCGTCAATCGTGCTTCCGCACATGAGAGCGTGGTACTTCAGCAGGCCAATAGCTGCCGAGGCGCGAAGGTGTTCGCGGAATTCGCACCGCACGATGACAC
>JASHPE010000232.1 GCA_030038235.1 Terriglobia bacterium
AGCGTGATCAGCTCATGGCTGCTCGACCTTACCGCCGCGGCGTTGCACAAGAGCCCGAACCTCGACGAGTACGAGGGACGCGTCTCCGATTCCGGCGAGGGCCGCTGGACCTCGATAGCAGCCATTGACGAAGGCGTGCCGGCGCCGCTCCTGACGTCAGCTTTGTACTCGCGTTTCGGCTCTCGCGGGCAGGACGAATTCGCTAACAAGATCCTGGCCGCGATGCGCTTCGCCTTCGGCGGCCATCTCGAGAAGAAGTAATCTCCAGGAGCTTCCATGCCCGATCATTCTGATGCCCTCGTACTGTTCGGCGCCTCCGGCGACCTCGCCCACAAGAAAATTCTGCCCGCGCTTTACAAAATGGAGTGGCGAGGCAATCTGGACGTGCCCGTAATCGGCGTGGCCCTCTCCAATTGGAACCGCGACAAGTTCATTGAGCACGCGCGCGACGCCGTGAAGCAGCATGTCGGGAGCGTGGACGAGGAAACGTTCAGTCGGTTCGCCGGGAAGCTCGAGTATATCGACGGCGATTATCGCGACCCGCAGACATTTCAGAATCTGCACGATCTGCTGGGAAGCGCGACGCATCCTCTCTATTACCTGGCGATACCGCCGAGTATGTTCGAGCAAGTCACGCAGAACCTGGACACTTCGGCCTGCGCCGAATGCGCTCGCGTGGTGATCGAGAAGCCTTTCGGCCGTGACTTGGAGTCGGCCAAGAAACTCAATGCCGATCTCGCCAAGGTCTTTCCGGAATCCAACATCTTCCGCATCGACCACTATCTCGGCAAGGAAACCACGCTCAACTTCATGTTCTTTCGTTTCGCCAATGCTTTTCTCGAACCCATCTGGAACCGCAACTACATCAGCAGCGTCCAGATCACGATGGCCGAGAACTTCGGCGTGCAGGGCCGGGGCAAGTTCTACGAGGAGTCAGGCTGCATTCGCGATGTGATCCAGAATCACATGATGCAAGTGACCGCCTACCTCGCCGAGGAGCCTCCCGCAGCCGGCGCGCCGGACGCCTTGCGCGATGCGCGCGGCAAAGTGCTGCATGCCATCCGGCCACTCAGCCCCGATGACCTGGTGCGCGGGCAATTCAAGGGTTACCGCAAGGAGCCGGGCGTGGCGCACGACTCCCGCGTGGAGACCTTCGCTGCCGTGCGCCTCTACATCGACTCGTGGCGCTGGGGCGGCGTGCCGTTTTACATCCGCTCAGGGAAATGCTTGCCAGTGACCGCAACCGAGGTCATGGTGATGCTGAAGCGTCCTCCGCAAACGCTCTTCGGCGACTTGTTCATGCCTCAAGGCGACAACTACGTTCGCTTCCGGCTGAGTCCCGATATCGCCACCGCGATCGGCGCTCTGGCGAAGCGCTCCGGAAGCTCCGACACCGACCAAGTGGAGCTTTTGGTGGCGCGCAATCCCGATCCCGAGGAGATGGAGGCCTACGAGCGGCTGATATGGATGGCGATGCGCGGTGAGTCTACGCTTTTCGCGCGGCAGGACGCAGTCGAAGCCGCCTGGCGCGTTGTCGATCCCATTTTGAATACTTCGACGCCACTCTACGAATACGATCAAAACACCTGGGGTCCGAAGGAAGCCGACCACATTGTGGTGGATGGCGGTTGGCATAATCCGGAGCGAACGCCGTCCAGCGTCAGCGAGAAGGAACGCGTCTAGGCGTCAATTCAGATTTCGCCGCCGCGGCGCTATGGGCGCATGCTCCTCGGGCGGAGGCTCCGGCGCGCGGCGTTCGGCAAAGAAGCCCAATTCCTCGCTTCGATTGATCTTCTTCAGCGCGTAAAGCCCTTCCAGGATGAATTCGGCGCCTGCGACGCGCAGCGCCGGATCGGCGTCGCGCTCGATGTCGAGCTTCTCCGTCTTCTCCAGCAGCCCGTGGATGTTTTCGAGCTGCCGATGCACCTCGCGCACGGGCGCATCGGCCGCATACTTCAACGTGCCGCCCAATTCGAACCACTGCACCACACTTTGCATCGGCACGCCATCAAAGTGCTTCTTGAAAACGCGCGCCGTCGCCTGACGGATAATCTCGCGCGCCACGGTATCGGCACCCTTAAGCTCGCCTTCGTATTCCAGCTCGAATTTGCCCGTAATCGAAGGCAGTGCCGCGTAAACGTCAACCAGGCGCGCCACAGCGTGCGACTCGCGATTGCGGAGCGCTCGCTGCTCCGCATTGGACACCACGTTTTCCAGTGCCGAGATGGGCAGGCGCTGGCTGACGCCGCTACGTTTGTCGATCTTCTTCTCCTGACGCGCTTCGAAGGCGATGCTCTCGATGACCTCGCGCACGAACTGCGGCACCGACAGGCGCTCCGTCTCCGGGCGGTCGGTCCACGCCTCCTGAGCCGTAATGGCCATGGCGTGTTCGAGCGTCGCCGGATAGTGGGTACGGATTTCCGACCCGATGCGATCTTTCAGCGGCGTAATGATCTTGCCGCGCGCCGTGTAGTCCTCGGGATTCGCGGTGAACACGAGCATCACATCGAGCGGCAGGCGCACCGGATAGCCCTTAATTTGGACGTCGCCTTCCTGCATGATGTTGAACAATCCCACCTGGATCTTCCCCGCCAGATCGGGCAGCTCGTTGATGGCAAACACGCCGCGATTGGCCCGCGGCAAGAGGCCGTAATGAATCGTTAGCTCGCTCGAGAGCGCATGGCCGCCGCGCGCCGCCTTGATGGGATCGACGTCGCCAATGATGTCGGAAATGGTCACGTCAGGCGTGGCGAGCTTTTCGACGAACCGGTGGTGACGCTGCAGATAAGCGATCGGCGTGGAATCGCCCTGCTCCTGTACGCGATTCTGACAGTCGCGGCAAAGCGGCCGTAGAGGGTCGTCGTGAATCTCGCAGCCGGCCAGATACGGAATTTCGTCGTCGAGGAGGCCGATCAGCGATCGCAGAATGCGGCTCTTGGCCTGCCCGCGAAGACCAAGCAGGATGAAATTGTGCCGCGAGAGGACAGCATTTGCGATCTGTGGGATAACTGTGTCGTCGTAGCCCACGATGCCCGGAAAGATCGTCGCGCCGGCTTGCATCTTCCGGATCAGGTTGGAACGCAACTCTTCCTTCACGCTGCGCGAGCGGTATCCCGATTGCTTGAGTTCGCCAAG
>JASHPE010000233.1 GCA_030038235.1 Terriglobia bacterium
GCTCGGAACCCTTCGCCACGGTCGACCACATCGACTGCGATCTGGTTCTTTGGAGCCTGCTGCGCGGCCGTCTCGAACTGGGCAGGCTTCGCCTCCAAGGCGCCACCATCAACATCGTTCGCACTCAGCCCGGCCACTGGAACGTGGAACGTGTCGTATCGGCTGCCGCCCCGGCGCCCACCGGACGCAAGCCGCCCACCCTTTCGATTGAGGTGCAGGACGCGCGTTTGAATTTCAAAGAGGAAGCGACCAAAAAACCCTTCGCCATTACGGGACTTGACGGCCACATCACCATCGATCGTGCCGAAGGCTTGGTTTCCTTTGATGTCAGTGGAACGCCGATCCGGACCGATCTCGGGCTGCCGTCTCCCGGGCGGCTCAGCCTGACCGGGACGTGGCAGCCTCGCGCGGCGGGCATCATTGCCGCCGCGCTGCGCACGCGCGGCGCGCTGCTTTACGACTGGATCCCGCTAGCGACCGGACGCAACCCCGGGATCTACGGCGTGTTGGACGCCGATGCACAGGTCAGTGGCTCGCCCGGCTTGCTGATGCTTGGCGCCCAACTGCACCTTACCCAGGTCCGGCGCTGGGAATCCCTGCCCCCCACCGGGGACTTGCCCCTGAACATCTCGCTGAAAGCAGCGCTCGATCGCACGGCCGGACGGTTGCGCTTCGACCAGTTCGCGATGGACTTTGGAAAGTCCCAGGTGCAACTGAGCGGAACGGTTTCACAGGCGGGCTTCGAGCCGGAAGATCATGCTGTGCTTGATTTGACGGCTTCCGCTGAGGCGGCGCGTCTTGAGGACGTCAGTGCGATCCTCGCGCGCCTGGTGTCAAAGCCCGCCTCCTGGGCGGTGTTGGGCAGCTTGGGCGTCAGCGGCCTTGCGGGCGGGCAGATCGCGATTCAGGGCCCATCGTCCCAGCTTGCTTATTCGGGATCCGTAGCCACACACGCGGCGCACCTGATCGTCCGCGGCGTGAGTTTGCCCCTCTCGGATACCGTCATCCGGGCAGACGACAGGCGCATCGAACTCGCCCCTACACGCATCACGGCGCCGCCGGACCTCGCCGTCACTGCCGAGGGCGCGCTGCAGCTCAGCGAAGTGGCGAGCGCCCACCCCGAAGATGGCCGAACGCGTTTGACGCGCCCCCGGCCGACTCTACGGCCGGCTTCACCGGCACCCGGATATCAGCTCACGTTATCCATGCGCTCCGCCACCGCCCAGTCGATTCTTGAATTTGCCCGCAACCTTGGCGTGTACCCCGCGAGCGACCTCCAGGCGCGCGGCCAGGTGGCCGCGACACTGATGGCGGCTGGAACCGGCTGGCCGCCCGCAACGCCGGTCTTGTCCGGTACCGCTGACGTTCGCGCGGCGGAGATCGGATTGCCGGGCCTGTCGCGTCCGCTGGAAATCCGCGACGCCAGAGTGCTACTTGAGGGCGACCACGTCAGCATCAGCCCGGCCACGCTCGCCCTCGGCGCCAGCGTCTTCACAGGACGCATTGAGCATGCCGGCCCGCGGACCCATCCATGGACCTTCAATCTGCGCGCTGACAGCCTGGACTTCGGTCAGGCCGCTTCCTGGTTTGAAGCGCTCGGTCATCGCCCTGCGTTCGATTGGTTGGCGGCTATTCCCGGTCTCGGCACACTAGCCGCGCGCCGCGCCGCCGGGACCACGCTGTTTAATGCGCTCAACGCCCGCGGAGACTTCAGCGCGCCGCTTCTCAGCTATCAGGGCGTGAATCTTCGTGAATTCCGTGCCGGAGTCGAGATTGGGCGCCGCGTCATCCGCATCAACTCCGCGATGTTTCGAATGTCGACGGGGCAAGGACAGGTTGACGCAGTCGCCGATCTCAGCGGTCCCTTGCCGCGCTTGAGCGCCGATTTCGATGTCGCGAGACTGCGCGTTGAGAATTGGACTTCGCACCTGCCGCCGCAGCTTGCCGGCGTCCGCGGCTCGGCGCGTCTCGAAGGACGATTGTCCGCTCAGGGAACCTCGCGGACCCAACTCGAGTCCACGCTCGAAGGACGGGGCGTCCTGGAACTGGGAAATCTCGACCTCGGCCGCTTCGATCCTTTGCGAGACGCCGCTCATGCGGCCGCGTGGGGCGATCTCGCCCCGAGCCAAGGCCCGGTTACGCTGCGCGCCGCGACCCTCGACCTCGAGATCAAAAGCCAGCACCTCATCGTGAAGCCTGCACGATTTGAATTCGCCGGGGCCTCCTTTGAGCTGTCGGGTACCTGCGCCTTCGACCGCAGCGCCGTGTTCGAGTCCACGGCCGATCTGCGCCACGTGAACCGCCGCTGGCTTGAAGACACCGATGCCGAGGAGAGCCGGGTGACGCGCTTTCTGCTGACCGGCCCGCTCGACGCGCTCAACGCCACGCGCGAAGGTCAGGCATCCGCGACCGCCCCGGTCAGGCCGTGAAGAAAGTAAGCCGTAAAGCGCGACTTAAGCGTCCTGAATATTAAGCCGGGAACTTCGTATATCCTGGACTTGGACCCCGATGAGAGATCGAGCTTCGCTGTCGGCATCATAGCGGTTTTGCCCTCGCTTTCTTGATAGCCATGCTCGCATCAGATCAGGCCGTCCACGTTGGCCGTGCCACTCGCTGAAACACCTCCTTGATACCATCAATCCCTTGGGCGTCAAGTGAAATTGAAATACGAATCCTGCTATTCATATACGAATCTTGCTGCGCGCAATCGGCGCCGTGGAGATCGGCCCGTGCTCGCGATCCCCAACGGGCCGGCGGGCGACAACGCAAGGAACCATGCCGCCACCCGCCGCGAGAGCGTTCTATTGTGCGAGGTAGCGGGCCAGTACGAAGCCGAGGCTCGGGTTGCCGGCCGTAGGTACATCCTCCCCCGCCACCACGATCTTGCCATCGGATTGGATCGCCACAGCCGAGGCGGAAGCGGAACTCCCGCTGACGCCGATAGCGGTCGTCACCAAGCCATCAGTGCCGAACGTGGTGTCGAGTTGGCCGTTGGGCGTGTAGCGAGCGAGAGCAAAATCGGAGGGTTCCTGTCCGAACGCCGGACTCTCCGCTTCCGTCACGCCTACGGCTACGATGTCGCCGTCTGACTGCGCCGCCGCCGCCATCGCCACCGAGTATCCTTCGTTGGGGAAGTTGGTGGTTGTTCCGCCGCGAGTACCGAAAGTGCCGTCGATACTGCCGCTAGCGGCGTAACGAACCACGGCGAACCCTACCGTGTTCGATCCCGGTGGAGGCACGGTCGCGGTAACGAGACTGCCCACCGCAACCAGCTTTGCACCGGTGACGGGGATAAACGCAGTTCCGCCGAGACTGGACACCTGTCCGCTCAGGCCAAAAGTTGTATCGAGCGAGCCGTTCGACGTGTAAACAGCCGCAGCGCTCGGGCCAAAGCTGCTCGAAACCAGAAACTTGCCGCCGGGTAGGAGCAGCAGGTTTGGCGCGCCCGAAACCAAGACGGCCGCGCCGCCGCTGCCAAAAGTCGTGTCCACCGATCCATTGCCGAGGAGGCGCGTCACCACTCCAACGAAGGGTATGCCGGCCTGGGCCGACACCAGAATGTCGCCGTTCGATTCAATGGCAATCCCTCCCGTGATCGGCGAAAAGAAGAGGTCGTTGAAGGGCTGAACGGAGGCGACGCCGTTGGTGCCGAACGTCGTATCCAGGTTGCCGTTGGTTGTAAGGCGGACCACCGCGAGACCGAAGCTGCTGCTTAGCGTGGTGCCCACAACGATTTTTCCATCAGGCTGAAGCGCCATTCCAAATGCGCCGCTGCCGCCTTCTTGCGAGAGGGTCACAATCCCTCCGGTGCCGAACGTGGAATCGAGGACGCCGTTGGTGGTGTAGCGAGCCACAGCAGCCACCTGCACGTCGTCGATGGTGGCGCCGCCGCCCACCAGAATCTTGCCGTCGCTCTGAATTGCCAGGAAACACGGGCTGCACCCGGTGTTGCTGTTGGGCGTAGTGACGATGCCGCCGGTGCCGAAAGTTGGGTCCAGGCTGCCCGCCTGCGCCATTAACAAATTCGAACCGAGGAGCGCCGCGCAAACCAGGAGTGCAACGCGTTTCCAGATTTCAATAGTGTTCATGAGATTCTCCTTTGCTTGGGACGTCGACTCTCTGCTCGTTTTATCCCCAAGATCTGATATGGCGCGGTTGGTCCTGGTGCGCGCCAAGTCTACCCTAACGCGTCCGCCGAACTGCTGTTGTCATCCTGATGTCAAGAGATTGTAAATAGGCAGTCTGCCCGGCACAGGCGCGGCCCGCGAGCCTGGCGCCGCGCGTGAGATTTCACAATTCATTAATCGAAGTGCAACATCTTTTGTGAAACTCTGCCTCCATGGAGGCTTTTTATGAAAACTAGCAAGGTAGTGTTGGCTGGAGCTTTGCTGGCGATCGCGCCGGCGCTTTTGACTCGCCGAACTGCGGCTGATACGGCTACGGTGGGCTCGGGGAAGATCAAACACGTAATGCTGTTAAGCATCGACGGCATGCACGCGGTGGACCTCTATAACTGCACGCACGGTATCTCAGGCGTGAACGGCGGTGAACCCTACTGCCCGCACCTGGCAGCGCTGACTCAAACGGGAATCAACTATGTGAACACATCGTCGTCAAAGCCGTCGGACTCCTTTCCCGGGATCGCGGCGCTGGTTACCGGCGGCTCACCGAAGTCGACCGGCCTTTACTATGACGTTGCCTATGACCGGTCGCTTGATGCGCCCGCAAGGAAGACCGGCACCGGCTTGGGCGCGGGCCCATGCACACCCTATGGGACGCCGACGGGAACCACGACCGATTACGACCAGGGGATCGATTACGACGACACAATGCTGAACGGCGGGGCGCCGGGCGCCGGACCGACCGATGGCGGCATCGCTTCGATCGACCCCAAAAAGCTGGTGCGGAATCCAGCGACGGGTTGCGCACCGGTGTTTCCGTGGGATTTTTTGCGCGTGAATACAATCTTCGGCGTTGTCCACGCGGCCGGCGGATACACCGCCTGGATTGACAAGCACGCGTCGTATTCCGTGACGGCCGGGCCGGGCGGCACTGGCCTTGATGACTACTATTCGCCTGAAGTGGACTCCAACGTCATACCGCTGCCTGGCGTGACGACCGCGCAAGGCATTCCCTGCGCTCCGATCCGCGACACGAAAGGTGGTCTCTCGTCGTGGACGAACAGTTTCGAGAATATCCAGTGCTATGACGCTCTGAAGGTGGACGCCCTCTTGAACGAAATTGCGGGCAAGACGCACTCCGGCGCGCCGGCCATGGTACCTGCGGTCTTCGGCATGAACTTCCAGTCGGTGTACATCGGGGAAAGTGTGAACGAGCCGGGGGTGGGCGTCGGAGGTCATACGGACGCTGCGGCCACCCCCACCGAGTTCCTGCTGCACGACATCGAGTTTGTGGACGCCTCCGTCGGCGAGATCGTCAACGCGCTCAAGAACGCCGGCATATTCGACGACACGCTGCTGATCGTCACCGCGAAGCACGGAGGGTCGCCGATGGACACCAGTCAATATGTCGCCGACGGCACTGATACACCGGCGACACTGTTGGGTTCGCTTATTCCCTACTCCGAATCGCCGTTGAATGCCACCGGCATAGGCGCTACCGAAGACGACGTATCGGTGCTTTGGCTGAAGAAGGGAGTTGATGTCACCGCGGCCGTGAAGCTGCTCAATCCCGTCGCGACAGAAATCGGGCTGGGGGAGATTTACTACGGGCCCGCACTGTGGCTGAATTATAACGTTGGCGGCTGGGAAGCGGGCGAGGATCCGCGAACGCCGGACATCATCGTGACTCCGAACCAGGGCGTGACCTACTCGAAGAGCACCACGATGGTGGCAGACCACGGCGGGTTCGCGCACGACGACACGAACGTTCTGCTCCTGGTCACCAATCCAGACTTTACGGCCGAGACGGTCTCGACGCCGACGGCAACCACCCAAGTCGCGCCCACCATCGTCAACGCGCTGGGGCTAAACCCAACCCTCCTGGACGCGGTGCGGCAGGAAGGAACGGCCGTGCTGCCGGAAGTCTCTGCGCAGCTCGCGAAGTAGTCGTTGGGGGCGAAGCGAAGAGCGCGGCGTCCGTGAACGCCGCGCTCTTCGATTGTAGAGGCTTGCCCGCTCAAGCCATATGCGTGTTTACGTCTAGGCTAGAGTATACCCGGAAGCGTAGCCATGCCCCCTTGCCGGCACCAACCGCAGTGACTGCGAAGGCTGACGAACAGATGAGATCGCCAGTTTTTCCAAGTCCGCTGCGCTGGCCAGACCACCGCGTTGCACAAATTGTGCAAAACTTTGCACAAAGGCCTCGCCGACCGCAATTTGTCGCAAACCAAGAACGGGTCCGGGTAACTCGCAAGCTGTTGATTACTATTATAAATAGACTTGTTTCAAGTAACGGTTTGGTGAAACCGGGCTGTGGAACTCAAATTGCACACTGTGGATCGCTCGCCTCGGCGTGCACCCTATAAGATTCGAAGAGCTTTCAATGAGTCAAGCGCGAGAGGCGGATCAAATGGACGCTCGGACCAGGCGCGTGGAACAAAACAGGTACGAGCAACGCTGACACCTCCTACTAACTTCTGGCTGGAGGGGGCTCAAACCTAGAGAGGAAAGCGAGGGGAGAAAATGCGTAAAACCGTGTGCGTTTATTTGGTTGGCGGAGCGGTGGCACTGTTTTTCGCCGCCCAGGTAGCAATGGCGGGAACCGTCCATACGCTGACTTTCGATCAGCTCAACGGAGCTTCCGAGGAAGAGATTCTGAATTATTACAACGGGGGCTTCGGAAGCCTCGGTTCAGGTCCAGGCCCAAGCTGGGGCATCACGTTCAACAGCAACGCACTCGCACTCGAGTCCGAGGATCAAGGGGGCCCCGGCAACTTTACCAACGAACCCTCTTGCTGCAACATAATGTTCTTCCTGACCGGCACGGGTGACGTGCTGAATGACGCTAGCGGGATAACCACCGGCTTCTCGTTCTACTATTCCGGCAACTCGGAAGTAGGAAACGGCTCGGTGGACATCTACACCGGGCTGAACGGAACCGGAACGCTGTTGGCCAGCTTCGTCGTCGACACCTCGCTCACTCCGCTCTGCACCTCCGGCCCTGCGTACTGCGTGTGGGAACCGGACGGGGTAGCGTTCAGCGGTACCGCGGAGTCCGTGGTCTTTGGTGGTGCGGCTAATTACATCGGGTGGGACAACGTTACGATCGGTTCGTCGAGCCCGGTGCCAGAAGCCTCCACGATCACGTTGCTAGCGGTAATTCTTCTCGGCACAGGTTTGGCCGGGTTAGCCACGAAGCTGCGCGGACGGCGGCAACTTCAGAGCTAAAAAGGGCGTCGAAGTTAATGAAAAAGCGCGGGCCGGCAAAGTATCCCTCTGCCGACCCGCCTTCCTTCCTTGGAATCAAAACGACACACCATATCAGCTTGGGCGCGAACCGCAAACCTCGTGCGGTAATCGCTCGAAAATCAGGCGAAACTGCTCGGAAGGATCCTCACTTGAGGCTGGCGAGGTACTCGGCGAGGCTGTCCTTATCGGGCTCGGGCAGCTGGGCGAAGCTGAACATGATGGAGTCCGGACGATGATTGCGGGGATTGTTGATCTGATCGAGGATCCACGCCTTCGTCTGGCGGGCGCCTTCGCGGGAAAGGTCCGGGCCCACCTGCCCGCCGCGTCCCTGAATCGTGTGGCAGGCATCGCAGTGCTGGGCAAGGAATAATTCGTATCCGCGGGGCGCTTCATCGGCGGCAGCCTGCGGCGCGGGCGGCCAGCCGTTCGCTCCGATCTGGCTTGCCCAAGCTAAGTAGGCTACAATTGCGGTGATTCCGCTCGGGCTGAGGCGCAGGTTGGGCATCCGGCGTCCATTCGTGTGTGCCGCAGGATCGGCAAGATACACGCGCAGCCACGCCTCGCCCCGAACGGCATAAGTCCTGGTCACGTCCGGCGCTAAATGGCCGCCGGTGCCGAGGATGGCATGGCAGCGGTCGCACCCATTATGTATCCATAGCCTCTTGCCTTCGGCAACGGGCTCGGAGATTTGCGCGGCGTGTGCCTTGTGCGGCGGCCGAAGGAGGAGTTGCGCCGCAAGTCCAGGAAGGATCAGGGCGCTGATCAGAACGGCCGTGCGGAGCGTGGCGTGGCTGGCGAGCATCACCAACTCCTTTCGCATTCAGGAAAACAGACGCGCGGGACCCTCCTCAGTGATCAGCATCACCACGCGCAGTGACGGCAGGCTCCTGAAGCGCCGCGGCCAGCAGAATGTTCAACAACACCTTGGAGCCCCGTCATTCCGAGCGAAGCGAGAAATCTCGCTCCGCAAAAAGAAAGGAGATACGAGATTCCTTGCTTCGCTCGGAATGACGAGAATCAGGTTTTTCAACGCCTCCTAATGTTGGGGCGCGCTTGAATCGAGCTTCTGCGTGTACTCCTTCTGCTGCTGGTTTTGGATTTCTGCCGAACGGGCGCGCTCCTGAGCCGCTTCCTCCGGATGTCCGAGGCGCGCCAGCGCATTGCCGAGCTGATAGTGCGCCTGAGCGTACCTGGTGTCGATCTCGATCGCCCGGCGCAGCGGTGCCAGCGCCTGCTCAGGTTGGTTCAGCGCCAGTTCGGCCTCGCCGAGACCCAGCAATGCTTCCTTGTAATTTGGATTCGCGGCCAGCGCGGCCTGGAAGAGCTTCTCGGCGTCGTGGGGCGCGCTCTGTTCGAGATCGATCTGACCGAGCTGGTAGTTGGCGAGGGGGTCCGATGGAAATCGCTTCAGCTCCTCGCGGAATTCCTGCGCCGCCAGGTCAACCTTGTCCTCTTTCCAGTAAAGCCGGCCGACGCTTGAGTGGACGCCGGGAAAGTTCGGGTCCGCCTTCTCCGCAGCCTGATACTCGGCGAGGGCGTTCGCCTCCTGGAACATCTTCTCGTAGGCTGCACCCATCATCACGTGCGCTTCGGCCGAGTCCGGCGCGATCTTCATGATGCGCGCGAAGACGTCCGTCACGGATTTATAGTCGCCGCTCCGCAGATACGACTGACCGAGCATGTAGAGCGTGGGAAGATCGTCAGGCTGGATGCGCGAAGCCCGTTCCAGGCGCGGCGCGGCTTCGCGGTATCGATCCAGACCGAACAGCGACAAGCCGGCGAGCTCCTGCGCCTGGAAGTCGGCAGGGAGACGATCCGCCAGCGGCTCCAGCAGTGGCAAGGCCTGCGCGTAGTCCTGCTCGCGGAAGTACTCGATGGCTAAATCGCGGGCCGTCGCGGGGTCATCAGGCTTCAGTTCGAGAGCGCGCCGATAGAGGGCAATTGCCTCCGCTGCCTTTTGGGGCTGGCTCTGGCGTGCGAGCGCGATCGCCAGATCGTCCAGAATCTCAACCGAGCGCGGCTCGGCGGCCAGGGCCTGGCGGAAACATTTTTCCGCTTGCGCGAGGTCGTTTCGCTCCAGCGCGCTCGATCCTTCCGCGAGCCGAGCCTGGACTTCAGGCGGATACTCCGGCGCTTCGGATTGGGAAGCACCGCCGCTCTGAGCGCGCAGCGCGGCGAAACCCGCCAAGGCTGTCAAGATCAGGACCGCACTGATCGAACGGAGCAGTGGCATGCTGAGATTCAGCATACACGATGGCAGCCTTCAGCTCTCAGCATTCAGCGTTCAGCCAAATCAGCATCCGTAGCCTGGGAGCGCGGGCAGCATGCCCGCGCTCCCAGGCTGCGGACGCTGAGGGCCGATCGCTGCAAGCTGAGGGCTCCTTCGCTAGAAATACAGCTTCAACCCAAGCTGGATGATACGCGGCGTCAAGTCTCCGTTCAGTATTCCGAAGGTGGGGTCGTCGACGTCATTGTCGAAAGAATTGAACGAGACGTGGTTGAAGGCGTCAAAGAACTCGGCGCGGAACTGTGCGTTGAATCGCTCCGAGATTTTGATGTTCTTGATCGCCGCCAAGTCCCAGTTGTTGGTGCCCGGCCCGGTAATGATGCCGCGGCCGGCAGTGCCGAAATGGCCCCAGGCATCCCTGAAATTAGAAGTGTTGATAAACTCCGCCACGGTTCCGGGGTTCGGCGCGTTACCGATGCGGTCGGGCCTGGGAGCGACGATGGGGCTGTAGTCGATTCCAATCCCGCCTGGAAACGTGTTGGGCGTGTTGGCCGGAGCGAAGATGTTGTCGAAAGGATCGAAATACTGGTAGATGGTGGTGGGAAAGCCGCTCTCAAACGTCGTGATCCCTGAGACTTCCCAGCCGCCCAGAACGTGGCCCACCAAGCCTTGCTGCGAGCGGTAGAAGGGCAGGTTATAGATGTAGTTGGCAATGAAGATCTGGTTGCGAGCGAACTCGGCCGGACCGTATTCGTTGGCAAAGTTATAGGTGTCGTAAACCGCGTCGCTCCGGTCGGAAGAGTTGTCGGTGAGCGTCTTGGACCACGTGTAGGCCACGCCCAACGTAAGTCCCTGGCCGACACGCCGCTTGAGTGAGACCTGAAGCGAGTTGTAATTGGCGTTGAATAATGTGCCAATTTGTTCGATGGAGGTATAGCCCAGATAGGGTCGAATGCTGTTTACGAAGTCGGTGGGGTCCGCCTCCCGGGCAGCGAGGGTCGCCAGGTTCTCATCGAATATGCCCAGCAAATGGGTGCCTTTGCTGCCTACGTAAGCCACTTCGAGAAGTGTATTGGGCGCAATCTCACGTTGTACAGACAAACTCCATTGCTGGTTGTAAGGCACTTTGAACTGCGGAGTGCCGGTCCCGTGTATGGTGGCGGGAAACAAGGGCGTGTACGCCCCCTCAAGAGGGTTATCGAAGTTGTCGAGCGGGGTGGCGGGAGCGGCGTTGGCGCTGCCCAGGAAGGGCGGGTTAGCGAACGAATTCTGTTCGAATATCCCGTCAAGCGTCCGGTCGTAATAAAGGCCATACCCGCCCCGGATCGAAGTCTTGCCAGTCCTGAAAGGATCCCAGGCAAAGCCGATGCGGGGAGCGAAGGTATTGTAGTTCGGCGCGATCCGGTTTCCGTAAGGAGAGCAAGTAGGGCCATAGTTCGCGACCGGAGCCTCAAAGTAGGTGCTCGGGTTGCAGCCATCCTGGTTCACAATGATGCCGTTGGCGTAATTCCCCGGATTCACGCCGGCGGGGCCAATGATGTTGCCGCTCGCGGGGTCGATCTGCGGAGCGTATGCGGGGTTGTAGACCGCCGGGTCAAAGCTATCGAGAATTTTGTGGCCGTCGGTCGGAGTCGAGAGCAGTTCGTAGCGCACGCCGAGGTTCAGTGTCAGGTTGGGCCGCACCTTCCAGTCGTCCTGGACGTAAGCGCCGACGTCCGGCAGGTACAGGTCCGGGATGATGTCGCGGCTCGCCTGACTGTAGCCGCTGGCGTCGCCGAGAAGGAAGTTGCTGAACGACGGATTGCCGTAGTTGGTCGCGAACGAAAACGAGGCTTCTCCGCTTGAAGCGTTCTCCGTCTTGCGCAGGTATTGGAAGCTGAAGCCGGTGCGGATGGCGTGATTGCCCCGGACAATGGAGACGTTGTCGTACACGTTCTTGTCGATGTTGCGCTCCTCGTATGGGGATACGGGCCCTTCCACGCCGGTGATACCGCTGATGCCGATCGTGGGAACTCGGCCGTAAGGATCCATGTAGGGGAAAGTGCTGAGGTCGAGCGCGCTCGAAAAAGCGGGACTGTCCAGAATGCCGGTGATGTGGCTGTTGATGGCGCCCCAGGTGTAGTTGAAGCCCGCTTCGTTCAGCAGGCTGGGTGAAAGCGACATGGTTACGTGCGCGACGATATTGCGCCCCGGCGCGTTGGTCGCCGTGGAGCCGATGCCGGGAAGATTCGCCGCGAACAGACCCCCAGGCTCCGTGGTGGGCACGTTGTCCTGCATGTATCGCCCGAACGCCTGAACCTTGCTGGTGAACCTTTGGTCCACCCGCAGGATCTCCTGCCGGAAATTGTCCAATGCGTTCTCCGGAACGATGTACTGATTGTCGGGACCGTTGGGCATGAACTTGGAGTAGACGTTCGTCAAGTAAGCCATGGAATTGTGGCTGAAGCAGGATGGGCTGACCTGGCCTGTGAAAGTACCCCCCGCTGTCGGAGTGTTGGTAATGCAGCCCGCCGGGGCTGCGGCCGTATTGAGCGGCGCCGATAAGCCGGTAAAGGTGCCGTTCAGCTCGGCAGGCGCCGGCAAGACGAAGATATCCGTGCCCGGCGTCCGCGTGCGGCGCCATTCCTCCGACCAGAAGAAGAAGGTCTTGCTCTTGTCCGTGTTGTAGTGCCCGGGGATGTAGAAAGGCCCGCCAAAGGTGTATCCAAAGTCGTTGTACTTGAAAGGCGGCGTGACGCCATTGGCCGAGTTATTGAAGAAATCGTCGGCGTTGAAAATCGTGTTGCGCACGAACTCGTAGGCGTCGCCGTGGAATTCACTGGTGCCGGACTTGGTGACGACGTTCACCTGCCCGCCGCCGCTGCGGCCGTATTGGGCGTCATAGGTGCCGCGCGCCAGGGTGAATTCGCTGAGGGCATCGACGCTGGGAACGTTCAGCAAAGTGAAGTTGGAGCCGGTGTCGTTGACGTCGGAGCCGTCCACCGTCCAGTTGTTCGCCGAGGGGCGGGCGCCATTTACCGAAACGCCGTCCGTGTTCTCAATGCCGAAGCCGACCTGGGCGGGGAGGCCGGAAGCCACTCCGGGCTCCAGCGTGACCAGTGATTCAAAGTTGCGATTGTTCAGCTCCAACTCGCGGATCTGGGTACCGGTGACCGTGCCGGCTTGAGCGGCCGTCGAGGTCTCCACCGGCGTGGCTGAGGCCGTCACCGTGACTTCCTGCGTCACCTGCCCGGTTTGAAGCTGAGCATCGAGGCTGACGTGATCGCCCACGTGCAAGATCACGTTTTCCGCCACGTAGTCCTTGAAACCCTCCGCCTTGATCGTCAGGGTGTAGCGGCCGTACGGGAGCAAAGGGACGGTGTAGACGCCGGTCGAGTCCGTTTGGACAGTCCGGACGTCGGAGTTGGTATCGACGCTGTGAACCACCACGGTGGCGTTCGGTATCACCGCACCGCTCGGATCGGTCACCGTCCCTGAGATGGTGGCGGTGATGTTCTGACTGAAGCTTGGGGACGCGAACAACAGCGGCACTAAAATCGCCAGGATCGCCAGCGTGGCTCTCTTGCTCATCGGATACCCTCCTTGGATTATCGCCAGTCCTATCCGGGACGAGAGCTCCAGCACCTTCTCGGGCGCCGAATCGGAGGCATCCACTCCAGTTTGTCGGGAAGGTCGGGCAGCAGGCGGGCAGGCCAACGTCAGAGATCCGCCGGGGCACGAACTCCACCACAAGCTGTGAGTGGCACAGCTCAGACACCCGACGAAACCAACAAGAGGCCCCGGTATAAAGGGCGAGTGTTAACGGAACTGTGAAAGGGCAGCGAGGGATCGGAGGCTGCCTTCTGACAAGCAGGGCATGATCGTATCCTTTCGCTCGCAGCAGAACCGCCCGGCGCGGGGTTAAAACCAGCCCCATCCCGCGCCGCCCCTCCGGGTCGGCGGGAAATGCAGCAAAAGATAGTGATGCCGAGCCCGCGAAAAAGGTTTGCGCCAGAAGTGAAGTGAAACACCCAATCTGCAATTGGACGCGAGCCGAAGACATACGATTTGCCAAAAACAGGCCTTTTTTCGCGCGTAATAATCTGAAAACAAGGCAGATAACAGCGTCGGGTTCGCTCCTTGCCGATTATGGGCTATCGCTATCATTCTAATCACTTTAGGCCTGTCGGGTTCGCTCGGGTTCGCTCCCTTGCCTCGTTGCCGGGCAATGACACAATTTCGAGGATGCGCTTTAAGAATGGTAGAGTGGGTAAAAGTGAAGAATACTACTGAGCAATTTTTTTGCGACTTGTTTTCAATGGCTCATGCTGTGGAAAACTCAGGTCGGAAGCACCGTCGAAGATTTCGGGCTAGTTGGAGGTAATGTCCCGAACCAACTGCGCGACCCGGTTGGCGTTTCAAACGCCTGATTCTAAACACGATGGGCGAAGTAATCGGGTGTCCGGAATCGGGTCTCGAACCAAAGTCGGCTGTTCCACCTCGGCGAGTGTGGCAAGGGAACTCTTTAGCTCGGGTGAAAACCGGCGCCTTTGCCGCCTGCCTTCCGGAAGGGCACCCGCCTTTCCGCAACGCTAGCGACGTGGCAGGCACCCGAAACGCGCAAGTCGACGCTTGGCGACAGTGAAACCGAACGCGATGATACAATGCCCGTGGAAGGCGAGTTCCATGCACATCTCAAGGAGAAGATTCGTTCGCAGCGCCGCGCTCGCAGGTGCCGCGGCCTGGCTCGCGCGGGGCGCTCGCTTGTTGCGCGCCAACCCTTTGGGACTTCCTCCCGGCGTGCAGCTTTGGTCGGTCCGGGAACAGCTAAAGACCGATCCCGACGGCACGCTGCGACAGCTCGCTGCCATCGGCTATCGCGAGGTCGAGCTGTTTGAAACGCCCAAGCGGCCGCGCGATTTCAGAAAGATGGCCGAAGACGCCGGCCTGAAGTGCGTGAGCGGACACTTCGAGCTGAAGGACATGAAGGACCCCGCAACCATCGCCGTCGCACAGGAACTCGGGCTCAGCTACATGGTCCAGGTGTTCCCTGCCCTGCCTTCACTCGCGGACAAGAGCGTGGACGCCAATTTCGAGCAGTTCGTTCCTCTGTATGAGAAGATTTCGCTTGCCGACTACAAGTGGAACGCCGAGCAACTTAACCGGTGCGGCGAGAACCTGAAGCGCAACGGAATCCGCGCCGGCTATCACAATCACGCCATCGACTTCAAGGATTTCGGCGGCGCGCTCGGCTTCGACACGCTCATCCAGAATACCGATCCCCGCCTGGTGTGCTTTGAAATGGACTGTGGGCACGTGATCCACGCCGGCCACGATCCCATCGCCTACCTGAACAAGTATCCGACCCGCATCGAGATGCTTCACCTCAAGGACCTGGTGCGCGGCTATCACGTTTCGACCACGCTCGACACCGAAGACAAAGACACCAACGCCGAAATCGGCGCCGGCTCGATTGATTGGAAGAAGCTGTTCGCGACGGCGGGTCGCTACGGTCACGTGAAGCACTATTTTGTGGAGCACGAAGGGAAGATGGCGCATCCGCCGCTCGAGGCTTTGCAGATCTCATACAGGTATTTACAAACGCTCTGAGCTTCTCTAGGAGGGTTGAAAACCTGATTCGCGTCATTCCGAGCGAAGCGAGGAATCTCTTATCTCCTTTCTCGCAGAGCGAGATTCCTCGCTTCGCTCGGAATGACGAGAGTCGAGAGTGTTTTTCAACATCCTGCCAGTCTTGTTGGGAACAAATACGATGCCGACGTACTTCAATGTCAACGTTGGAACTCAACCGCGCCCGTCGCACCGGCGGGGAATCGCACTTTTATCCTGCGTCCTGCTGCTGGCAGGCGCAATCTTTATGGTGTGCGTCAACTTCGACTTCGCGCGATATGCGGTGACGTGGTTTCGCTGGACGCAAACGGAGGGGACGGTCACAAATCCCGCCAAAACGACCAGTCCGACAATCCAATTCGCTACCGAGGACGGTGTTACTCACTCTTTTACAGAGGACTACGTACTCCTGTGTGGAACTCGCTCTTCATTTTGCTTCATCAGGAGTTTCGATCCAGGCCAGACCGTGCCGGTGGTGTACGATCCCGGGACACCACAGAGGGCTTTCGTGCACGACTGGGCGCTTTTTGCCGGCGTGATCCAGTGGTTTGCGGGAATCGGATGCGGCCTTATCATCGCATTGATGTTGGCCGCGTGGCTCTCGTCCAAACCGCTCAGCGTGTCCTTTGAGGTCGGAAGCGGCAAGCCTTGAGCCGGCTGCACGACGGTCTACTTCGGCGTCAAGCGCTGGCTAGCGAAACATCATTCTCATAGCGGCGCTTCCACGGATCTGCTCAGCGCCGCCATCTCTCCGCCCTGCGACTCGCGCACGACGACTCGGACGGTGTACGCTCCGGCTTTCACGGAGACGTGCGCCTGGAAGCTCAGACCGGATTTCTCCAGCTCTGCGAGTGTGGTCTTCCTCAGTGTGAGGGACCGGTTCTGCTGGCTGCCGGAAACGAACTTGCCATCGCGATCCAACAGCGCCACGGTAAAGGTGACATCGTCGATGCTGCGGTCGCCGCGCTGCTGGAATGGCAGGTCGCGGACGTCCAGCCGCGCCTGTACCAAGATCTCCTCGCTCGATTCTCCTGTCTTGCGAGCTTCGGCGTCGATCGTGAGAGGCAGATCCCGAAGCGGTTCCTCACTGAAGACGGCGTCGTGAATTTGCTCCTTGGCCACTTCATCGGGCTTCTTCCGTTCTTGCGGCGCGAAATAACCTTTGCGCGCCTGCACGGTGAGCCCGTGACCGCTAACGAGTGTGACCTTTACCGAGTGAAAGGCTCCGTCGTACTTGAGCCTCTGCGGCGAGAACGTGAGCACATAGCTGACTTCCGGCGGCGCGAGTATTCTGCGCAGGCCATCCAGCAGATCGTTACTGTTGTGGAAGAATTCCCCGCCCGTACCATCGGCAACTTCCGCCAGCGTACCGGTAGCCTCGGATTCCCTGTTTTGGTCGTAAGTGCGATAGATGCCCGTCAGATCGGCGTCGGGTGCGTAATGCTGGCTCGCGTCGGCCTCGCGCAACCGCACGGCTAACCCCGCGCCGTCGAGCGCGCTGATGATAACCCGCGCGCCCAAGGCGTGGTCGACCACGCGCTCCACGCGGTCGCGCATCTCGAGAGGCATGAAGCCGTCCGACACCACCATCACCTGTCGCTCGCCCGGCATCAGCGCGATGCGCTCGATGACGCTATCCAGATTCGCCAGATCGGTGCGCGCCTGCATCACGTAAACGCTGTAGGCCGCCTGTGCCTGCATGCGGAGGAGCGCATCCGACACCGAGTGCGCGTCCTGTCCGCAACCGTTGATGGCTTCATCCCGTAGGATGCTATAGGCGCCGGGGTCTTCCAGGTTGACAATTTGGCTGGCAAGATAATCGGTAATCTGCGGACAGTCCGCCTTAGGACTAAGCCGACTTGCAGGGTGCAGTTTCAGCAACGCTTCGTCGAGTCTCTGCCGGTCATCCGTGAAATCGAGGGGCTGGGTCCCGGACGAGGTGAAGATCGCGATGCGCTCGGTGGCAGGCAGCCCGGCGATGAACTTTTCTGCGGCCTCGCGCGAGCGCACCACGCTGTCGAAGGCGGAGTTGAGATCGTCGAAGTAGAAGGCCAGGTAAGTGACCGGCGTCGAGGCGGCCGTCGGTTCCGCCGGATGTGATGCCGTCGCGGCGGCTGAGCCTGGGCCGAATCCCTTTCCCGGAGACGAACCGGCCGCGGACGGTGTTTCGACGGCAAAGGTACCGATCTCCTGCAGCTTGCCGTTGTCGAAAACCCGGAAGTCCTGCTCTTGCAGTCCCCTGACCGCGCGGCCATGAGGGTCGCGCACCACTACCCGGACGACGATCACGTTCCTCTGGACTCGCAATGTGAAGCTCGGCTGGTTGTTCTGAGCGGCGGGCGCGGCTCCGGCTGCTTCCTGAGCGATCGCAGCGGAGGTGATGGCTGCGAGGAGCGCGAAACTCCTCAGGACCGAGAACACGAAGGAGCGCGGCGCGAAAGCACTCGCCATCATTCCCCCAATACTAACCGGGATGTAGGGGCGGTGCTACGCTATTTCACCGCCAGCTTGTAGGATCCGCCCTTATCGAGGTGAATGACCAATCGGCTGCCGCTTTCCGCCGGGGTCGCGGTCATCGCCTCGCCGTTCACCAGAATCGACGCCGCTCCGGCAGTTGCCGGCAGCGAGACTTCGGCATCTACGCCGTCCGGTAAATCGAGCGTGGTCTCAGGACCTGCAGTGCCGGCGTGCAGATCCACCTTGATGGGCCCGTGCGGCGTCGGCTCGGCGCCGCGCGCCCAGTCAAGGCCTGCGAGGTCGGGGCGAATGCTGACCTTGCTGAAGCCCGCCGCTTGCGGCGTCATACCAAGGATCTGCTCGGTCAGCCACGCCGTGGGTCCGCTCGACCAGCCGTGGCTGAGCGATACGAAATAGCCCTGGCCATTGTCGGCCTGCAGCGACTCGTGAAAGTTGCCTTTCGGCCAATCGGGATCGTAAGCCTCCCAGAAGCTGGTGGCGCCTTCCTGGATCATGCCGCCCCAATACCCGCGAATCCAGTCGAGCGCCTCCTTGCGATGACCCGCTTCGGCCATCGCCATGATCACGTAAAAGTTGTAATAGGGCGTGATCATGAAGCCGCGCGGCTTGGAAAGCACCTTATCCCAGATGGCGCCGGTCTCAGAGTCGTTCGCCACGCCGGAGAAGATCGCCATGGCGTTGGTCTCCCAGCGCTGGCCGAACGTGTCGCTCGACGTGTCCAGCAGATACTGCTGCGCGGCCTGCTTCAAGCTCGCCGCCTCAGCACTGAACTTGGCCGCGCCCGCGCTGTCACCCGCTTCGCCGACCAGCCACGAGCCTTCGTCAAACGCCTTGGCAAATTCAAGCGTGGTCGCGCGCCGCGCCTCGGCGGTGTCAGCGTTCAAGTCGGGCGACCAGTCCACAAAGGGCCAGCTCTTGTGCGCGTTGACGAACACCGGACGATTGTCGAGCTCGGTTTCGATGTAGTCGAGCAACTGCGTCAACGGCTCGCGAATCGACTCCAGGTAAGTTCGATCCCCGATGTGCCGGTAGTAATCGGCCTGGCCCATTACCCAGAACGCGGAGTAGCCGGGGATGCCGTTCACGTCGTCGTGAACGGGCTGGCCCGCGTCGTGAATCAGGTGATTCATCGTGTCCTGCATGAGGAAATGGTCGGCGAAAACGGTGTCGATCACGCGTCCGCTCACGTCCAGATCGCCCATCCAGCGCCCGCGGTCGCGTTTGGGCGCGTCCCAGATGTCGTCCTGCATGCAAAGGTGACTGGTGTAGGCTCCAACCTGCCAGATGCGGTTGAGCAGCGGATCGGAAGACACGAACGATCCTGCGTACTTGACGGGATAATAGGTCGTGTCCAGCCGAATGGCTTTGAACCGCAGCGGGGATGTTCCCGCAACGAAGCGCACCACCGCATAGCGGAACGCGCTCTTCGGTCCGCGCACGGTGGCGAATGGCGGAATTGTGACAGGATCGACGCCAAGATAAGGCTCATTGATCGCCTCTTCGCGAGACTCGCCAAACTGCAGTTCGAGCTTCATCGGCGCAGCGGAATCGGAGACAATCTCGAGGCGTCCATCGGACTCGCGTCCGAGATCGAGGACCACGAACGGAAACTCCTCGCGGCTCGCGCCTGGCGGCGGCATCGTCACGCTGAATTCGCCCGCTGCTCCCGCGCCAGTCCTGCTGGACTCGCCTCGGACTCCGCCATTCGGCGCGCCAGCTACCTCAATCGGCGCGATGGCCGGAGCGTTCTCGAATCGGCCGAGACCCTCGAACGCGTATACGATTTGGTCCACGGGCGCGGGAACGTGTGCAAGAAACGGCGAAAGTCCGTCGTAGCCGGGCCACTGGTACATGCCGGCGTCGTTGTTCCACTGGAAGAAATCGATGTTGCTCTCGATTCCGCCCATCGAATGCACCGTCTTCCATGCACTTGCATTGTTCCCGGGCTGCTGCCAGCCGTTCACACTTCGATCGGCGCACTGCCAGCTCCCGTCGCTCATCACGACCGCTGGCCCCGCGATTTCGGGAGGCTTGGGAACGATTTTCGCCACCAGGCGGTCGCCGTCCGAAACTTGCAGCGCAAGCGTGTTCGCGCCGGCATGCAAGCTGCGTCCGACCGGCAGCGCGAGCACCATCGGCCGCAAGCGCGACTTCGGATCGCGCTCGGCGTTCGCGATCAGGCGTCCATTCAAGTACACGCGGATGCGGTCAGGCCCGGCAAGGTAAAGCGTGGCCACACTCGGCGCAGCCTTCAAGTTGAAGACGTCGCGGAAATAGAAAGTGCGGTCCCAGTCGGAGTCCTTGGCGCCTGTCGCCCAGATGTACTGCTCCGGCAGCGGATGATGAGTGGCGGACTCGAGACTCGGGGCAGCGATATCTGCGGTCAGATCGAGTTTGGACGGAAGATAATGCTGTTGCGCAGCGCCGCCCACAGCACCAGCGGCAATCAGGGTGATGAAAAGCGGCAATTGAAATGATCGCGACACGGACCCCCTCCTTGAATCACATCGAACGCGCAGCGCCGGGCGCTAGCCTGACAACGCGCGTCATCAATCTAGTCCCAATGAGAGTCCGAGGCAAGAGTGAACTGCGCGCTTTCGCGGCCGCCGGTCGAAGTTTTCGTGACGGGATCATGGATTGGCGGGTGTGAATGTCCCCGCCAGCCCGCCGCCGGAGGCAAGGTGCACCTTGAGGCGGTCCGCGGCCGTAAGTTCGGTTTCGCGCGTGGCCAGGTCCTTCGCGTCCTCTCCGGCGTGCGGACCATCCACATACAGGCGGACGTGGTAGCGTCCGGGTCCGAGGAAGCTGAGCGGGATGTCGAGGTCGCGCGGCGTCCAATCCGTCATGGCGCCCAGGTACCACGTCTTGTCCTTGCGGCGCGCCACCGCGATGTATTCGCCGGGATCGCCGAGCGGCACGCGCGTCTCATCCCACACCGTCGGCGCCCGATCGAGAAAATCCATGCCGGGATTGTGATCGAAATCCTCGGGAAAATCCGACAACATTTCGAGCGGGCTGAAGAAGACCACGTACATCGCCAACTGATGGGCGCGCGTGCCCTGGCACATGGGATTCACGTCCTGCGGCCAGAACCCGTCGCGTGTGGCGTTGTTGAAGCAGCCCGGCGTGTAGTCCAGGGGACCCGCGAGCATGCGCGTGAAGGGCAGAATCAGGTGATGATACGGCGTGTCGCGGTAGCTCCACTTGTTGTACTCCATGCCGAGCACGCCTTCGCGCGTCAACTGATTTGGATACGTGCGGCGCATGCCTGTAGGCTTGAACGCCCCGTGGAAATCGACGGTCAGGTGATGCTGCGCGGCCAGACGCGCGACGCTGTAGTAGAAGTTCACCATCTCCTGGCTGTCGCTGTTCATGAAATCGACCTTGATGCCGGAAACGCCCCACTTCTCGAACAACGGAAAGGCCTCGTCCATCTGCTTCTGGACCGATTTCCAGTGCATCCAGATCAGCACCTTCACACCGCGCGCGTGCGCGAAGGCGATCACTGCGGGCAGATCGACATTGTCGTTCCATTGCGTAATGTCGGCCTGGTCCCAGCCGCTGTTCGCTTCGGAGTTGCGCGCCCAGCCGGCGTCGACGAGCATGTAGGGCAGGTGATGATCGGCGGCGAACTGGACGTAGTGTTCGAGCGTCGCAGTGTTCATACCGGGCTTGAAGCTGACGCCGGTCGCGTAGTCCCCCGACCACCAGTCCCAGGCGGTCTTGCCGGGCTGGATCCAGGAAGTGTCGGCGAGCGCATTCGGCGGATTGAGGTTGAGCACCAGGTCGTGCGACTCGATCAGACCGCCCGGTTCGCGGCTGACCATGATCACGCGCCATGGCGTAACCTTCGGCGTGGAGCCGATCACCGCCTGGTTGGGATGATCCTCCCGCGGCGCGAGCTTCGTCGCGAGCCCATTGGGCACGTCGCGCGCGCCGGCCACGTAGAGTCCGGCGTAGTCTTCGAGATCGGCCTCGGTCAGCGCCACCCAGGGCCCGCCGTGCACCTCGACGAGCAGCGGCAAACCGACGATCGCGTCCGGCTCGATGCCGGTGAGCGGCACTTTGGTGAATTCATCTTCGTAAGGCGTGGTAAAGCTGCCGAGGTTCAGCGCGTAGGCCGCGCCCCGGCGGGCGAAGTAAAATCCGGTGTCCTCAGAACTGAGAATGAACTGGCCGAGGGCACTCTGCTGCGGCAGTGCGTATCGAAAGGCGATCCCCGCGTCATAGGCGCGGAAAATGAGGTCGAGGCGGCGCTCGGGTGCGGCGCTCTCTTTGAGATGAACCGTTAGTTGGTTGTAGTGGTCGCGTACCGTGCGGTTGTCGTTGATCGGATCTTCCCACGTCGAGTCGTGCGAGTCGTTGGTGACGTCAGTCACGATGAAATCGTGGTCTAACGCCGACGCACCGTCAAATTCGAGGCCGAGCGGCGAATCCGCGAGAAGCGGCTGGCCCTCGAACCTCACGCTATAGTACGGTCGCGATCCCGAAGCGTACGGCGCGGGCAGGCTCTTGAGGGCAACGGTCACCCCCAGCTCGCCGTTGGGCGAGGTCACAGTGTGAGTCGTGGGGCTGGTTGCGCTCTGTGCCAAAGCGGGCGACGCGGCGCGCGTGTACATCCACACAACAACCACTGCCTGAATCAAGACCCGGCATCCAACAAGGGACAGGGGACATCGGACGACAGACGAAGGACGCACCGCGGCTACGAATCGGTTCATGGCCCTCCTGGTTGGACGCCAACAGGTCAAGGGGCCATCATAGCATCGGCTGGATCGCAACGCTGGTTTCGCAAGGATTGTCGAGGGCGTAGCCGTTGTTGACAGAAGGTTGGCACCGGGTGAGAATAAGGTGCTGACGGGTTGATGCGGTCCGCGCATGGCGGTCGTGTGGATCCGTAGCACATCCTGGATGCGCCCGTAGCTCAGCTGGATAGAGCACTTGCCTACGAAG
>JASHPE010000234.1 GCA_030038235.1 Terriglobia bacterium
AAGGCTCTTGTTTTAGTTGATGCTGAGCAGCCTGGAGGTGAGATGCGCCACGTATTCCACGGTGCGGATGGCCCGGTCGTACTCCATCCGGGTCGGGCCGACAACGCCGAGCGCTCCGACCGTCCGGCTACGGTAGGAATATGGCGCGAGGATGAGTGTGCAGTGCCGCATTTCAGCGGCGGGATTTTCCTGGCCGATCAGCACCGTAACACCCGAGCGCGATGACGAGTCCAGGCAGGCGGTCAGGATCTGAACCAGCTTCGCTTTCTGCTCGAAGGTTGCGAGCAAGTCCCTGACCCGGCGCGCGTCCACAAACTCCGGCTGATCGAGAATCCTGGCGGCGCCATCAACGAACAGCGATCCTTCCTCCTGCTGGCCTATGGCGCCCGCCTGGAAAAGGTGCGCCACGCGGTCGAGCAGCGTCTCGCACGTGGTCCTCATTTCTTCGAGGCGCTTGAAGATCTCCATGCGGACGGTGCGGAGCGACCAGCCTCGGAACTCGGCATTCAGGTACTCGGCCGCGCGGTCCAGTTCGGCCTGGGGCATCTCCTCCTCAAGACGGATCACGTGATTTTCGATCACGTCCGGCCGCGACACAATCACTGCCAGCACGCGGTGGTTGGGCAGCGCGACGAATTTCACGTGCTCGAGGAGCTTCTCGCTGCGCGCCTGCGCTAGCACCAGTCCGACATTCTCGGAGAGCTCGGACAGCACGCGCGAAACGCGTGCCATCAATTGCTCGAGAGAATCGCTCTCGGCGTTCAAGGCCTGATCGATGTAGCGCGCCGTGTCGGGATGCAGGCCGGACGAGCGGGCTACGCGGTCAACGTACAGGCGATAGGCTTTTTCGGTAGGAATCCGTCCGGCGGAAACGTGGGGCTGCTCGAGATAACCCGCCTCTTCGAGCTCTGCCATGATGTTGCGGATCGTTGCCGAACTCACCGGCTCGTTGAAGTCTTCGGTGATGGCCCTGGATCCCACAGGCGCGCCGCTCGACACATAACGGCGCACGATGCGGGCGAGCACTGCGAACTGACGCTTCTCGAGGTCGCTTCGATCCCTGGTCATAACTAAAGCTGGATCAGTGAAGTACACTTTGATTCTATGAGGCATGGTGTGTACTGTCAAGCCGCCCGACTCCCTATGACTAATGGCCAGTTAGTAAGCATCGTGAATGCGATCGGTCAAGGCCCGATTAACTGGCCCACTACCCGGAATTACATTACGGAAGCCGCTGTCCCTCGGGAATTGAATACCTCACCGAGCATCGTGGTCCCCGCTCGCTCTGAATTGTGCCCGGCGCTGCATCAGCGTTACAAAACGACGCGTGCCCTGAGCGTGATATCATTATGATGTCACGCGAGGTTCTGGCTCGGGTTTTGCGACGGCTATTGAGCGCCGCTGAGGCAGCCGTCTTGTTCGCGCGCCTCCGCGCCATCTCTCCTGAACTTAAGGAAACGACCTCGCTCGTCGGCCCGGCTCTCGACTTGGCTTTGCAATTCAAGCACTCGCTGCATGACAGCGTGTACGTGGCTCTGGCGTTGCGCGAAACTTGCGAACTGGTGACCGCCGAGGAGAAATTGCACCGGGCGTTCAGCTTTCGGATTCCGCAGGTACACCTGTTGCGCCAGTGGCCGTAGGTGTTAGCCGGACGCGGCGCGACGCATCTAATAGACGAGTGGAAGTTCGAGGAAAACTCATGCTCAATAATCTCAAGACGACCGTTCTTCTCGCCGCCCTCACCGGCCTTCTGGTGATCGTGGGTGGCGCCTGGGGCGGGCAGCGGGGGATGGAATTCGCGCTCGCGTTCGCCGCGGTGATGAACCTCGGCAGTTATTTCTTCTCGGACAAGATCGCCCTCAAGACGAGCGGGGCGCAGCCGATTTCGCGCGAGGAAAATCCGCGCATTTACCAGATCGTTGAGCGTCTGGCGGCGAAAGCCAACGTCCCGGTACCGAAGATCTACTGGATTCCCACCGATTCGCCGAACGCCTTCGCCACCGGCCGCAATCCGAATCATGCGTCCGTGGCGGTGACGCGCGGCATTCTCGAACTTTGCGACGACGAGGAGATCGAAGGCGTGCTGGCCCACGAGCTCGGACACGTGCGCAATCGCGACATCCTGATCAGCGCGGTGGTAGCCACTGTGGCCGGAGCCATCACCCTGATCGCCCGCATGATTTACTGGGGTGAACTGTTCAGCGGCTACGGCGGGCGCGGCCGCGACCGTGATGGCGGCATCTTCTCGATGCTGGCCATGATCATTGTGGCGCCGCTCGCCGCGACCCTGATCCAACTCGCGATCTCGCGCTCCCGCGAGTACGAGGCCGATCACACGGGCGCTGAGATCACGGGCAATCCCATGGGTCTGGCGCGCGCATTGGACAAGATTGACAAGTATTCGAAGCGGCTCCCTATGCGGGTATCGCCGTCGATGGCACATATCTACTGCGCGCAGCCGCTGACGACCGGACAGGTGTTTTCCGGCCTGTTCTCCACGCACCCGCCGATCCCCAAGCGCATCGAGCGGCTGATCGGCCGTGATTTCGTGTGAGCCGCGCACTTCGCTGACACCACACGCCTGGCCGACGATGACTCCGATAGAATCAGCGTGGGGTGGACAAGAAAGACAGGTGGCAACATCATGCGAGTGCTTTGGGCAGCGCTCGTGGCCGGCGCCTTGGTTGCCGCTTCCTGTGGCGGGGGAATGCCGAGCCAGCCCGTCCCCACTCCGTCGCCGATTTCGATCACTCTCTCGCCAAGCACGGTGACCGCCGGCCAGGATGGAACGCCGGGGTCGGTTACCGTCAGCGTTAGTCGCGCCGCCGGAGACACGTCGTCTGTCTCCCTGACGTCCGGTTCCGTGCCGGCGGGCATCAGTACCCAGATCACTTCGCCCGGAACCGGCGATACCGGCACCGTGACGTTTACCCCGCAGGCGCCCGGCGCTCCGGCTGCCGGCAGCTATGCCGTCACGATCAACGCTAACAATGGCTCGACCGCGGCCAGCGCGAGCCTGACGCTGGTGATCGCCATAGTAGCCAGGGTTCAATCCACCATCAACACGAGCGCGGGAGAAGCCGGTGCGCTGAATACATTCATGTCGACTTCGTTTCAGCCGGCCGAGTGGGACGACCAGTTCTTCACGAGCAATCCCGGCGCCGTTACGACACTGAACAATCTGAACTCGCAGCACATTCGTTTGCAGCCGGTTTCGCAGGGCACACCCGAGGGGTCCGAGAACAGTTGGGATTTCAGCACGCTGGACGCGATCCTGAATCCGGTGATCGGCGTCGCCGACCACAGCCCGGAACTCCAGCTTGCCGTCGGGCCCTCCTGGATGGATGATCCCAGCACCGGCTATCTGGAGCCGGGCCACTTCCAGGATTTCGCGGATTACGCTGCCGACGTGGTGGAGTACTACAACACCGGCACCGGTTTCGTCGACGCCAACGGCCAGAGCCACGTCCATTCGGCCACCAGCGTCACGCCGGTCACTTGGTGGGGCATCTTCAACGAGCCGAATATCAATGGCCTCACGGCGTCGCAGTACGTGAGCCTCTATAACACGGTCGTGCCCGCCATGCAAGCGGCGAAATCGCAAGTTCCGATCAAGTTTGTGGCGGTCGAACTCTCCGATTTCGAGGGACAGCCGCAAAGCTACATGCCCACGTTCGTCGAGAACGTTAGCGCGCCGGTGGATGTGGTCGCCACCCATTTCTATTCTTCCTGCGACCAGTTGGATACCGACACGCAAGTGTTCAGCACCATTCCCGGTTTCGTCGCCGACGTCAACTACATCTATTCGCAACTGAAGACCAGGCCCTCGCTCGCGAACGCGCCCGTGTGGGTGACCGAGAACAACGTCAACGCCGACTACGCCGACGCCAACGGCAACAGCACGTGCAATCCCGGCCAGGTTTTCGTCACCGACCAGCGCGGCACCAGCGCCTTCTTCGCGGCCTGGCGTCCCTACGTATTTTCCCAACTCGCGCAGGCCGGGGTGCAGGCGCTCTACCACTGGGATTTCGACGCCGACGCGCAATACGGCGAAGTGGACTTCAACACCGGCGCGACCTTTCTCAGCTACTGGGTGGACTACTGGCTCGAGCAATACTATCCGTCGTGCCAGAGCTGCGCGGTCCCCGGGGACAGTGTTGGCAGTGCTCACGGCGCCGCTCCTGCATACGTCGTAGCCGCCGCTCCGAGCATTCTGAATCTGACTTCCACCGAATCCACAACCGTGGAAACTCTGGCCACCAAATCCGTCACGAATGCCGACTGCGGTGTCTCCTTCGTGGTGATGATCGCCAACCACGCGGTCTTGAACCCGGCGACCGACGACAATGGTCCGGGCGCGCCCCGGACCGTGATCGTGGACGTCTCCGCGCTTGGCCCTATGAGCTCCGCGACCCAGTTGACGATCGACGCCGGCACGGACCCGGCCCAGGGTCCCTCGGCCACGCCGATCACTCCCACCTCGCGCATCCCGGTGACGCTGAACGGATACGGCGTCACGTTCCTTGACCTCAAGGCCCCGACGTCCGGGGCCTGTCCCGAATGAAGTCGACAGGCCACAGTCCACAGTCGGCAGTGGGCAGTCGGCACTCGGCATCGGAAATCTGCGCAACTTAGCGACCTGCGCAATCTCGGGAGATCTGGGGATCCGAAATTGCCAGTTAAACGCTTGATTCCAAGCGACATTACAGCTTGGTTTGGGGGCATGTTTTTTTCCGAAACCGGGTCTGAGCCGATGGGATTGACATGCGCCAAGAGCTTGGAATCTCGGGCCATCTGACTTTGGGCACGACAAACACGTGAACCACTTATCTTTTCGAAAAAATGGCCTCTTTTTGTCTGTAACCTGCTGAAAATAAGCGAGATAAGCATAATGGGTTTGGCGCGGGCCAATTCGGGGATATCTTATTGAGAAAAAGCGGGTTAGCCTCAATGGGTTTGGTGGCTTCGTGCAAGTTTTACACAGTGGGTCCGTGCGCTGCCGATTATTCGGCACTTGCAGACTGCCAAACGGCGGTAGAGGGCGGCGCAGGGCCATGGCAAGCTCCTTGATTTCTCAAGGGACAGTAACAACTTAGCACACCTCGGCACATTTGTCAAGCGATTTCTTGAGCCCTTACTTGTAGGCTACATTGCCAGGAAGACCCCGGTCCGGAGAGGAATGGCCTGCGCCTTTGCGGGAGCGCCAGTCCCACCCGGCGCATCGGTTCCGGCCGGATGACTTGGATTTCCATGAGGCGGTGCGGCCGTTGGGGAGTCTTTTGCCAAGCCACGGCGGCGTAACGTTTACCTTTCGGCTCTCTGACGCTCCACAAGCGTGGCGAGCTCGCTTACCTTCGATCGCTCATTGCCGTCGCTGTTGACGCCCGGAAGCGCCGAAAGGGCAGCAGATCGAACTGCTGCGCCGGGGGCCAAACTGAAAGACCGCGTGCTTCGGGCAGGCTCACGTCGAATTACCGTTCGATCTTAAACCCTATCTTCAGCGTGACCTGAAATTCCTCGACTTTGCCGTCCACAACCCTGCCGCTTTCCTGGACAACCTCAAACCAGTCCATGTGGCGGATTGTCTTCGAGGCTTCGGCGACAGCGGCCCTTACGGCTTCAGCAAAGCTCACCGGTGACGTGCCGACCAGCTCGGTTATCTTGTACGTTCCTGGCATTTTTTAGGCGCCTCCTTCTGGCAGTTGGTCGATCTCAGCTTGGATTATATCTCGATGCCCTGTGGCTGTGCGTCCTCAGTCTGCCCGATCGTCCTTCGGCGCCGCCGGGTCAGGGCAGGGAAGCCGGCTCATGCGGCCGTGCACTCAAAGGCCAACGAAGTTCGGCGTGATCTTGCGGTAGCCCTTCTCGTCCGCCCAAAGCGAAAGCGGAATGGAGGCGAGTTCGTCCACTTCCGGGACGGCGCGGCCGTCGCGGGTCAGGTCGACCGTCTTGATGTACGTCCGGCACGTGTCGCACGCCTCGACGCGCACCTGCGCGAAGCGATCGGTAGCGTAGACGCAGAGATTCTTCTCGTTGCTCTCCTCGCAGGCCGGGCACGCGATGCGCACGTAATCCCACTCGGTCCGGCAGAAGGAACAGACGAGCGATCGCTTGGCGCCGTCGCCTTCGGGCCGCAGGACGCCGGCCAGCGGACGCGATCCGCAATAGGGGCAGATGGAGCGCCGGACTTCAGGCTCCCGGATAGCGGCGCGATCGGCAAGGAACTCTGCGTAAGGCTGCAGGAACGTCTGGGCGCAGAAGCGCTCGAAAGCATTCTCCTCCGGCGTGCCGGCTGCGGGCGGCTGCGGATCGGCTTCGTGGGCAGGCCAGAACCGGCGCAGGAGGACGGGCCACGCGCTCGGGCCGCTCGCCGCCAGGCTGCGCGCGAATTCAGCCAGCGAACCGGGCGCGTCACGCTGGATCATCGAGAGGAAGGGGCCGAAGCGCGGTATGAGAAGCTCAATATCGACGGCATCGAGCGGCGGGAGCGAGTCGCCGCGCGCACCCGCCGAACCGCAGGCGGACTGGAAGTGCAGGTAGGAGCCCTTCTGGAACTCGTTGACTTTGGCGTAAAAGAGGAGAATCTGCGTGGCGAAGGGATAATCGGCGGCAAGCGACCGCGCACGGCCGATGCGCTGGTCCCACGGGTTGCCGCCGCGAGGCACCTAAACGTCCCCAGGCTTTCCGGTGCCCGTCCGGCGGCCGTGACCTGCTCGTACCACAATCGATGGTGCATCCGCGCCCAGTTGCCTGAAACTTCGCCGCGGATGATCGAGGTGAATCCGCCGCGCACCATCGCCGTGCCCATGTAGACGTGAATGATGAACGCGCCGATGGTCACGAGCGCCGCCACCACATGCACCAGCACGGCGGCATAGCGCAGCCAGCGCCAATCCCACGGGATGTCGTTGACGAACCACATGGCGAGGCCGGAAAGCAGCAGCGCAATGCCGCCATAGAACATCAGCCAGAAGAACTGCTTTTGGCCGATATTGAAGCGGCCAATCGGGGGCAGGTTCTCGTCCTCGTTGCGGATGTAGTCGCCGAGATGCTTCGCCCATTCGCGGTCGGCGGCGGTGGTCCGCATGTCGCGGCGCCACGCGGTGTACATCCAGAAGACCGCAAGGAACCATAGCAGGCCGACCCAGGGATGCCAGAAGCGCGCCACCGGTCCGCCGCCCACGAGGTCGCTGAGCCAGAAGAGATACGGTGACCAGAAGGCGAGGCCGGTAACCAGCAGATAGACGTAAGAGAGCCCGGCGATCCAGTGCATCACGCGTTCGCCGAAGGAGTATCGGAGGATGCGTTCATCGGAACGATCCCGGCTTCGCTCTCCAGGCAACACGGTGGCTGTGCTCACGGCCGCTTCTCCTCTCGGTCGTCCTTGACGGTCTTGGGGCCAAATCGCAGGTAGTGCAAGGTGACGCCGATCAGGCCGCCAAGCATGGCCAGATTTCCAAGATACTTGAGCGGCGTCTTCCAGAGTCGCACCGCCCACGGGATGGACGGGTTCGCGGGAAGACCGCCGTAGGCTTCGGGCTCGGTGGCGTCGTGCAGCACGTAGATGACGCCGGTTCCGCCGACGCCGGGCGGATCATAGATGCCGGCGTTCTCGAAGCCATAGTGCTCGCGGAGCTGGTTCACGCGCTTCTGCGCGAGGTCCCGCATGTCATCCTTGGTG
>JASHPE010000235.1 GCA_030038235.1 Terriglobia bacterium
AACGCGTTTCACGGCGACGCCTTCGAATTCGTCCGCAACACGGACGTGGACGCGCGCAACTTTTTCTCCCCGCTGCGTGGCACATTCGATCAGAATCAGTTCGGCGGCACGTTCGGCGGACCCATACGAAAGAACAAGGTCTTCTTCTTCGCCGACTATCAGGGAACGCGATCGACCCAGGGAGTCGACACCGGCCAGATCCCCGTACCTTCCACGGAGGACCGGGCGGGTGATCTCTCGGATCTCGCGAGCTCCCTCGTCACGACCGGTGCAAACGGCCAGACCATACCGACAACGGTCAGCGGATCCTCTTGGGCGGGCCTGCTGTCGCAAAAGCTGGGCTACCCCGTTTCCGCGGGGGAGCCGTACTACACGCCCGGATGCACCCAGGCCACGTGCGTCCTGCCGGGCGCCGTCATCCCTCAGGGCGCGTGGTCCGCGCCCGCGAGCAAGCTGTTGCAATACATTCCGGCGCCTGACAATGCGAACGGCACGTTCTCCACCGCCGCTTCGAACCAGACCTTGCGCGACGACAAAGGCGCGTACCGGCTTGACGACAACACGCGCTGGGGTCTGCTGTCTGCCTACTACTTTCTTGACGACTGGTCCGAGAACAATCCGTACCCGGTCGCCCAGGGGGGCGCCAACGTTCCCGGTTTCAACGCCCTCTATACCGGCCGCGCACAATTAATCGATCTCGGCAATACCAGGACGTTCGACACGACCGCCGTCAACGAATTCCATTTCAGCTATCTGCGCGACGCGAACGACCTCGGGAAACCCGTGGGCGGGGTCGGCGTGAGCCTGGCTTCGCAGGGATTCGAGGTAGGGCAGGGAACTCCGGGGATCGTACCCCTGTCGCCTAAGACCGAAGGCGTCGAGAGCGTCGGTTTCAACAGCTTCACCATTGGGACAAACACCAACGAGTTGAACCAGATCGGCAACACGTTTCAGTGGCTCGACAACTTTTCGAAGGTGGTGGGAACCCACAGCATTAAAGCGGGCGGCGAGTTCCACTATGACCAGATCAACGTCAACGCGATCGCGCAATTTAATGGCAGCTTTCTTTTCTTCGGGACCGAAACCGGCTCGGACTTTGCGGATTTCCTGCTGGGAATTCCAAGCCAGTACAATCAGAGCCAATTGCAAGCGTTCTACGGACGCAACAAGTATGCCGGACTGTACGCCCAGGACAGTTGGCGCGTGACGCGCGATCTCACGCTGAATTACGGTCTGCGCTGGGACCGGATCGAGCCGTGGTATGAGAAGTACAACCAGATTGCCACCTTCATGCCCGGTCAGCAGTCCGTCGCCTTCCCGGGCGCTCCCGCCGGAATCCTCTATCCCACTGACCCCGGAGTGGGGAGAACGCTGGCGCCGCCCGGGAATCTCGATTTCGCACCGCGCATCGGCCTGGCATACGCGCCGCATGTGGCGGCAGGAGGTTTGCTGGCCGATCTATTGGGAAGTCCCGGCAAAACCAGCATTCGAGCGAGCGCGGGTACATTCTACACCGCCATCGAGGCCCTCACGATGGACGTGATGAGCGCGAACGCACCTTACGGAACAACCTACACCAGTCCCGCGCCGCCTCTGTTTTCCACTCCTTTTGTGACCGCGGCGAGCGGCACGGATCTGGGGCAGTACTTCCCGGTGAACCTCGCGTCCCTGAACACCAGCGCCCGCCACCCCGATACCGATGTCAACTGGGCGCAATTCGAGCCCATTTCGGGACTGCCGAATTACCCAACCAGCAACCGAATCCCGTACACCGAGGAATACATGCTCTCGATCGAGCGCGGATTCGGCGCCGACACCGTGCTCAGCCTGAATTATGTGGGAACGCAAGGCCGCCGGCTGCTGGTGCTCGACGAAGCGAATCCTGGTGATCCCTCGCTCTGTTTATTCTTGAGCAATCCTGCGAATGTCGCGCCCGGACAGACGCCGTGCGGTCCTTTCGGAGAGGACAGCACCTACCTGACATCAACCGGCCGAATCTATAACGGCACTCGGGGGCCGCTCGGATCGAGTTTCGGCAGCGACGCCAATCAGGCCACCATCGGCAGTTCGAATTACAACGCCTTGGAAATTACGCTGCGGCACACCGGCAGACGTCTGAACATGCTGGCCGGATACACCTACAGCAAATCAGAGGATCAGGCGTCGAACGTCGGCGAAGAGGTCAATCCACTTGACCCGAGGCTCAGCAAGGCTCTTTCGGCCTTTGACCTGACTCACAATTTCGTGGTGAGTTACAGCTATCAACTCCCACTTGAGCGCCTTTTCGGCGCCGGCAAGCGCTTGACGCAAGGTTGGGAGTTATCCGGGATCACTCATTTCAGCACCGGCCTTCCCGTGACCCTTGTCAATTACGGCGACAATTCCCTGCTCGGGGCCGAACCGAACGGCATCAATAACTTTGGCGTGGACGAGCCCGACTACGCGGGCGGGCCTCTGAACCTGAATCACGACCCGAGGAACGGGAAGCCCTACTTCAACACGTCGCTTTTCAGCGAGAACGCGCTCGGGACGGTGGGCACTGCCAGCCGGCGCTTCTTCTACGGTCCGGGAATGGATAATTACGACGTCGCGCTTCTTAAGAATCTTCCTCTGACCGAATCGAAATCCCTCCAGGTCCGGGTCGAGGGTTTCAACCTTTTCAATCATGCCCAATTCTTTGGGCCTCAGGCCGTCGATGGAAATATCGCCAGTTCGACATTCGGCGAGGTCGTCAGCGCAGCCGCCCCGCGCCTCCTGCAACTGGGTGCGAAATTCATTTTCTAGCGCGAGTGACGCTCGTAATCTCGTGTCCTGCCGTACGGGCCCCTATGAAGGCTCAAAGTTGCGCGGGACCGCATTGCGCCTTATCATGATGCGGCATGGATCGCGGCTCTCCCCTTCCGACTCTGCTCTCGCAAGCCCTGGTTGCTTTCACCATCGAATTCGACAACGAGGCTGAACATCGGCTACCGCACACGACCACGAGCCACGGCCGGACGCCCCACGCGCTTTACGCTCCCTGGCTGGTATCGATGGCGATGTGGTTCAATTGCATGCAGTTCGTTGGCGATGAGGGTGTGACCGTGAGCGATCTGAGGCGCCTCGCTCGCACCGGGACCAACCTGAACGGGATGGAGCGTTGGGGATTACGTTTACCGTTGCGCCTGATCCCACCGATCGCCGGGCCAAACCGCCCCGATCGATAGCCCGAACCTGCCATAAATCACTGCTGTAGAGCGGCTTAGTCCTCTTTTTCGCCGTTAACCCTGAGATCCAAAATCAGGCGCCCGGACCGCGGGCCGGCGCCTGGCGCGTGTTTCCTTTTACTTCGATTTAACCCGGCCTCGACAACCGGCGGTGCGAATTGCGAGTATAATGCCGGGCAGGAGGCGCCCATGAAAGCGCATAAATCGAGACCGAGGCATCCTCGCTCACTGAACCAATTGTTGAATCGCCGACTTGTCTCTTACGCAAGTGCTGCCACAGCCGCCGGAGCCGGTCTTCTAGGCTTGGCGCGCCCAGCCCAGGCGCAGATCGTCTACACGCCCGCTCACGTAGTGATCGGGCCTAGAGGCAGCTACTCGTTGGATCTCACCAACGATGGCGCCACCGACTTTGTCCTCCACGACTCAATCACGTCAAACTGCTCGACGCTTTTCAGTGCGCTGCTGGCCAAGCCCACGCTTGCAAACGCAGTCGAAGGAGGGACGGGCCGTGAGGTGAGCTTCGCCGGCGTATTGAACGCGGGCGCGCGCATCGGTTCGAGCCAGCGCTTCATCCGGGGTACCAACGGCGGAGTGCTGATGGGCGAAGCCATCGATTCGCCGGGCGGTGGACAGTACGCGGGCAAGTGGATCCACGTTGTGAACCGCTATCTCGGGTTGAAATTCCAGATCAACGGCGAGACGCACTTCGGATGGGCGCGGATGACCGTCGACTTTCGACTGTTTAAGCCGCTGAAATCCGTCCTGACCGGTTACGCCTACCAAACGCAGCCGAATACGCCCATCATTGCCGGACAGGAGCATGTCACGGCGGCCGACGCCTCAAGCGAGCCTCGGATTAAGGGAGAGTCCGGCCCGGACGCATCTCTCGAGTCCGTCGGGGCACCGCAACCGGCGTCGCTCGGAATACTCGCGCTTGGGGCGGCAGGTTTGTCAGCGTGGCGTCAGGAGCAGCCGGCTGCTGGTTTATAGAATCGGAGAGGGTACGGCGAATGGCGGATAAGAGAACCGCTCTTTCAGTGGCTGGGCTAGTGGACTAGAGTCAGCCAACCAAGGAGGACCACCGTGAAAGCTCGCAAGTCAAGGCCGGAGCGTCTTCGCTCGTTGAGTCAACTCCTGAATCGTCGACTTGTCTCTTACGCAACTGCGGCGACCGCCGCTGGAGCCGGTCTTCTAGGCTTGGCGCGGCCGGCGGAGGCGCAGATCGTCTATACGCCCGCTCACGTT
>JASHPE010000236.1 GCA_030038235.1 Terriglobia bacterium
ACGTCCGGCTTCTCCATGCGGTCCAGGAACTGGCGGGCATAGGCGGAGAGCGACTCTACGTACCGGCGCTGTCCTTCGGCGTAGACCGTGTCGAAAGCCAGGCTGGATTTGCCGGACCCGGAGACTCCCGTGACCACTGTAAGCTGGTTGTGGGGGATCTCGCAGTCGATGTTCTTCAGGTTGTGGACGCGCGCGCCGCGGACCACAATGGCATCGGGATGAAAGTTCGTTTCATGTCCGTTCGTAGTACCGATTGAAGGCGTAGGGGCAGGCTGCACCCGGGGTGGAGAATTGGCGCGTCGGGCGCGAGACCTGGCCGGCTTTTCAGAGGTGACAGGCAATGGAGTAGTCCTAGCGTCGCTGCCCATTTTCGGCCTGCTGAACGGATTGCAGGACCGCTGAACGGTTGGGCGCCGGAGATCGAATTCTCCATTATAATCCGGAATGGTTAGAGGCTTCGAATGGCACGCGAAGCTATTGATACAGCGAGGGATGTAACGGATCCTAAGCCTGGGGCACTACGCAATCTTGACTTCTGAGGTCTCCGGCGACATCATCGAGTGACGGCGCGCACTCCTCCGGGCGGACATCCGGCAATTGAGGGAACGAGAGTGGGGACTCTAACACAAGCTCAGCCGTTGGCGTCGAGCCCGTCTGTCAGCCATCAGGGCATCAGCTTGTGGGTGACGGCCCGCGAAGCCTTCTGGATCGCGCTGGACGCCTTGCGCACTCACAAGCTGCGATCGTTCCTGACGCTGCTCGGCGTCGTGATCGCCACCACCACCCTCATTGTCGTGATGTCGGTGGTGAACGGCATGAATCTCTACATCGCCGAGCACATCGCGAACCTCGGCGTGAACACGTTTGTGCTCGACCAGTTCCAATGGGGCCAGAACTTTCAAGCCTTCATCAAGGCGCAACGCACGAACCGGCCGATCCGCATTGAGGATTACGAATTCCTGAAGGCGAACCTGGTCGGCGCCGAAAACGTGGCTGCCTCGGCGGCCCTGGGGGCGGCGCCCGACGTCCGCTACGAGAATCACACGATTCACGAAGTGGCGGTGGCGGGCGTGACCCCGGAAGTTATCGACGTGGGGTCGGTGAAGGTCGATTCAGGCCGTTTCTTCACCGACGCAGACTACGACCATAACTCCATGGTCTGCTTCATCGGGCACGATCTCGTGACCCAGTTTTTTCCCGGCATGGATCCGGTCGACAGGGAGATTCTCGTGCGCGGCTTGCCATTTCGCGTGATCGGGACCGCGCAGACGCTGGGTACCAGCTTCGGGCAGAGCCAGGACACGTTTGTCCAAATCCCCCTCTCCACCTTCCGCAAGGTTTTTGAGGGCCGGCCGGGCATTCAGGTCTCCGTGCAGGCTTGGGACTCGTCGCAGGTCGGGGGACTCCAAGACCAGGTTCGCTCTCTGATGCGCGTCCGGCGGCACGTTCCTTTTGACCAGTCTGATCCGTTCGGCATCAACGCCTCGGACACCTTAATGGCCACCTGGCAGGCGCTCACGGGCACGATCTTCGGCGTCGCCATCGGTGTGGTCGCGGTGTTCATGGTGATCGGCGGCATCGTGATCATGAACATCATGCTCGCGAGCGTCACCGAACGCACCCACGAGATCGGCATCCGCAAGTCGCTGGGAGCCCGCCGGCGCGACATCCTGCTGCAGTTCGTGATCGAATCGGCAGTTATGGCCCTGGCCGGCGGAGTGCTCGGCATCTTGTTCGCTACGGGAATCGCGCAATTGATCAATCTCGTGTTTACGGCTTCGGTGCCGATTTCAGCGGTCCTGGTGGGCGTGTTCCTCTCGAGCGGGGTGGGGCTTTTCTTCGGCATCTACCCCGCCAGTAAAGCCGCGCGGCTGGATCCCATTGAGGCCTTGCGAACCGAAAAATGAGAGATTGAATCAATGAGTCAATCATGAGAGCCTATCGCCATCACATCCGCGAGAACCTCTTGCTGGCGCTGGACACGCTGCGTACGCACAAGTTTCGCTCGTTCCTGACCGTGCTTGGCGTGTTAATGGGCACCACCACGGTGATTCTGGTGGCTTCGCTGATCCAGGGGCTCAGCCAGCAGATGTCGGACGTGGCTGAGGGATTCGGGACGCGCACCATTTTCATTTACAAACTGCCGCCCTTCACGTTCAATCCCACGCGCGAGGAGCGGCTCCGCAAGCCGCTGACCTACGATGATATGCTGGCGCTGAAGGCCGACTGCCCTGACCTGGAGGATGTGGGCGTCACTATCTTTAACTGGCAGCCTCCAGCACCGCCCTTTGTGACCGTCAAATACAAGGGCCAGGAGATGGTGGACGCACAATTCTTCGGAAACACGGCCAACAATTTCAATATCACGAACGCCGACCTTGACGACGGCCGGCTTTTCAACGAAGTGGACGACCTGCACCGGCGCGATGTGGCGGTGCTCGGTGCGGAAGTGGTCTCTCGCTTTTTTGTAAACGAGGACCCGGTCGGCAAGACCATCGTGGTGGACGGCCACAATTTCACGGTTATCGGAACCTTGGCGCGCCGCAAGGAATTTGCCGGCGACACCACCACCGACCGGCGGGTCTTCATTCCTTACTACACCTACAAAAAGTACTATCCGAATGTAAAGGACAATTTCATCAACGCGCTGGCGGTCCCAGGCCGCATGGACGAGGCGCTTGAAGAGGTCAAGGCGACGCTTCGGCTGCGGCGCCACGTGAAGCCTGCCGATCCGGATAGCTTCGCGGTTTCGACGGCCGATTCTGTGGTGCAGCAGTTCAACCAGATTATCAGCACGGTGGCGCTGGCGATGATCGTGCTCTCTTCGATCGGCCTGCTGGTGGGTGGAATCGGTGTGATGAACATCATGCTGGTGTCGGTAACCGAACGCACTCGCGAGATCGGCGTCCGCAAGGCGATCGGCGCGCGGCGGAGCGACATCACCTGGCAATTCCTGCTCGAAGCCATGACGCTCACGGGCGCCGGCGGTCTGATTGGGATCTCGATCGGCTGGTTGTTCAGCTTCATCATCCGCTCGATCTTTCCCAGCATGCCCACCACGGTACCGGTCTGGAGCATCATCACCGGCTTTGTGGTAGCAGTCAGCGTTGGATTGTTCTTTGGGATGTGGCCGGCAGTGAAAGCGTCGAGGCTCGATCCGATTGTGGCGCTGCGGTATGAGTAAGAGTCGACAGTTGACAGTCCACAGTTGAGAGTCGAGTCGAGATCACCCCTGACTGTGAACTGTCGACTGTCGACTGTTGACTTTTGACCCGAACAGCGCCGCCAGGCTCTCCGTATAAGGCTCCCTTGCCACACCGCGCTCGGTAATGATCGCCGTCACGTACCGATGCGGCGTGACGTCGAACGCCGGATGTTGCGCCCGCACCGCTTCAGGGGCAATCGCGACACCCGCCACGTGCGTGACCTCGCGCGCCGAGCGCTGCTCGATCGGAATCTCATCGCCGGAAGCGAGCTTCAGATCGATGGTCGAAAGCGGCGCTGCCACGTAGAAGGGAATGCCGTTCTCGCGCGCCAGCACCGCGACGGTGTAGGTGCCGATCTTGTTGGCCACGTCGCCGTTGGCCGCAATGCGGTCTGCGCCCACGATAGCAGCCCTGATGCGTCCCTCTTTCATGAAATGTCCGGCCATGCTGTCGGTGATGATCGTGACGGGAATGCCGTCGCGCGACAGTTCCCACGCCGTCAGGCGCGCGCCTTGCAGAAACGGCCGGGTCTCATCGGCGAATACTTCGATCTTCTTGCCGGCATCGACCGCGGCGCGAATTACGCCCAGCGCAGTCCCGTAACCGCCGGTCGCCAGCGCGCCCGCATTGCAGTGGGTGAGCACGACGCCACGATCGGGCAGAAGCGCGGCGCCGGCGCGTCCCATGGCCTCGTTCACCGCGATGTCTTCGGCCAGCATCCGCTGCGCTTCCTTAACCAGCCGCTCTTTTGCTGCTGCAATCGCCTGCTCTTCGGAGGCTGCTTCCGCCAGCGCGCTTTCGAACACGCGGCGCGTGCGTTCGACGGCCCAAAAGAGATTCACCGCTGTGGGCCGCGTCGCCGAGATGGTGCGGGCGATGAGCTCGAAGTCGGCCCGGAGCGCGTCTGCGCTGGCCGCATTCGAATTCTTAACGCCGAGCGCCACCCCCATCGCCGCCGCGACGCCTATCGCCGGAGCGCCGCGAATCACCATGGAGCGAATCGCCTCGGCGACACCCTGATAATCCGTGTACGTGCGGTAGACTTCGTGTGCCGGCAAAAGCGTCTGATCGATCATGCGGACGCCCGCTTCGGTCCACTCGATCGTTTTGATTGTTGACGCTTGAGTTTCGCTCAAAGTACTTCCCCGCGACTTGAAAGTTTGGCCGCGAACACGTCTTTACCGCGCCTGTTTTCTCGTGTCAATCACAATCGTCTCGGCAAGACGATCCTGCGCACACATCCGATTCGGGTCCCAAAAGAACTGCAAAAATCCCAAACCTCCCTCAAGGACCGCCGCGCCATACCCCAACGCGCGCTCGATCGACTGCCAAAGTCCCACGCGTTGGCTCGTAACCGACAGCACTCGTGTGCGCGCAACCCATCTACCCAGCGTTTGTCCGTTGCCAAAGTAATTGGCCAATCCCCAATAGAGAACCATCACAGCGATGTTTCCCACTTCGTGAAAGTTCCAGACGAGGTGAACGTTCGTCTCATGAAGAAGAAAGTGCCGCCACAAGAATTCAAGAGGAAACCAGATGATCACGCCAATCACAAGGTCGACGCAGTATCCGAGCAGCCTTTGCCAGAACGTTGCCAGCAGAACGCCGTCGAGCGAATCCGCACGCGCACCCGCATGTGAGTGATACCGGCGTCTCCCATCTTCTTTCGGTTCTGCGCGCGAATTTGCTTTAGCCTTCATTCGTCATAATTCCCCGGGCTGGAGTCATTATACTGAATGGCTCCCCGGCGTTCGGTGGTATTCAGGGCGGAGCGGAGAAGACCATGGAGATTCTCGCCAAGTTCAAGCGACGCGCGCGCCAAAACCTGCGGCACATTGTTCTCTTCGAAGGTGAAGAGGACCGGACTCTGCAAGCGGCTCAGCATATCGAGCGCGACGGGCTCGCCCGGCTGACGCTCCTCGGCGACGAGGACAAGGTCCGCGCGCGGCTTTCGGCGCTGGGCGTTCATCTGTCGAGCCCGATCCTTGACCCGGCGCGGAGCCCCAAGCTCGGCGCATACAGCCGGTTGCTGTATGAGCGCCGTCGCGCCAAAGGCATGACGGAGACCGAGGCTGCCGAGAACGCCCGGATTCCGCGCGTCTTCGCGGGCCTGATGCTGGCCTCCGGCGACGCCGACGGGTCGGTGGGCGGGGCGCTCAATACCACGCCGGATACGGTGCGCGCCGCCCTGTGGACCGTCGGCGTGGCGCCCGGCGTGTCGCTCGTATCGAGTTTCTTTCTGATGATTTCGCCGAACCGCGAACTCGGCCACGAAGGCGTGATGCTTTTCGCCGACTGCGCCGTAGTTCCCGAGCCCACCGCGCCGCAATTGGCCGACATCGCCATCAGCACGGCGCGAAGCGCGCGCGCCCTGCTCGCAGTCGAACCCAAGGTTGCCCTGCTCTCCTTCTCGACGAAAGGGAGCGCCGAGCACCCACGTGTGGCGCTGGTTCGCGAGGCTCTGCAGACGCTTAAAACGCGCGCTCCCGAATTCGCTGCGGATGGTGAGATGCAACTGGATGCCGCAGTCGTTCCGGAGATCGGCCAGCGCAAGGCGCCGGGCTCGCCGGTCGCGGGCCACGCCAACGTGCTCATCTTCCCCAACCTCGACGCGGGCAACATCGGGTACAAGCTGGCCGAGCGATTCGGCGGCTGCGCAGCGATCGGTCCGGTGCTGCAAGGCCTCGCGAAGCCCGCGAATGACCTCTCGCGAGGCTGCAGCGTTGAGGACATCGTGAACACGGTTGTTTTGACCGCGCTCCAGGAGTGAGGTTGAAATCACTTCGCGCCTTTGGGTCCTTACGTCGCCAGTCGAAGGCCTAGATGACGAACCCTCCGCTCACGTTCAGCGACTGCCCCGTCACAAATCGCGACTGCTTGCCACAGAGAAAGAGCACGGCGTCCGCGACTTCGTCGGGATCGCCCAGCTTTCCAAGCGGATGACGCTTCTCGAGTCGTGCGCGTGTTTCAGGATTGCCGAGATATTCCTCCGTCATGTCTGTCTCGACCATGCCGGGCGCGACCGCATTCACGCGAATGCGTCGTGGTGCGAGCTCCAGTGCCCAATTGCGTGTGAAGGCGTCAACGGCGGCTTTGCTGGCGCGATAAAGGCTTCTTCCTTCGGCAGAAGCCGTGCGCCCGGCCACCGAGGACATGTTCACAATCCGCGCCCCATCGCGTAGTGACGGCAAGAGCGCTTGAGTCAGCCAGAAGACGCCGAGAATGTTGGTGAGTAAGATTTCCTCGGCGACTTCCAAGTCCGTCGACCCGAGCGGCGTCGACCGCCACACGCCGGCGTTGTTCACGAGAATGTCGAGCTCGATTCCACGCAGTTCTCCCGCCACGCGCTCGATGTCACGGGTCGAACTGAGGTTAGCCTGGACGATTCGCACGCACCTGCCGCCTATCTCTGCCGCCGCATTCTCAGCTGCTGCCCGGTTCTTTTGATAGTGAACGATAACGCTTGCTCCGGCCTCACTCAATTTAGCTGCAATGGCTTTGCCGATCCCGCGCGAACTGCCAGTTACAAGCGCGACTTGGCCGGCGAGAAGAGGCTGCTGCATGGATGTTGACACGTTCACAGAAGGCGGACGTCGGTCCTTTGGGATTGATCCAATGGCTCATTGATTCAATGAATCAATTCCCTTTGGGTACGGCGAGCACTGAAGCATCCACCTCGCCATAAAGGACCGCCTTAGGCGCACGCTCGCGTTCGTAGGCGGCGATCTGACCTTCGTGCCGCAGCGTCAGGCCAATATCGTCCCAGCCATTCAGCAGGCACTCGCGCCGGAAAGGATCGACGGTGAAGCTGAGCCTTAAGCCGCACTCATCGCTGACGGTCTGCGTCTCGAGATCGACGTTCAGCGCGTAGCCTACATCTGTCTCCACCCGGCGGAAGATTTCGTCGATCTCCGCGTCGCTCAGCGTCACGGGCAGAATTCCGTTCTTGAAGCAGTTGTTGTAGAAGATGTCGGCGTAGCTCGGCGCCAGGAGCGCGCGAAAGCCGTAATCGCCGAGCGCCCAGGGCGCATGCTCGCGGCTGGACCCGCAGCCGAAATTGGCGCGCGCCACCAGGATCGATGCGCCCTGGTAACGGGGATAATTCAGCACGAAATCGGGGTTCGGCTTCTCGCCCGGGAGATACCGCCAGTCGTAGAAAAGCGTGCGTCCGAAGCCCGCGCGCGTCAGCGCCTTCAGGAACTGCTTGGGTACCATCTGGTCGGTGTCGACATTGACGCGATCGAGCGGCGCCACGAGGCCTTTGTGCTTTGTGAACGACTGCATATCAGCGTGCTCCTTCCGGCCCGTCGTCCGGCGGACGATGACCGTTGTGCTCCATGCCGCGAATGAAGCGATCGACCGTGGCGCTAAGACCCGCCACCGTGACGCTGACATTGTCCACCGTGACACTAAGACTCTCCACCGTCTGAACCATGCTCTTCATGGCCGATTGCAACTCGATGAACCCATGGGCGAGCTTTTCAACAACTACTTCCAGGCGGTCGAGATTGGCCTCGGTGCGGCCCAGACGGTAGCCTTGAACAATCTGATTGTCACGTAGCTCGTTCACCGATTTTTCCATGTCATCAAAGGTCACCGCAACCTCCGGTGTGCTCTGATCCTGACCTGGGCTCGCCGCCACTCTGCTGTCTTCGCTGCTTCAGGCCGCGAAGGAACCGGTCTACAGTCTCGTCGAGACGCTCCAGGGTGTCTCGGAGCGAATCGAGCTTGACGGCAATCTCGCCGAACTCTGCCTGCATTCTCTCCGAGACCGTGTCGCCGGGCTCGGAAGGATAGACGCGCAGCTCTTGGATCAACTTTTCCATATGGTCGAATTTTCATCGTGCGTCCGCCTCGCCTTTGCGGTGTGCATCAGGTACGAGCTGCGAAAGCCTCTGGCGATAGTCGCCGCTCGGGACAAGCATCCTCTCATCAACCGGCCGATTGTAGAAGTACGCCCAAGCCTGCCGCTTACTGCCATCGTCGAGGGTCACGGACACTACGTCTCGCGCAAACTCGCTCCGGGCCGGCGCGGCCGGAACGAGTCCCTCGTATCGATCCAGAATCGCGAGCGCTCTTGCGGGATCGAGCAGGCGGTGGACCTCGCCTTGCACTCGATCGCTCGATTCGCTGCTGGCCTTGACGCCTGGGTACGGGCCGAGGTCGTACAGACGGGCTCGAATCGTTCCACTTCCGATCAGCCTGGCTCCGGCTGCTCTCAGCAAATCGTCCCGCATTCCCCGCATGAGTGTTCCATAAACGAAAATGAACTCAGCGCGTGGGCTCCCGTTATTTGGCCGCCGAATCATGCCATGCTCTATTGAATCAATGACCCGATGACTCAATGAATCAATCTACTGAACTCCGCTCCACTTCCTGATATCCACAAAATGCCCTTCGATCGCGGCCGCCGCGGCCATCATCGGACTCACCAGGTGCGTGCGGCCGCCCTTGCCTTGCCGGCCTTCGAAATTCCGATTCGACGTGGAGGCGCTGCGCTCGCCGCTCGGCAGCACGTCGGCGTTCATGCCGATGCACATGCTGCAGCCGGCGTCGCGCCACTCGAATCCCGCAGCCCTAAAGATCTTGTCGAGACCCTCTTGCTCGGCCTGGGATTTGACCACCATCGAGCCCGGAACCACGAGCGCCTGCTTGAGCGATTTCGATACGTGCTTGCCCTCCACGACGCGCGCAGCCAACCGCAGATCTTCCAGCCGCGAGTTGGTGCACGAGCCGATGAAGACACGGTCGACGGCGATGTTCTCGATCGGCGTGCCGGGTTCCAGGCCCATATAGCGCAGCGCGGCTTCGGCAGCCTTCTGATCCACCGGATCGCTGAACGAGTGCGGATCGGGAACGCGGCCGGTCACGTCCGTGACCATGCCGGGATTGGTGCCCCAGGTGACCTGCGGTGCGATCTCGGGCCCGTTGAGCACAACCTCGCGATCGTACTGCGCGCCCTGATCGGTAGCGAGCGTCTTCCAGCCATCCACCGCGGCCTGATAATCCTTGCCGCGCGGAACGAACGGCCGGCCTTCGAGGTACGCGAACGTGGTGTCGTCCGGCGCCACCATTCCGGCGCGCGCGCCGCCCTCGATGGTCATGTTGCAGACCGTCATGCGGCCTTCCATGGAAAGCGCGCGGATGGCGCTGCCCGCGTACTCGATCACGTGGCCGGTGCCGCCGCCGATCCCGATGTGTCCGATAATGGCCAGCACCACGTCTTTGGCGGTAACCCCGGCAGGCGGGCGGCCGTCCACGCGCACGGCCATGGTGGGCGATTTGAACTGCGAGAGAGTTTGCGTCGCCAGCACGTGCTCCACTTCACTGGTGCCGATTCCGAAGGCGAGCGTGCCGAAAGCGCCGTGCGTGGACGTGTGGCTGTCGCCGCAGACGATCGTCTGGCCGGGCTGCGTGATGCCGAGTTCGGGGCCGATCACGTGAACGATGCCCTGGTTGTGGCTGAACATGTTGAAGAGCGTCACGCCCGTCTCATGGCAGTTGTGGTCGAGGGCCTCGAACTGCGCCGCCGCGATGCTGTCCGTCATGGGCAGATTGCGGTCCTTGGTGGGCACGGAGTGGTCCATGACCGCGAAGGTCAGGTCTGGCCGGCGCACCTTGCGTCCCGCGGCCTTCAGTCCGGCGAAAGCCTGCGGCGAGGTGCCCTCGTGGATCAGGTGCCGGTCGATGTAAATCAGCGAGGGCTCGCCGGGCTGTTCCCGGACCACGTGAGCTTCCCAGATCTTCTCGTAAAGCGTTTTTGGACGCGCCATACCTGTGCCCTTCTCCAATTTGACGGTCGAATTGAAACGCATTCTCGATTCTACGCTGAGGCCGGGCGCGGCTTCAAACCGGCGCCGCCTGGCCTGGAATCCACTTCCGAACCTAACCCTCCCAATCCCTGGAGTGTCCTGATGCCTTCTCTGCTTCCTGCCGCAGCGTGGCCAGAATCGGATGCGGTTCCAGCCACACGCCCAATCCGGCGTTGCGCAACTCCCGGCGGTATTGGCGGAACCAGCCGCGCAACTCCGGGTGATAGTTACCTTCCCGATCGAGGCAGTAGCGAATCCGCTCCCAGAAACGTGGCCGGCCCAACTGGTACGTCTGGGAGCGCAGGCCGCTTTCCATCTCCGACGCCAGATCGAGCCGGGACAAGGGGACTGAAGCGCCGGTCGAACCCTCGCCGTCACGCCGGGCCACCGGATGGGACGTCTGCCACTCCACAATCAGCCGCGTCAGTTGCTGCAGCATCCAACCTCGCCGCCGTTGGGAATAGAAGACCAGTCCCAGCCGGACCCACGGGTTATGGATACGGACCTGAGGCGGGATCCAGCCGGCTGTCCGGTGCGCGGTTCCTGGAACACGGTGCGAGGCTCTCGCTGGATTTGCCTCTGATTCCAAAGGAGATTCCAGCTTTGCTCCCCACGATTGCTGCCAATTTCGGTGGCAACACCAGACCCAGTTTGCCAGCCGGTCCATTTTCCTCTCGAGGCGAGGGCCCATCTGCTCAACGCCCGAATTTGTGTCCTGCCGGGGCTCGGCCGGTCGTCCGCCTTCCTGCGGTTCCGGGGAACCGAACGTCGGCTCGAAGACCCGGCCGATGCGGGCCCGGATCGCGCGCCACTCGACCTCGTCCCGGCTATGGCCAGCCATGGCCAGACGCTCCGGCAGATTGACGGCGTACCGGCCGTGCTGCAAAGGATTGAGGGCGACGCGGGCCTTGCCTCGCTCCGTTCGAGGTCCTGTGGATTTGTGCGCATTGGCGCGTCGAGCGGCGAGCGCGGCCGGGGTGAGCTGGGGCGAACGGCGGAGCATAAAGGACTTCCGGTTCAAACGTGTCTTGCCCCGCCCAGAAGATAGCTAACACAGGCTGATGGTAAATGTCAAGATGAATTTAACCATACGATATTGCCTAGGTATGTAGCCTTGGCCACAACCTCCGGCCCTCCTATAGCCAGTTGGTCATCACCCGTCTCGATGATAGGTAGGATCTTGACAGGCCGGGGAAGGGCAACAGATGATGTGAAGCCATACCCGGATGCGTGTGCGTCAGCAGCAGGCGCACGTTTCCGGGGCTGGAGTCGCCGCAGGGAAAGGGGTATGACCATGACCGCTCTCTCCACTTCCTGTCAACGCAAGGCGGTCTTGCTGACGGCCGTCGTTTGGCTGGCCGCGTCCGCGGTGTTGATGGCCCAAGACCGCTATTTCTTCGGCCGCTACGACGCCGGAATCGCGCACGTTCCCGCCGGAGTCATCACCGCAGACTTTAATGGCGACGGACGAATGGACGTGGCTGTGGCGAACCTGGACGAAACCGTCTCGGTGCTGCTGGGGTTGCCGGATGGGACTTTGACGCCAAAGACGGACTACGAGGCCGGGCTCTCGCCGCGGGCGATTGTGGCCGGCGATTTCAACGGCGATGGCAAACTCGATCTGGCGGTGCTCCTCGCGGGTCGGCCCTACGGCGTCGCGATCCTGCCCGGCAACGGCGACGGCACCTTCGGACCGGCCGTCGAGACACCTCTTTCCAGTCTGCCCCAGGCCATGGCGGCGGGCGATTTCAACGGGGACGGCAAGCTCGATTTGATCGTCGCCAATGAGGAGGCGAGCACGGTATCCGTGCTGCTGAACAACGGTAACGGCACGTTTCAGAAGCGCGATTCCAGCGTGAATTACCCACCTTTATCGGTGGCTGTGGCGGACTTCAACCATGACGGCAAGCTCGATGCCGTCGTCGCCGACGATGCAACGGCCAACCTGATCTCCGTGCTGCCGGGCAATGGCCGTGGCGGCTTTCTGCCGCAACAGGATTACCCGACCGCCGCCGGCCCGAGATCGGTCGTGGCCGGCGACTTCAACGGCGATGGCAACCCGGACGTGGCGGTGACCGACCACGGCACCTTCAACGTCAATTCAGATCTTGTATCCGTGCTGCTTGGCCAGCCGGACGGTAAGCTCGGCACTCATGTGGACTACCCGAGCGTCGAAGCTCCATTAGGCCTGATCACTGCCGATTTCAACGGCGACGGCAAGACGGATCTCGCCGTCACCAGTTTCATTCCCGCGCCGGCCGGCAATACGGTAACCGGCGCCGTGCTGCTTGGCCAGGGCAACGGTACGTTCAGGGCCCCGGTCGTTTTTCCCGCCGTAGCCTTCGGTGCGTTTTTCGATCCGATTTTTTACATCGCTGCAGGCGACATGAACCACGATGGCAAACTTGACCTGGTGATGGCTGCCGACAGCACCGATACGGTATCGGTCGTGATCGGGCAAGGTGACGGATCGTTCGCCAACGGCGACATCTACACGCCGCCCGGATCCCCGTACTCCCTGGCGTCCGCTGACTTCAACGGCGACGGCCTGCCTGATCTCGCGGTGCCCTCCTATTTCGATACCAACCCGTCGGTCGCCATTTACCTGGGCGCTGGCCAGGGAAACTTCGGCCCGCCCACCCAGTATCCCGCCAAGGTGGGCGGCTTTTCGGTTGTCACCGCCGACTTCAATTTGGACGGTAATGCCGACATCGCCGTGTTGGGAGCGGAATCGCAAGCCGACTACATCTCCGTCCTGCTCGGAAACGGGAACGGCAGCTTTCAGGCGCCCTTGGTAACCCAGGCGGCGTACTCCGCCAACCAGATCATCAGCACCGACGTCAACGGCGACGGCGTTCCTGACCTGATCGAGGCGGTCTACTTTGACTATGGGGGCTACGGATATGGCGTCCAGGTGCTTCTCGGCAACGGCAACGGAACGTTTCAGCAGCCGAAGCAGTTCAACTATGGAACGAATTGTTGCTGGAACCTGGTGGCCGGGGACTTCAACGGCGATCACATCATCGATGTCGCCGCGATCGGCCTGGAAGGGACGGTCGTAGTGCTGCTCGGGGAAGGGAACGGCAACTTTCAGCAGAGTCAGACGTTCACGGTGTCGGGTGGTGCATTCGGCATCGCCAGTGCGGATTTCAACAGAGACGGCAAGCTTGATCTGGCCATTGCCGGCGTCGACGCGGTTTTCGTAGCGCTCGGAAACGGCGACGGAACCTTTGCGACGCCGCGAGGCTACGCGGACAAGTTCGGAACGGCGGCGATGGTGGCGGCGGACTTCAATAATGACGGCAACATGGACGTCGCGGTGGTGAACGACACTGACGGCATCACCTTTCTATTTGGGAACGGGGATGGAAGCCTGGCGAATCCGAAGGTTTACGGCACGGGCATCCTGCCGGCGGCCCTGCTGGCCGCCGATCTTGATAACGACGGTTCGCCCGACCTGGCCGTGGCGAATACCGGCGAGGACACCGGCGCTGGCACTTTCACCATTCTCCTCAACCGGCCCGTCGCGGCCTTTTCCTCCTCGACTCTGAGCTTCGGCCAGCAACAGGTGGGGACGAAGAGCGAACCTCGGACCGCGACCTTCTACAATCCGAGCTACCAGCCTTTGCCCATCAAGTCGGTTTCAATCACCGGCGACTTCGAGAAGACGAATACGTGCCCGTCCACGCTCCAACCTGCTGATTCCTGCGCTTTCAGTATCACGTTTGCGCCCCAGATGACCGGGCTCCTCGACGGAATCCTTCAGGTTACAGACGACGGTGCAAGTGAATTTCAACAGGTCATGCTCAGCGGCGAAGGGACGGCGTCGCCGCGATAGCGGGTCACGGCTCTGTTTCTTCGTTCCGGTAGATTCCGAGCGGCGCGTTCGGGCTAGTCCATCGCGCGCTTGGGGTCGCTAGTTCACTTCGGCATGCTTTCTGGCGTCAGCGACGTTGTTGGGCTTATCGGAGAGCGACGCGCCCGGCGCGTAGGCCGCCTTTTCGAACTTTGATCCTGCCTTGCGGATCACGTCGTGCCACCCGTCATCCCAACTGATTTGCGCGTCACCATTGACGACTGTCCAGGTGCCTGAACTGCCGCCCTGCGTCTTGTGCGCGCTGCCGTCGGGTCGCAACGTGATGGTGAATTTCCCGCCCGCGCCGTCGCCCACGGTCCAATCTCCGAAAAATCGCGCCCGCCCAGGTGCGGCGACAAGGTTGGCAGGCTGATTGAACTCGATGCGCGCCACCTCGGACAGATTGAAGCTCTGCTGCTTGCCGTTCTTGAGTACGATCACGATAGTTCCGCTGTCGTTCTGTGGCGGCGATACAGCGACGAGTTGAGCCGCAATTGTCAGTGCCAGACCAGCCAGCGTCCAGACGATCTTCGAGCTGTTTTGCATGGGGAGCCCCCTCTTGGAATTGCCATCGAGATAAAGCCTGCCCTGCTCCGATTCGGCGGTCTCCAGCTAACGGTTGCCGCGGACGGAGGTTGATTTTCAAGTCTTACCGTTGGTGGGTGAGTGTCGACGGCGCGTTGAGGCTTCCGTTGCTTCGGGCACAGCTTGTGCCCTTCCCTCGTGATATCGTGTGGCGTATTTGTTGGATTGTGCGTGGCTGAAATCGTACTCGGGGAGTATTTCGTCCGGATCGATTTCCGCCTTTGTCTTAGGCCTCTTCATAGTCTCTCCGCTCCGGGGCGATGCGGGCCGAGCGCTTATCAGCCGAACTGCGTCTTGCCTCTCGGTGAACATCACCACCAGAAGGCGCGCCCGGCTTGATAAGCCAGGATGGCGTAACGTTCTTCTTCGACTGAATGCCGGGGATCGGTTGTGATTCGGCCCAGCGCATCCGCGAACACGGACTCGGCCTCCTGAAAGGAAACCCCGTGCTTGACTAGGTTTTTGGCCGCCTTCTGCGCATCCCACTCGAAGGCCAACGCCACACCTCAGTTTACTACGCCTGGAAACAAATGTAGCGCTCCCGGGCAGATAGGTGCACGTCAACGCCGCAACGCGTGCAGTGCTTCTCAAATCCCTGTCCGGCGTGCTACTGTAGCGCGTCTGCCGCGCGACTCGAATCTCCAGGAATCAGACTCGCGCGGCCGGAGCCCGATTCATGCCGAGCGTCGAAGCGAAGTCCAAGCACGCCGATCAACCGCCGTTGTTTTCGCCCGGCAATACGCTGCCCTTCATCCTGGTCACGGCGCTGTTCCTGCTCTGGGGAATACCCAACAACCTGAACGACATTCTGATCAAGCAGTTCATGAAGTCGTTCGAGATCACTCGATTCCGCGCGGGCCTCATCCAATCCGCCTTTTACATGGGATATTTCCTGCTCTCCATGCCGGCGGCGCTCATCATGCGCCGCTACGGATACAAAGCCGGCCTGGTCACGGGGTTATTCCTTTACGCCAGTGGCACGTTCCTGTTCTGGCCGGCCGCTATCGTTCAGAAGTACGGATTCTTCCTGCTGGCGCTCTTTGTGATCGCCAGCGGACTGGCTTTTCTCGAGACCGGATCGAATTCGTTCATTGCCACGCTGGGGCATCCGCGGACCTCCGAGCGGCGGCTGAATTTCTCGCAGTCGTTTAATCCGATCGGCGCCATCTGCGGCGCTTTGATCGGCACCGTATTCATCCTTTCGGGCGTCGAGCTGACGCCCCAGCAAACGGCGGCTCTGAAGCTCGCCGGGACCTACAAGGATTATCTGCGCAGCGAGACGCTACGCGTGGTCACGCCGTATCTCGTACTGGGCAGCGTGGTCTTCATCTGGGCGCTGCTCATCATCCGCACGCGATTTCCGAAAGTGGCTGAAGAAGCACAGCCGGCGCACGAGCGGGCCACCGGACGATTCCGCGACCTGTTTCACTATCCGCACTTCCTCCAGGGCGTGATCGCGCAGTTCTTCTACGTCGGCGCGCAGGTGGGCACCTGGAGCTACTACATCCAATACGTTCAGGACTACACGGGGCGCCCGGAGAAGTTCGCCGGATACCTGCTGACCGGCACGCTGGTGGCTTTCGGGATCGGCCGCTGGGTGGCGACGTACCTCATGAAGTTCTTCGAGCCGAGCCGACTGATGGGGACCTACGGCGTGATTAACGTGGCGCTGGTCGCGGTGGCCGTCCTCGATCCCGGCTGGGCCGGCGTATGGGCCGTGTTTCTCACCAGTTTCTTTATGTCGCTGATGTTCCCGACGATCTTCGCCTTGGGGATCAAGGAACTGGGGCCCAACACCAAGCTCGGCGGTTCCATGATCATCATGGCGATCGTGGGCGGCGCGGCGGCTCCGCCCGCCATGGGTCTGGTGTTTCAGGCCACGCACAGCATGGCAATTTCGATGGTCGTTCCGTTGCTGTGCTACGCCTTCATCACCTACTACGCCTACTACGGGTCGCGTGTGCGCGTCCCCCGGACGTTGGCTCTGGCTGCGGATTGATTTGTTGGTTTTGCTTCCCGAACACGACCAGTCCTTTCTCCAGTGCACAATTCACTTGGAGCCCTGCCGTCTATGGCTATGCCCTTCCCGCACACCAACGGACAAGTTCCTCGACGTCAACGTCGATCCTTTCAACGCCCAGTCCGAGCGACATGCGCTCAATGTGTCGCTCTGCTCCTTGCAGCCACTCCGCGCTACATCAAACTGACCGACTACTCGGGCCGCCTGCGTCTACACCTGCAGCCTCCAAGTCGATATCATAGACCTTTGCGATCATCGGCGCGACGGGAGGTCTGACTTGAGCAGCAACGTTGAGGGTCCACGAGATGCATTCGGCTGGCCCGGCATCGAGCCGCGCTGGACGCACGGCGGCAAGGATGGCGTCGGGACCGCGTATTCGGCCTCGGCGCGCGTGTGGTTCACAGTCTGGAACGGCATCCTGACGGAGGTCTACTACCCGACGGTGGACCGCCCGCAGCTTCGCGATCTCCAGCTCCTTATCACCGACGGGCGCAGCTTCTTCCACGAAGAGAAGCGCCACTTGCGCTCGCGCTGGGAACGGCTCTCCGACCACACTCTGGGCTATCGAGCGATCAACTCCGATCCCGAGGGACGCTACGAGATCGTGAAAGAGATCATCGCGGACCCGCACCAGTGCTGCGTCCTCCAACGCATCGAGATCCTGGGTGACGAGGGGTTTCTCAGCGCGTTGCGGCTCTATGCACTCTGCGCGCCGCACCTCGAAGTGGGGGGCTGGGGCAACAACGGATACGTGACCGAGGTGGCGGGCCGGCGGATTCTGACGGCGGAGAAGCAGGGCACGTGGCTGGCGCTGGGAGCTACGGTGCCCTTCTCGCAGCTTTCCTGCGGTTATGCGGGCGCGAGCGACGGCTGGACCGACCTGCACGAAGACTTCTCGATGGACTGGGAATTTGACCGCGCTCTCGATGGCAACATCGCCTTGACGGGGCACCTCGATCTGGCCTTCGAGCGCCAATTCACACTGGGTCTCGCCTTTGGGGAGAGCCTGCACAACGCCACCACTACGCTGCTGCAAGCCCTCGCCATCCCTTTCGCAGAGCAGCGCCAGCGCTACTTCCAGCAATGGGACCGCGCCTGCCGCAAGTTCATTCTGCCGCTGGCCAAGGCCTCGGGAGACGGCGGAAATCTCTATCACAGCAGCTTCAGCCTCATCATGGCGCACGAGGACAAGTCCTACCCGGGCGGGTTCATCGCGTCCATGTCGATTCCCTGGGGCGAGTCGAAGGGCGATGACGACATGGGCGGATACCACCTGGTGTGGACCCGCGACATGGTCAACAGTACCCTCGCTCTGCTGGCCGCCGGCGACACCGACACGCCGTTGCGAGCGCTGATCTATCTGGCGGTATGCCAGCAGGCTGACGGCGGTTTCTCGCAGAACTTCTGGATCGACGGCAATCCATACTGGCACGGCAGCCAGCTTGATGAAGTTGCGTTTCCCGTCATGCTCGCCTGGCACCTTCGGCGCGCCCAGGGTTTGCAGGACTTCGATCCTTACCCCATGGTTCTGCGGGCTGCGGCGTTTCTTGCGGAGTACGGTCCAGTTACCCAGCAGGAGCGCTGGGAGGAAGCCAGCGGATACTCGCCATCGACGCTCGGGGCGACCATCGCGGCCTTGATCTGCGCCGCTGCCTTCGCGCGCGAGCGTGGAGATCCGGAAACGGCGCAGTTCCTGGAGGAATTCGCGGACTTTATCGAGTGCCATCTGGAGAGCTGGACGGTCACGACCCAGGGGACGCTGCTGCCCGGCGTTCCCCGGCACTTCATCCGCATTCTGCCCGCGAGCATGGACGATCTTTCGCCGCGGGAAGATCCCAACAACGCCGTACTGCGGCTGGCGAATCAGCCGCCGGGCGCGCGCTATGAGTACCCCGCGCGTGAGATCGTCGACGCGGGCTTTCTCGACCTGGTTCGCCTTGGTGTGCGTAAGGCAGACGATGCCCTGATGGCGGATTCGCTGGCGGTTGTCGACGCCGTGCTCAAGACCGATACGCCCTTCGGCCCCTGTTGGCGCCGGTACAATCACGACGGCTATGGCCAGCGCGACGACGGTGAAGCATACGACGGATGGGGGCGCGGCCGGGCGTGGCCGCTGCTCACGGGCGAGCGCGGGCACTATGAACTCGCCGCCGGCCGCGACGTCGGGCCTTACATCCGGGCGATGGAAGGCTTCGCTTCCCCCACCGGATTGCTCCCCGAGCAGGTTTGGGATGCGCCCGACCTGCCGGAAGCCCACATGTTCTTGGGCCGACCCACCGGCGCGGCCATGCCGTTGATGTGGGCGCACGGCGAATACATCAAGCTGCTGCGTTCGCGGTGCGACGGCCAGATCTTTTCGAGAATTCCCGAGGTCGCCGAACGCTACCTCGGCCGCAAGCCCTCACTCCGCGAGCTTGAAGTCTGGAAATTCAATCGCCAGGTGCGAACGGTGCGGCGCGGGCGCATTCTGCGGGTCATCGTCAGGACTTCTTTTGAATTGCATTGGACCCTGGACGAATGGCAGAGCGCACAGCACACGCCTTCGCGTCCGACGGCGGTGGAACAGGAGTGGGTCGACATTCTTGTTCCGCCGGGCCAGCAGGCGCCGGTCCGGTTCACGTTCTTCTGGCCGGCGGCCCAGCGGTGGGAGGGCAGGGAATTCACTATTGGCGTTGAACCTTGACAGGGCGGGTCCTAGGGGGATTTCTCCGTGAGAATCCTGGTTAGCGGATCGAGTGGCTTGGTCGGGTCGTCGTTGGTGCCCGTTCTCTCTATGGCAAATCACTCCGTGGCTCGCCTGGTGCGGCCCGGCAAATTGCCGGCGTTCGGAGATGTCGCCTGGGACTCCGCGGAAGGGTGGATCAATGCCGCCTCGCTCGAAGGCTTCGACGCGGTCGTGCACCTCGCTGGCGAGAACATCGCCGCCGGACGCTGGACGCCGAAACAGAAGGAGCGCATCCGCGACAGCCGCGTCAAAGGTACGCGGCTGCTTGCGGAATCGCTGGCCGGACTGGCGCGTCCGCCCGGCGTGCTCGTGGCGGCTTCGGGGATAGGGTTCTACGGTGATCGCGGCGACGAGGTGCTCACCGAAGACAGCGACGCGGGATCGGGCTTTACTTCCGAGGTCAGCCTTGCTTGGGAAGCAGCCAGCGAACCCGCCGCGCGAAAAGGAATCCGTGTGGTGAAGCTGAGGTTCGGCATGATACTCGCCGCGGGCGGCGGCGCTCTGCACATGATGCTGCCCGCGTTCAAGCTGGGCTTGGGCGGGCCTCTCGGTTCCGGAAAGCAGTGGGTGAGCTGGATCACACTGGACGACGTCCTCGCGGTGATTCGATTCGCGATCGAGGACGAGCGCCTGCACGGACCGGTCAATGTGGTCGCGCCCGAGGCCGTGACCAATCGCGATTTCAGCAGAACGCTGGGGCGCGTCCTGCATCGACCTGCCATCATGCCCGTGCCGGCCTTTGCTCTGCGCCTGACACTCGGCGAGATTGCGGATGGCCTGCTCCTGGCCAGCGCCCGAGTCTCTGCCGCGCGGCTGAAGGCTTCGGGCTACCGTTTCCTCTACCCTCAGCTCGCTACTGCCTTCCAGCGTCTGCTTCGACCTGACCACAAATAGCGCCGCATCGCCTCCGGTCTGCGCGCGATCTAAAAAGATGGGAGCGCGGTTGGCTGAGGCATGGAGAAGCGGCACCAGGTCGTGATTCTCGGCGGTGGGTTCGGCGGTCTGACGGCCGCCCGCTCCCTGAGACGCGATCCGGTTGACGTCACCCTGATCGATCGGCGCAACTTCCACTTGTTTCAGCCCCTGCTCTATCAGGTGGCCACGGGAAGCCTGTCGCCGGCCAACATCGCCGCCCCGCTGCGCGAAATCCTCAAGCATCAGAAGAACACGCGCGTGCTGCTCGGAGAATGCTCGGGCATTGACGTCGGCGGCCGCCGGGTTCGGTTGAAGGACGGCGACGTCCCTTACGACACGCTGATTGTCGCCACCGGCGCGCGTCATTCCTACTTCGGTCACGATGATTGGGGAGCGTTCGCACCCGGGCTCAAGACGGTCGAAGACGCCACCCTGATGCGGCGGCGCATTTTTCTGGCATTTGAGGCGGCAGAGCGTGAGAGCGATCCCGATAAGGAGCGTGCCTGGCTGACGTTCGCGATCGTTGGCGCCGGGCCGACGGGAGTCGAACTGGCGGGCGCTCTGAGTGAGATTGCTCACGATACGTTGAAGCACGATTTTCGCCGCATCGATCCTTCCCAGGCCCGCATTCTGCTCATCGAGGCTGCGGATCGCGTCCTGCCGCCTTACGCGCCGGACCTTTCGGCGAGTGCCGCGCGCGCTCTGGAGCGCCTTGACGTCAGGGTGATGACGGGGACTACCGTCACTGGTGTCGACGACGACTCGGTCACCATCCAGGCGGGCGGCCGCACGGAGGTGCTGTCCACTCGCACGGTACTATGGGCCGCTGGGGTGAGGGCCTCCAGCCTCGGGAAAGTGCTGGCGGACGCCACGGGCTGCCCGATCGACCGATCCGGGAGGCTGATTGTGGAGCCGGACCTGACGCTGAAGGGTCACCCGGAAATCGTTGTCATCGGGGACCTTGCCAACTTCGCTCATCAGGGCGGGCGGCCGCTCCCCGGAGTGGCGCAAGTCGCGATCCAGCAGGGACGCTACGCGGCATCGATCATTCGCGCGCGTCTTCAGGGCGGATCGGTTCGTCCTTTTTCCGCTTTCCAGTATCGCGACCGGGGAAATATGGCGACGATTGGCCGGGCGGCGGCGGTTGTCGAACTGCCGTGGCTCCGGTTCTCCGGTCTCATGGCGTGGCTCGCATGGCTTTTCGTCCACTTGTTGAACATCGTGGCGTTCCAGAACCGGCTGCTCGTGCTGGTCCAGTGGGCCTGGAGCTATTTGACGTTCAACCGGTCGGCCCGTTTGATCACCGGGGACAATCCTTTTCCGCTCGATCTGTAAGGCTTCGGCAATTCCGAGTAGCGTCATCACGCAGCCGGAATCGCGGTCTGCGAGCGCGGCTCAAAGCCTCTCCCCGCGGCTCAGCCTTTGGACGAGCGCTTCGATCTCGGATAGGGGTATGAAGACCTTGCCTCCAAGCTTTACGGAAAAGAACCGGCCTGCCGCAATCCAGCGATAGAAAGTAGATTTTCCGACGGTAATCCCCAGACGCGCGTCCAGCACTTGCAGGGCGTGCTCAGGCGACAGCATCGTCGGACGGCCCAAATCCCACACATCGTCACGATGTGTGGGGGGCTGTGGTATAGAAGAAGCAACGAACGTCTCCATCACTCACCTCACGCTCAAGCCCTCCCGGATTAGGCTAGGGGAAACCTATGGCTCCGGGAGTTCGATACTCCTTTGATCCGGCATAATAGCCGGATAACGGCGTGCTGCCGCCGGCGTCGATTTCCTATCGCCGCTCGGCGAGAAAATGCTCGCGCTCCGCTGCCAGCCGGCGGCGGTCGTACGAGTATCCTGTTCTGGGCTCCTCGAGATTTTCCGGCCGGACCGGCCCGAACTTGCTTTGCTCGATGAGGGCCGAGGAGGGCTGGTGGGACGAGTATAAAGTCGGCTCGCTCCACTCGAGCGCGTGCTGGCGGCACCGCCCATGGGCGCCGGAAGCCGGAAAAACACATCCCTTTTCCGAACAGCGGCCCAGCCGTTGCCACGGCGCGGCCCTCGGCGGAAACTTCGTAACCGCGAAACCCTGCCCGTGGGAGGGGGCCGGAGACGAGCACGATAAGGGCAGAGTAAGTTGCACTGCCTGAGAGTGTTGCGATGAGACTGAGGTTTCAGAGTCGGATTGCCCTGGCGCCGAAATCGATTCGCTGCCAGTCATAATTCGTACCTCCGGGGAAGAATTTCCTGAGCAAGCTCAGGTTCAGGCCCCTCAAACGGTGGAATCCACCGCGATGGGATCGATGTTGACCGGGGGAAATCGGAGCGTCCACGTAGCCTATTTACGGCGGCGCGGGCGCTGATTTTTTCCTTGCATTCTAGCCTACGTTCTGCTAAACCAATTGTGCGGAAGAAATAAAAGCAGGTCAGGCATGTCTCGAATTTCCGATGACGTAAAGCGCAACGGCAAGAGTCTGGCGGAAGAATGTATTCGCCCCTGCGGGACTTCGGGCGCGAAGCTGGTGCAACGCGGCACGGCCGGCGGGATATCGAGTTGAAGATGGGTGCGAGAGACCGGGAAGTATCTATAGCGAGTATGGGATGCGTCCCGCGAAAGGCTCGGGCTGCCCAGTTTAACTCGTAAGTTCTTCCGAGTGTTGTACATAACTGACTGGTAACGGTCATGGTCCAAAAAAATGGCCCGTCCGGGGATCGACACGAAGCGTCGAACCCTGGGCTGGCCGGTGGCCCGGCGAAAGGCATGCAGCCTCTTGATGAGAACGCTGCAACCGCTCCGTACCGAGCCTCGGTGTCTAATCAGACTACGCTCGTTTGTTGTAGCCTAATGACCTAGTAATGTCAAGCAAAATCTTTTGGGAGGGAGCTATGGCGAAACTAGATGCTGCAAAGATAATCAAAAAGGTGCGGACGCGCATGGGGGTGAGTCAGGAAGGTCTCTCCCGGCGCCTCAATGCCACAAAGGGAGCGGTACAACACTGGGAGCGTGGCCGGAACCATCCCGACCTCGCCCGGCTGATGGCGCTACGGCAGATCTGCCCGCCCAGTGCTGAGCGTAAATTATTGGACGCATTGATTAAAGACACGCAGGGACGCATCGCCACGCCGCCCGGCGACCTGTACCCCGGCGGAGGAGGTTCCAATCTGCTCCACAAGGAGAACAACCGGCTTCGCGCCCAAGTGACGCGTCTTGAGGCTGTTCAAGACCGCAAAGCCGAGCAGTTGCGAATCCTCGAAGACCTGGTTTCTGAACTTCAGCGCCAAAACGCCGAACTGAAGGGTTCCAAGGCTGGAGCCTGATTCTTCAAGCCGTGGAGAATCGAAGTGGCGCGGCGATATTGGACTAGCGCTCGGGCGCGGTCAGTCTGCGGAGCAGATCCGGGAGTTGGCGGGTAAAGGCCGAACGCGCCAGGACCTGATCGCAGCCCGCTGCGCGGGCGGACGCGATCGTTTCGGTAGCCACGTGCGAGGCGAACCCGACCACTGGCGCTGGGGCGGTCGCCGGATCACCCCTGAGTGCCCGCAGACTGTCCAGCGCGGAGGCCGCGCCGAGATCCAGGATTACAGCGTCCACGCCGCCTCGCGCCGCGCGAGCGCGGAGCTTCGCAGCCGGAACAAGTTCAACTTCCACCTTCACTTGGCGCGCCGTCTCCCGGATTCGCGCGGCGAAAAACACGTCGTCAACCACGGCAATCAGGCCCAATTCGCCTCCTCTTCCCGCAGCGCCGGGATCACGCAAGCAGGTCCGGTGCTCATTCTATCCGACTCCCCGTCGAAGAGAGCCCAAAATCAGCTTCGTTCTTGCCTGCCCCGCAGGCAACACGCCGAAAACGGTAGCTTCGTTTAGCTTCGTTTTAGGTTCGTTTTTTCGATTTGTTGTTGATTCTAAAAGGGTTGTTTAGCTTCGTTTGTAAAAATGTGCAAAATTTATAGGGGGGAGGGGTCGGAATCCGGCGACAGAGCTGCGAAGGGCCGGGATCCCGATTGCAGAGCCGGAGGACGCGTCCCTCTCGTAGATCCCCTTACATTGTTCCACGTTCCACGCTCTCCGCCAGCCGTCATTTTTCTTTAGAGTCCAGATATTAAAATATCATCGACAACGCCGGGAGCGAAGAAACAAACTTGCAGTAAGTTGGCTTTGTCGGCACATACGACAGTGGTATAGTGTCGGGTTCCAAAACGACCCTTCGCGGGGGTGCGATTCAGTGATGCGCTATCGTGTCGCAATCATTCTCTGTGGCGGCTTACTTGCAGCCTCGACCGCCGCGCGTGGAGATCAGCAAGCCGGCGAGGCGGGCGCCAAGCCGCTTTCCACCCGCATCGTGGCTTATCAGATCGACGCCCGGCTGAATCCCGGCAGCAAGACGATTGACGCCACCGAAACCCTGACTTATCACAACCTGACGGGTCAGCCGCAACAGACCTTTCCGTTTCATCTCTACCTGAATGCCTTCCAGCCGCAATCGACTTTTATGACCGAGGTTCGGCGCGGCGGGACGCGCGGCACCGGACCAGAGCAGGGCTGGGACCCGAAGCACTATGGCGCCATCGAAATCCGTTCCTTGGCGGTGGATGGCGTAGGCAACCTGACGAATCAATTGCAGTTCATCCAACCGGACGACCACAACACCGACGACCATACCGTCGTCCAAGTGACGCTTCCCAAGCCCATCGCCCCCAATGCCGATGTCACGTTCCGCATCACGTTCCACGATCAGTTGCCAGAAGTTGTGGAGCGCACCGGCTACAAGCGCCATTTTTTCATGATCGGCCAGTGGTTTCCCAAGGTCGGAGTCTGGTGGCACGGCGCCTGGAACTGCCATCAGTTTCATTCCACCTCGGAGTTTTTTGCCGATTTTGGCACCTTCGACGTGAAGGTCACGGTGCCGCGCAATTACCTGACGGGCGCCGCCGGCGATCTGGTGAGCCAGGAGAACAATGCGGACGGCACCAAGACGCTTCGTTATCAGAGCCAGGACGTGCACGACTTTTCCTGGACCGCCAGCCCTGAATTTACCGACGTGGAGGATTCCTGGGACGGCGCCGCAGGCTCGGTGAAGATCCATCTGCTGATGTCGCCGGGACACGTGAAGTACGCGCAGCGCTATATCGACTGCGTGAAGGGAACGATGGAGATGTTCCAGCGCTGGTATGGCGTGTATCCCTACGACCGCATCACCATCGTCGATCCACCGGAGGGCGGGAGCGAAGCCGGCGGCATGGAGTATCCCACCCTCATCACCGGCGACAGCAGTTGGTACGTGCCCTGGGGGATCAAAGCCGTCGAGCTTGTGACCGAGCACGAATTCGGGCACCAGTATTGGTACGGCATGGTGGCCACCAACGAATTCGAAGAAGCCTGGATGGACGAGGGCATCAACAGCTACACCGAAGCCAAGATCATGGACGCTCTGTACGGCAAGGGGAGGTCAGCCATTGATCTCTGGGGCGCGACCCTGAGCGACGCCGGCGAGCAGCGCATCAGCTATCTCTCCGAGCCTGACACGGACCCTTTGACGCACTTCGCCTGGCAGTTCATGAACAGCGGCGCGTATGGCTCAATCGAGTACGGCAAGACAGCTACGGTCCTGCTGACGCTCGAAGGCATCATCGGCGAAGACACCATGCGCAACGCCATGCACACCTACTTCGAGCGCTACAAGTTCACGCATCCCACCGGCACCGACTTCCTAAAGACCATCGAAGACGTCTCCGGCCAGGACTTGAGCTGGTATTTTAACCAGGCCGTCTCGGGAACGAACGTGCTCGACTACGAAGTGATCGGCATCCGATCCGATCGCGCGGACTGGTACGCGAAGAATCCGCCGCCGGAGAAGAAGGGTCAGACGCTTTATCGTGACGACGTGACGGTCCATCGCAAGGGCGACTTCATATTCCCAACCGTCACTGAAATTCGCTTCGACAACGGCGAGGCCGTCCGCGAAAAGTGGGATGGACGCGACCGCTGGGTGCGCTACGAGTATATGAAGAAAGCAAAAATCGTTTCCGCCGAGGTCGACCCGGACCATACGGTCCGGCTTGACAAGGATTTCTTCAATAACAGCCAAACGGCGGAAGCGGATTCTCACGCGACGCACAAGATCGCGACGTACTGGATGTTTCTGACGCAGTTCGCCGATCAGTTGGTAGCGTGGCTTATTTAGAAGGGTTGCTGTAGCGCCGGTGTCCTCACCGGCGTTAGGGCGGAAATCGCCGGTGAGGACACCGGGCGTTAGGGCGGAAATCGCCGGTAAGGACACCGGGCGTTAGGGCGGAAATCGCCGGTGAGGACACCGGCGTTAGGGCGGAAATCGCCGGTGAGGACACCGGGCGTTAGGGCGGAAATCGCCGGTGAGGACGCCGGCGTTAGGGCGGAAATCGCCGGTGAGGACACCGGCGCTACAGCAGTCACGCAGGAGGATTCTCGTGGTAGGAGCCGGATGGAGCTTGGTGTGGCGCAGGCAGCGCCTGCTTTGGTGGCTGTACGTGATAAGCCTTGCGATGGGCTGGTTTGCCACGCGGCCGCTCGCGACGACCATCAGCCCGGTGCTCGATCATAGCCTGGCTGCTGCGCCTCTTTACCATGGCTTCAGCCTTGAGGCCTTCGCCGGGCTCATGATGAATCCGGCTGTCAGCACCCAGACCGCCGGGACTGCGGCCAGCGTTCTTGCCTGGGTCTTCCTGGTGCTGATGATCTTCCTGACGGGGGGAATTCTCAGGGTCTACAACGAGGATCGCACCTACGTGACGGGCGAATTCTTCGGCGCCTGCGGGCAATACTTCTGGCG
>JASHPE010000237.1 GCA_030038235.1 Terriglobia bacterium
ACGACGCGACTTGGGCCCGCCCGGACTTCGCCTCGGTGGGAAAGAACATGAACAGCTCGTTCGGACGCACGTACGGAAGCTGGCGCAACAAGACCGTATCGAGCAAGCTGAAGACGGCAACATTTCCCCCAATGCCGAGAGCAAGCGTAAGCACCGCAACAACGGTGAAGCCCGGATTCCGGCCTAGCATCCGCACGCCGTATTTCAAATCTTGCATGAGCGTCATCATCGGCTACCCCTTACGAAAGCCGGCCGAGTTAGCACGCTTTGAGAGAAAAGTTCGTTCGAATTATACTTTTGCGGCCGCCGAAGGCGCAGTCTGTGACCTCGGTCACAGCGGCCATACACTCCAGGCGCAGCCAAGTGATTCGCGTTAACACTTGGCCCGTATATCGCGTCATTCATGAGTGCGCCGAAAGGAGATGTCATGGCCAAAATCGCCATTGCGATTCTGACCTTCGCAGCCGTTACGGGCGCGTCCTGGACGTGGTTCGCCATTCCTCGCGCTATGCCGGCGAATTCTTCACTCGATTTCACTCAGCAGATGATACGCGTTGGCAAAGGTCCCGGCTTCATCGCCATCGCCGACGTAAATCACGACGCGAATCCCGACCTCCTCGTCGCCAACGAGGATGATGGAACCGTCAGCGTCCTGCTGGGCGACGGTCAAGGGCACTTCACCGCGGCGCGAGTCTCGCCTATCCCTTGCAATCCGAACCCCAACGACATCGCTGTTGCTGACATGAATGGCGACGGGAATCCGGATCTCGTGATCGCCAACCACCAGACGCCGTACATCACCATCCTGCTCGGCGATGGCAAAGGCGGCTTCGCGCCCGCGCCGCATTCGCCATTCGCCACACTGTCCAACCCGCACCCGCACGGTGTGGCCGTCGGTGATTTCACGGGTGACGGCAAGCCCGCCGTCGTCACGGACAGTTGGGGCAATGGCAAAATCCTGCTCATACCGAGCGATGGCCGCGGCAACCTGATTCTGCCGGGGAAATTCTTCTCAAGCGACACGCACACGGACCAGGGCGTGCGTTCTGCGGACTTCAACAAAGACGGCCATCCCGACGTGGTCTCGAACGGCGAGAAAAACAACGGCGTCAGCCTGATGCTCGGCGACGGCCACGGAGGATTCCACAAAGCGCCGGGCTCGCCATTCCCTGCGGGGGCCGCGCCCTGGGCTTTCACCATCGATGACATCGATCGCGATGGCAATCCCGACGTTATGGTCATCCCCTATCACCGCGATCTCAGCGATCCGCGACAGCTCGGCGTCACGGTCCTGTTGGGCGACGGTAAAGGCGGCTTCACCACTATGCCCGGCTCGCCGCTTTCTCTCGTCGGCTGCGATGGCCCGGATCGTATTGCCGCCGGCGACGTGACCGGAAACGGAATGCAGGACATCGTCGTTTCCTGTGCGCTCAACAACAGGCTGTTCTTGTTCCTCGCCGGAAAAGATGGATCCTTCGCCACCTCCACCCACAGCATTCCCACCGGATGGGGCGGCCTCGCCATCAGCCGTCTCGATGCCGGCGGCAGGGACGCCATCATCGTCTCGAACCACGACTCTGGCACTATCACAGTCTTGCTGAGCAAATAGTCGTCTGCCTTCCGCCGCGCAATAACCTGACCTCAGACGTACGGGCGGCCCTTGTGGCCGCCCAATTGATGGCACCTGCAAAGGACGCGCCGTAATCCGGCGGCCACGAGGGCCACCCGTACGTCTGAGATCAGCGGCTTGAGCATCTTCCGACGGTTCGTGGCACAATTGAATCTAGAAAGCCCGCGGGAAAAGTCAAAGTGGTTGCAAGGGAATGTTCCCGCGCCGTGATTCAGGAGACTGCCATCGAAGCCCGAAAGCCAAGCCTGCTCGTGAGCGTCCTCAAATGGGCGGGAATCGGTGTGGGCTTGCTCGTCGTGCTCACGGCCGCCGGCGCCGCCTACCTTCGCTGGTTTTCTCCGCTGGACCGGGACTGGGTCATCAAGGCGCTCGCGGACCACTACGAGTGCGACGTGGAGCTGAAGGATTTTCACTCTTCGCTTTTTCCCGCGGTGAGGGTTTCCGGCGAGGGGCTTGTGCTGCGGCGCCGCGACGCTCCGGGCTTGCCGCCCATGGCATCGATCGACAGGTTCTCTGTGGCCGCGTACTGGGTCGAACTGCTGCGGCATCCCCGGCACTTCAGCGATGTCCGGCTTGAGGGTTTGACGCTGAACATTCCTCCACGGCACGGCACAACCGGTTCCGGCACAAACACTGCGAGCACGGCGGATACAGCGGCGAAGAAGAAGAAAATCGTAAAACTGCCGTTTGTGCTCGACAATGTGCTCGCAGACGGGGCGACGCTCAACATTATTTCTTCGAAGCCTGATAAGCCTCCGACCGTATTCGCGTTCCAGAAACTGAGATTGCAGTCGGCGGGCGCCGGACCGCCGATGCGCTTTGAGGCCGTGCTGACGAATCCGCGGCCCAAGGGCCAGATTCAGTCGAGTGGGAAGTTCGGACCCTGGAACGCCGACGATCCGTCGCAGACGCCGATCAACGGGAAATACACCTTCGATCACGTCGACCTCTCCACCATCAAGGGCCTCGAGGGAACGCTGTCGTCCGACGGAACTTACGACGGAGTGCTCAACTACATCAACGTGCATGGCGAGACCAAGACGCCGAATTTCGCGCTAAGCATCAGCGGCAATCCCGTGCCCTTGCGGACCAAATTCGAAGCCGTGGTCGACGGCGTGAGCGGCAACACGTTTCTGAGGCCGGTCACGGCCCAGTTGCTCTCGTCCACCATTGTGGCGCAGGGCGGAGTGGCCAGGACGAACGGGCGGCCGGGCAGGACGATCATGCTGGATGTGACCGCGAGCCCCGCGCGGCTCGAAGACCTCATGCGTCTGGCGATCAAATCGTCGAAGCCCTTCCTCACCGGCAACGTCAGCATCAGGGCCAAGCTCGATCTGCCTCCCGGCGAGGAGGACATCGGCCGCCGCCTCAACCTGGACGGCGAATTCAACATTGACTCGGCTCGATTCACGAATCCGGACACACAAGACAAGCTTCGCACCATCAGCCGCATCGGTCTCGGCAAGCACAACGAGGATGATACGACCAACGCGCCCCTCAGCATGAAAGGCCGCTTCACGCTCGGCAACGGGGTCGCGAAGTTCTCGACCCTTGATTTCAGCATTCCGGGCGCCGAGCTGCAGCTCCATGGCACTTTCGGACTCGACGATCAAACGTTGGATTTCGAAGGCACCGCCAGCATGCAAGCCACCGTCTCCGAGATGACCACCGGCGTGAAATCGAAGCTGCTGCGCGTTATCGACCCCCTGCTTTCGAAAGACGGCAAAGGAACCGTGGTCCCGATTCAAATCACCGGTACGCGCGCCGATCCCGAGTTCCACGTCGAGGTGGGGAAGATCCTCCATCGAATCCATTGAGGGATTGAATCATTGAATCATCGAGCCATTGCACCAATGACCCAATGACCCAATGACTCAATCCTCTCACTCGCACCGCAGCGCCGCCATGGGATCGACCCTGGTGGCGCGCCAGGCCGGGACGAAGCTTGCCACGAACGCCACGCTGCCGAGTGCCACCGAGACGAAAAGGAGCGTCATCGGATCGGCGGGATGCACGCCGTAAAGCAGGCTGTGAAGGTATCGCGTCAAGCCCAGAGCGGCCACTAGGCCCGCGGCCGTGCCAGCGAGCGCCAGCGCCATGCCTTCCCGCACCACAAGCCGCAGCACGTCGCCGCGCGTCGCGCCCAGCGCCATGCGGACGCCCAGCTCGTGCGTGCGGCGGCTCACCGCGTACGACATCACGCCGTAGATCCCGACCGCGGCCAGGACCAGCGCCGTGGAGGCGAAGATGATGAGCAGCAGCATGGTGAACCGGCGCTCGGCGAGTCCGGAGGAGATCATCTGCTCCATGGTCTGGACGCCAAAAATCGGCTGATCTTCTGTAGGCCCAGCCACCTGGGCTCGGACGACAGATACCATGCTGAGAGCTTCGGTTCGGGTACGCACCGCCAGGTTGATTCCGGCCACGGCTTCGGTCATGAACTTGTCGGGGACTTGCATGAAGGGAAAGTAGAGCTCGTCCCGGATCTTGGCGGTGTCGTCGGAATCAAACCCCCAGTGCTTGACGTGGCCGACCACGCCCACAATCTGCACCGGGCCGAGGATCATCAGGTTGATCTGCTTGCCCACCGGGTCCTGCCCGGGAAAAACGTGCCGCGCCATTACGTCGTCGATCACGATCACGGCAGGAGAGGCGGTGGTGTCCCGCTCGTTAATGAACCGGCCCTCGCGCAGTGGAATCCCCATCGTGCGCAGGTAATCGGGCGAGGTGATGTAGAACAGCGCGCTGCTCATCTGGTCCTCGGGAGGCTGCGCCCCACGGCCCAGCCAGAACGGAATTTCGTTATCGTCGTCGCCGAGCGGCAGCAGATTGCTGATGGCGGCCGCGCTCACGCCGGGGGCGCCGCTCAGCCGCTCGAGCATTTGCTGGTAAGCGGTGCGGATACCCGCAGGGCTGTTCATCACCTGTGGCGACAGCGCCACCTGCGCGGTCAGAATGTTGTGGATATCAAAGCCAGGGTTCACGTTCCACAGCCGCCAGATGCTCTGGATCATCAGGCCGGCGCCCACCAGCAGGACGACCGCCAAGCCGACTTCCAGAGCCACAAACACGCCCTCGGCGCGATGACGTCCGCCGCCGGAGCCCCGCGCGCCCTCCTTCAGCGATTCCTGCGGATTGACATTGGAGCTGTGAAACGCGGGCGCGAGACCGAAGAGGATGCCGGTCAGAATCGAGACCGCCAGCGTGAAGGCCAGCACGTAAGGATCGAGCCCCACGTCCTGGCTTCGCGGCAGCGTTCCGGGCATCGCGGCCAGTACCAGGTGTGTTCCCCAGAATGCCAGCAGCAGGCCGAGCGCGCCCGCCGCGACCGAAAGCAGCACGCTTTCGGTGAGAAGCTGGCGGATCACTCGTCCGCGGTCGGCGCCTAGGGCCGTGCGGATGGCGAACTCGCGCCGGCGCGCCGTGGCCCGCGCCAGCAGCAGATTGGCCACGTTGGCGCAGGCGATGATGAGCACGAATCCGACCGCGCCCAGCAACAGCAGCAACGTGGGCCGGATGTCTCCGACCATATCGTCTTTCAGCGGCAGGATTGCAATGCTGTGGCCTTCATTCGATTTCGGGTATTCCTGGGCGAGATGAGTCGCAATCGAGGTCATCTCCGCCTGGGCTGCGGCCTGGGTAACGCCCGGCTTCAGCCGTGCAACGGCATGAAGCCCGGGATGGGTGGATCGATCATACAATTCGAGGGCGTTCCACTGGCCCAGAGGAACCAGAAGGTCCGTCTGCTGACGGAAGCAGTACCCGGGACCGAGGACGCCGATCACGGTGTAGCTCCGGGCGTTGAGGGTCATCGTCCGGCCCAGCACGTGCGGATCGCCCGCGAAGCGCCGCTTCCAGAATCCGTAAGTGAGGATCGTCACCGGGGCGCCGCTCTGCTGGTCCTCCTGCGGCAGAAAATCCCGCCCGAGCATCGGATTGGCGCCCAGTAGCGTGAGGAAACTTGCCGATACGTATTCGCCGGTGAGGTGCTCGGGCTGGCCGGAGCCGGTGAAATTGAAATCGTCGCTGCGATAGGCGGCCATGCCGGTGAACGAGTGCTGATCGCGGCGCCAGTCCTGGAAGTTGGGGTAGGCGATCGAGCTATGGTGATACTCGCGCGAGGTCTCGTAGACCATCATCAGGCGCGAGGGCTCGGGATAGGGCAGCGGCTGCAGCAGTACTCCATTCACCACGCTGAATATGGCCGTGTTGGCGCCGATGCCGAGCGCGAGCGCGATTCCCGCCACCAGCGTGAATCCAGGGCTGCGCTTGAAAAGCCGCAAGCTGTATCGCAGGTCTTCCAGCAGAGTTCCCATAGTTGCCTTTCCTTCGCGTGTAGTTCTCCGGTCAGTATACTTTACGGAGTGCGAAGGCGGCCGGTTCCGGGGATTGACGATTTGCGATTTGCGATTGCCGCTTGCCGTCCCAGTCTGCGTTTGGAGCGATATTCTTGCAACTCTCCTGTTTTCTGTGACATTCCGGGTTCGTTCGTATCCGATCCGGATTTGTGACGCGGAATTCCCGCTTGGGAAGCGCGCAAGGCGGTCGCTGGCTGGTCGGTCGTCGTGGCGCCGATTCCGCCGGCATCGGGTTGACGCGAGGCGGGTCGAAAAATCGAAAGCGTGAATGATGTCGCAGAGCAATCTCCTCGTCTCCCCGCCACGCTCGCGTTAGAGCGGCTCGCCCGGGCGGGCAGCCGAGCCTCGGAGCCTATGCGCAGAGGGGCTACGCATTGAGCGTAGCACCTAAGAATGGGACAGTGGGCAAAATTGAGAAAAATTAAACCTGCGCGGCTGGCCGCAACTAAACTGAATTCTCCGCGAGCTCCGTGCTGAGCAGTCGCAAATCGGCAATCACAAATCGGCAATTCCTGCTATCAGGTCTCCGGCGGAGTTTGTAGGGCGCTGGCGGCTTGGAGCCCGCCGGCGACTTCGGGAATGATTCCCAGCCGGACGTAAATCGGACGGATGGCGGCCCGGATCTCGGGGAGTTGCCGCGAAAACCAGAGCGCGCCCAGCACGCACAGCGCTCCACCAATCACGAGTGTCCGCGGCGCGCCGATATGGTTCGCCACCACGCCGGCGATCAGGCTGCCAAAGGGCGCGGCGCCCTGGAAAGACATCGAGTAGAAGCTCATCACGCGCCCGCGCTTATCCTCGTCGACGATGGTTTGCAGAATGGTATTGCTGGCTGCCAGCTGCTGGATCATGCCGTAGCCCGTCGCCACCATCAGGATCATGGAGAGCCAGAACCAGCGCGAGAAGGAGAAGCCGATCAACGCCACGCCGAACAGTCCGGCCATGAGGGGAATGATCCGGCCGAGCCCGCGCACCGACGCCCGTCGTGCGAGCACGACGGCGCTCGCGAGCGCGCCTACTCCGGCAGCGCCCATCAGGAAGCCCAGGGTGTGCGCGCCGCCGTGCAGGATCTTGCCCGCGAAGATCGGCATCAGGACCGTGTAAGGCATCCCGACCAGGCTCACCAGCGCCATCAGCAGGAGGATGGAGCGAATCGGCGCAAATCCCGAAACGTATTGCCAGCCTTGGCGCAGATCGTGAAGCACGTGGGCCGTCGACCGTTTCACGTCCAGGGGCTTGACATGCATTATCAGCAGCGAAACGATCACCGCGATATAGCTTAGGCCGTCGATCAGGAAGCAGTAGCCCTCGCCCGCCAGGGCGATGATGATCCCGGCGAGCGAGGGCCCGAGCAGACGCGAGGCGTTCACCATCGACGAATTCAACGCGATGGCGTTGCTCAAGTCAGCGCGCGACTCCACCATCTGGATCAGGAACGCCTGCCGCCCGGGCATATCGAAGGCATTGACCGCGCCCTGAAACGCACTTAGAACGAATATCTCCCAGACGGTGATCCTGTGGGGCAGCGCCAGCGCCGCCAGCGCGAAGGACTGCAGCATAGAGAGCGTCTGAGTGACCACCAGCACGCGGTGCCGGTTCCAGCGGTCCACCCAGACGCCGGCAAAAGGCCCCAGCAGCAGAACCGGAATCTGACCCGAAAACGAGACCAGCCCGAGCAGGAAAGCGGACTTCGTCAGGCGGTAGACCAGCCAGGCAGTGGCTACGCGCGTCATCCAGGTGCCCACGAGCGAAACGCTTTGACCGCTGAAGAATAGGCGATAATTGCGGTGGCTTAGCGCCCGCAGGGCGAATCTCCAGCCGGAGGGCGATCTGGTGGCGGGGCTTGGATTCGAGTTGGTCACGGGCACGGGAGAGTCGGACACGAGTCTATTGGATGCGGCGCGGGATGCGCTTGGGTCGCTCGTCGCTGTAATTTCAAGAGGTTGCAGGGATTTCCAGATTTGTCTCCCGATGAGGCCTCCATTCAGATATAGGGGCGGCCGCCGAGGCCGCGGCTGGGTAGGGGCGGTTCGCGAACCTCCCCTACATCTGAATTAGCAAAGTACCAAAAAAAGCTTGACAACTGCGCTGAGTGTGTTAAATTAGCACTCTTCAGGCGAGAGTGCTAAATACACGTTGATTCCCCAGTTGAAGCCAGTCGAGGTGGAACGGGAGCGACGGAATCGCCTGAACGGACTGGCGGATGGCCCGGCGGCCCCGTCCAAGGCTGGCAAATCGACTACGCAGCACCCAACCTACAATTGAAGTCAGGAAAGGAGATCAATATGAACGTGAGACCTCTTCATGATCGCATCGTGATCAAGAGGATTGAGGAGAAGGAAACCGTGAAGGGCGGCATCATCATCCCGGACACGGCGAAGGAGAAGCCTCAGGAAGCGGAAGTGGTTGCCGTCGGAAAAGGCAAGCGCGAGAAGGGCGAGCTGATTCCTCTCGACGTGAAAGTCGGCGATCGCATTCTGTTCGGCAAGTATTCCGGCACCGAAATCAAGCTCGAAGGCGAAGAGTACCTCATCATCCGCGAAGACGAAGTGCTGGGCGTGATCGAAGGCGCAGCGAAGGCGGCGGGCGGAAAGAAGTAGCAGTCAGCCATCAGCGATCAGCTATCAGCCGCCAATAATCATCACCCTTTGCTTGCTGAAGGCTGAAAGCTGACAGCTGAAGGCCCAAAGCAATTACAGATTCAAGATTTGAAATTCGAGATCAATTCTCGATTCAAGATCAATCCTGGAGGGATTAAGAAATGGCAAATGCGAAGCAAATTGTTCGCGGTGAAGAGAGCCGCCAGGCGATTCTGCGGGGCGTAAACCAGCTCGCCGACGCCGTCAAGGTGACTCTCGGTCCCAAGGGCCGCAACGTGGTCCTGGACAAGAAATTCGGCTCCCCCACCATCACCAAGGACGGCGTGACGGTGGCCAAGGAGATCGAACTCAAGGATCCGCTCGAGAACATGGGCGCGCAGATGGTCCGCGAAGTGGCGTCCAAGACGTCTGACGTGGCCGGCGACGGCACCACGACGGCGACCGTTCTCGCGCAGGCGATTTTCCGCGAGGGCGCCAAGACCGTGGCGGCGGGCGCCAACCCGATGGCCCTGAAGCGCGGAATCGAATCCGCAGTCCGGGCGATCTGCGGCTACGACGAGCTGACCAAGAGCGGCGACAAGAAGCACGTGAAGGGTGAGCTCGACAAGCTCTCAAAGCCCGTCGAGGGCAGCATGGTGGCCCAGGTGGGCACGGTTTCGGCCAACAACGATCACACCATCGGCGGCATCATCGCCGAGGCCATGAAGAAAGTCGGCAAGGACGGCGTGATCACCGTGGAAGAGTCCAAGACCATGGAGACGGCGCTGGAAGTTGTCGAGGGCATGCAGTTCGATCGCGGCTACCTCTCTCCCTACTTCGTCACCGATCCGGACCGCATGGAGTGCGTGCTGGAGAACGTCTACATCCTGATCCACGAAAAGAAGATCAGCTCCATGAAGGATCTTCTGCCGCTGCTCGAGCAGATTGCCAAGAGCGGCAAGCCCCTGCTGATCGTGGCCGAAGAGGTTGAGGGCGAAGCGCTGGCCACCCTGGTGGTCAACAAGCTGCGCGGCACGCTGCAGTGCGCGGCCGTGAAGGCTCCGGGCTTCGGCGATCGCCGCAAGGCCATGCTGGAGGATATCGCCATCCTCACCGGCGGCAAGGCGGTCACGGAGGACCTGGGCATCAAGCTGGAGAACGTGCGGCTTGAGGACCTGGGCCGGGCCAAGAAGATCACCATCGACAAGGACAACACCACAATCGTCGAGGGCGCCGGCAAGACGGCCGATATCGAAGGCCGCGTGAAGCAACTCCGCAATCAGATCGAGGAGACCACCTCGGACTACGATCGCGAGAAGCTGCAGGAGCGCCTGGCGAAGCTGGTGGGCGGTGTGGCCCAGATCAAGGTGGGCGCGGCGACCGAAACCGAGATGAAGGAGAAGAAGGCTCGGGTCGAGGACGCCATGCACGCCACCAAGGCAGCCGTCGAGGAGGGCATCGTGCCCGGCGGCGGCGTGGCCCTGGTTCGCAGCCTCTCGGCTCTCGAGAAACTCAAGGCCGAAGGCGACGAGCAGATCGGCATCAACATCGTAAAGCGGTCGCTCGAAGAGCCGCTGCGCATGATTGCCCAGAACGCCGGGCATGAAGGCGCCGTGGTCGTGGAAAAGGTGCGCAGCAACACCAATCCGAACTTCGGCTTCAACGCGCAGAGCGAGGCTTTCGGCGATCTCGTCGAAGAAGGCGTGATCGATCCCACCAAGGTCGTGCGCACCGCGCTGCAGAACGCGTCGTCCATCGCTTCCTTGCTCCTCACCACCGAGGCGCTGGTCAGCGAGATCCCGCAGAAGGAAGAGAAGGCCCCTGCCATGCCTCCGGGCGGCGGCGGGTACGGCGGGTACTAGGAAGAAGTCGACAGTTGACAGTCGACAGTTGACAGTAGCAAGCGAGGGCGGGGAGCAATCCCCGCCCTTGGCGTTTTGCGGAGCCTCCGTCTGAGATGCGGCGGGCGAGTGACGACTTGAACAGACTCTCAGTTCGTGCCGTCCGCTTTGCAGGGTGCGAGATGCTGCGGGTAAGCCAACTCAATGTGCTCAAGCTGCGTGCCCGAGCTGTCAAGAGCTTGTATTCTCAATCGGGCCATCTTGTGAACGGCGGCGGGCAGGGCGAGCTGAACTTCAAAAAAGTTTTCGATCGCCCAAGCCAGCGGTCTTGCCGCCGCGAGGCTGGCTGCGCTGTAGATCTCCACATAAGCGCCGCCGGATTGCTTGGCGAGGGTCCGCAAAAGGTCGGGACCGTTGGACACAGACGGGGAAAGGATAGTCGTTGTCATCTTGGACTCGATCGTTGCCGCCCAAAAGCACCGCACCTGTTCCGACTCCATCCTCTTCGTCACTTCCGTTTGCGAGGTCCGGCTTGCGTTGTCCTCCCCGTCACTGATCACGTAGATTGCGTCCCCTATCCGGGCAGGCCTTAGCATGTCGAGCGCCGCCATGAGGGCGTCGAGCAAGACTGTCTCCCCCCTGCTTTTGTCCCGGGTCCAGTTGGTCTGTGAGAGACTGTCGATTCTCATCAGGACCGCTTCCCGACCCTGCTGAAAACCGACTTGTTGTTGGATAGCTCTTGAGAAAGACAGTATGGCGAACGCATCCTCTGGAGGCGCAGAGGCAATCAGACTGCGCGCCAGCGCCAGCTCGTAATGAATCTTGTCCGTCATGCTGCGGCTAGTGTCGAGGACGATTACGACCCTGCGCGGTCCCTTGTAACGCGCGACGGACGTCACCCGCACCGGGTCGCCGTTTAGCACCGCTGTGAAGCCGCCGGCGACAACCCCGTTAGGAGGCTTTCCGTCATCTGTCATAACGGTGACGGGTACTGTTGGCGACAAGCAGGGATCGGCCTGCGCGCCGTACGCAGCAGCGGCAAAGCATAAGGCAAAGCATAAGAAGAGCGCAACGGAGAACAAGCGTCGAGTCCATTGAGTTATTTGTGCCATGGGCGGTTTCGACCCAAATTAGTCTTTTCGCATCACGAGAGAGCGCAGTATACACCTAAGGGCAAATTTGCAGACCAGACCCCGAGAAATCCGGCCGAAGCCCGGCGGTAGCCGTTCACTGCCGGTCAAGCGATACAACGCTTGTTGATGATTGTAGAGTTCCTCCGAAGTTGTTAGGATTCTTAGCGCGCCGTGCGCAACACGACGGAAGCGCAAGCAATATGAAGAGGCCCACAAGGACTAGAACCACGCGGCGACAGGATGATCTGCTTCCTCAATACAAATTCGACTACAGCAAGGCTCGCCCTAATCGCTTCGCCAGCCGCCTGCAACGCGACCACGTCCTGGGCACGCTCGACCCCGACGTTTCCTCGGTTTTCGAGACGTCGCAGTCCGTGAACGCCGCCCCTCGGGCAATTATGGCTGCGATTCCGAAGCGCGCGAACAGACAGCGAGCAAAGAAACGCTGACTCGAAGCAGCTTGCCTGGCAGTTGACTCCGCCCAAATCAGAACTCGGTGTGGAACCGCAGCGCGAAGACGTTGACCGGCCCGCGCGCGTGATTATAGGCCGGGTTTTCGACAAACTGATAGTCGGGGCTCAACTGGTAGTGTTTCGCGATCCTCCAGTTGTAATAGGTCTCGAGAATCCGCTCCGTGCGGTAGTTAAGGGCGCCGTCGCCGACCGTAATTCCAAGGCCGCCCGCGGCGAGGTACTCCCGGTGGACGGCACTGATGCCATTGACGATCCCGGCGACGCCTACTGTGTCCTGCGGCCGGCGCCACGCCGACCCTTTCAGGCTGAGTCCGCCCGTGGCCGTGCGATCCACGTCAGTAAATTCGTAAGTCTGGTTTTTGCCATCGTTCCAACCCAGGCGCGCGAACACCCCGAGGTCCTTGCGGATTTCCTGTTCCAGATTGATGCCGAAACCATACTTGTAGCGGTACGCCGCGGTCAGGTAGATGTCCTCGTCGAGTTTCGGGCGATCGATGGTCTCCTGATAATTTCCCATGTGTGCGCGCTGGTCATAGGCAAGCAGTCGCATCGCGCCCGCGTGCCCGCGAGGCGAATATCGCCGTTCGACCTCCGAAACCGCGGACCAGGCATGGGTCAGGTTCCAATCCATTCTGATTCCGTTGGCGAATTTCGACACCTGGAACATGCCCGCGCGGAAGGACCACGCGCTGGTGTTCAATTCGGCCGCGACGCCGTTCGTAAACCCCAGCGTGTCCGCCGGATAGTCCCAGGCGCCGTTGGCAACCAGGACCCAATTCATGAACTGAGTGCGGCCATCGTCGGAGTAGGCGTTGGCGTCGAAGATGTCTTTGGCGCCGAAGTGGCCGATGGTCAGGGTCAGGTTCCGAACGTCTCTCTTGCCGCCGAAATCGAGCGGCGCCTCGCCGGCGTCGTCCTCTTCTCCACCCAAGCCAATCGTCTCGCGAAGAAAGGCTCGGCAGAGGTAGGCATCGGGATACGTCTTGCCGACGCGGAACGCCTCAGCATTCGGGAATCCCGCTACGCCCAGCGCATCGCTGAGTCCGTAGCCCTGCCAAACGATGGCGTCCGCGTAAAATGCCGCCCCGCTCCACAGGTGTACGCCGCCCGTCACATCCACGGACACGGTTTCCTTGACTTCGCCGTCGGGATCAAGACTGTTCTTTCCCGTGTATTTGGCCGGGAAAGCCGGGTCAGCCTGGCTGACAACTGTCGACTGGAAGTGCAGGTCGTAAAGCTGAACGATGGATGGCGAGGAGCTGGGCGGGTCCTGGGGCTGACCTGGAAGGGAAGTGTCCTGCCCCCAAACGGCCCCCGGAATCAGGCACACTCCAAGCATAATAGCCCACAAGCAGTTCCGCAGCGACCGGGCCCGATCGAATGCGAGTGTCCATATTGCCAGCCCAAGCTCCATAAGAGGCCAATCTAGCATCCCAATTGCATCAGGTTCTTGTTACAAGACCGTGAAGGAGACCTTGAAATCGCCTCCCTTGTGATCCGCGCGGACCGGCCGCTTGCATCGAATGGCCGGCTTCAAATTGTCCCATGAGCGTTGCCAATCGGGAAGCTCGTAAGTGCTTCTCATACTATACCGTGGTAATCCACACGTCGTTACTTGACAGTGCATGAGTCAGGCCTGACAATTCAGAAACGTATCCATGAGGGGGGAATTTCTGGATTGGCTGGCTGACGTGTAACTGACGCGGTGGGCGTTCCGCGGCCGGAGAGATGGACACTGGATGCGACCTGACGCGCGCAATCGCGGATGGATCGTTATTTCCGCGGCTGAATTGCAAATTGCCTGAGCAGAAGGCGGTGAACTTGAAGAGCGAACAGGGACAAAAGGTTTGCGGCGTGGCTGGAAGTTCCATTTCTCACGTGCTATTGTGCCTGGCGGCCGTGGCGGTACTCGTTCCGCAGGCAGTCGCGCAGCAGTACGTGTTCAACCAGGTGAGCTACGCGGTGGACTCCGATCCGCGAGGCTCCGTCACGGCGGACTTCAATAACGACGGCATTCCCGATCTGGCGGTCGTCAACCAAGGCTCGAACAACGTCTCCGTCATGCTCGGCCAAGCTTCGGGCACATTTGGATCTGTGACCAACTATCCCACGGGCACCGGACCCTACGGCATTGTGGCCGGGGATTTCAACAACGACGGCAACCAGGACCTGGCCATCACCAATGTTTTTGACAATACCGTCTCGATCCTGCTCGGCAACGGCAATGGCACGTTCACGGTGAAGTCGGTGCCCTGGGTCGGCGAGCTGCCGGTCGCCCTCGTTGCCGGCGATTTCAACAACAACGGCGATCTCGATTTGGCCGTGGTCAATCTGGGGGGCAATTCCGTCTCGGTGCTGTTCGGCAACGGCGACGGCACCTTTCAAGCTCAGGTGGTGTACAGTCTGACCGGGTGTACTAACTCGGGTGGTCCTGTAGACTGTGAACCGCGCGCCATCGTGGCGGGATTCTTCAATAGCGATAACAGTTTGGATTTGGTAGTTGCGGACAACGGCGGAAACGCGCTTTCTGTCCTGCTGGGAAGCTCTACCGGGACGTTCACCGTTCAAGCGACGCAACCCGCTACGGGAAACGAGCCCTTCTGGATCGCCGTCGGCGACTTCAACGGCGACCATATTCTCGATCTCGCCGTGGCCAACAACTTTGACAATACCGTCTCCGTCTTGCTGGGCAACGGCAATGGCACATTCCAATCGCAGGTGGTGTTCAACGTCGGGACCTCGCCGGATTACATCTGGGCTGGTCCCTTGATCATTGACGGTCCGGCGGACATCGTGACGGCCAACGGCGGCGCCAACACGATTTCGGTGCTGATCAGCACCGGAAACGCGACCTTCCAGAATCATCAGGACTACGCCACCGGAGAATTCCCCTATAGCATGGCCAGCGCCGACTATAATGGCGACGGAATTCCCGACTTTGCGATCGCCAACACCGTTTCGAATAACGTCACCGTCCTGCTGGGTGACGGCGACGGCACGTTTACGGAGCGGAAGGTCACAACCACTGGCCTCGGGCCGGAGGGTGTTGCCGTCGGCAATCTCAACGGCGACAGCAATCTCGATGCGGCGGTCGCTAACTTCAGCGCTAACACGGTCTCTGTGCTCTTTGGAAACGGGGACGGCACCTTCACCGCAGGGCCCACACTCGCCACCGGCACCGGACCGTCCGCCGTGGTCATCGGTGATTTCAACAACGACGGCATCATGGACATCGCAACCGCCAACGCCACCGCAAATACCGTCTCCGTCATGCTGGGGATGACCGGCGGCACCTTCGCGACCCACGTCGACTATGCAATTGGCAACACTGGCACACTAAGCTGCGGGCTTGGGGTGCCTTGCGTTGGCTTGGCTGCGGCAGACCTCACCAACAACGGCGACCTGGACTTGATCGTGACTAACCAGAACGAAAACACGATCTCGGTCCTTTTGGGCGCCGGCAACGGAACTTTCGGGACCCATCAGGACTACGCGGTCGGCACTGCGCCGGTTGGAGTTGCGGTTGCGGATTTCAACAATGACGGCAACCTCGACCTTGCAGTGGCCAATTCGATTGGAAATACGATTTCGATTCTGCTCGGGAATGGCACCGGTGCTTATCCCACCGAGACGCCGTACATCGTCGGCTACGACCCTCTGGGAATCGTCGCCGGGAACTTCAACAACGACTCCAACATGGACGTCGCCACGGCCAACAGCGGTGGCGGGTCGGTGGCCGTTCTGCTCGGAAACGGTGACGGCACGTTTCAGAAGCACATGAACTTCACGGTTCCGGGCGCCATCGGTCTCGCCGCCGGCAATTTCAACGGCGACAGCAATCTCGATGTCGTGGTGACCAGCTCCAATGGGAATGCCGCTGTGCTCTTCGGCAATGGCAACGGCACGTTGCAGCCCCCTATCGAGTATGGGCTTGGCACCAAGCCCTTCGCCGTGGCCAGCGGAACCTTTGACACTGCCGGAGGTCTCGATTTCATCGCTACGAGCTTCGGCTCTGATGCGGCGGCGGTCTTCGTGAACCTGCCCTCGATCGGGATCAGCCCCCCGTCCTTTAATTTCGGAACTGTTGGTGTGGGGCAGATGAGCTCGCTGCCTCTGACGGTCAGCAATCCCAGCTCTACTTCGCTCAGCATTTCCAGCTTGACCACGACCGGCGAATACAGCGAGCAAGCGGCGGAATGCGTCACCACGCTGGCGCCGGGCGCGAGTTGTTCCGGCACCATCACCTTCGCTCCAACCCAGACCGGCGTACAGACGGGGACCGCAACCATAACCGACAACGCCCCAGCGAGCCCCCAGGTGCTTTCACTCACAGGCACAGGACAGTCATCCGGGTTGACGCTGAATCCTACGAGCTTGAATTTCGGCAATATCCCTGTCAACACCAGCAGCAGTCCGATCCCTGTCACGCTGACAAATAATGGCAGCACAACCGTGACGATCACCAGCATCGCGACGACCTCTCAGTACACCAAGACCACTAATTGCGGCAGCAGTCTCGGGGCAGGCCAGAGTTGCATGATCAACGTCACGTTCACGCCCACCCAGGAGGGCACGGTGAACGGGACGCTTACCGTCACGGACAACGCCAACAACAGCCCGCAGACGGCGACCTTAACCGGCGTCGGCACCGAACCGATAGCTCAAGTCATGCCCACCAGCATCAACTTCGGGGACGAGTTGATCAACACTACCAGCCCGACCCAAACGGTCACGCTGACCAATACTGGAAATGCGACTCTGAACATCACCAGCGTGACGATCTCGGTTCCGTTCCTGGACAGCAACAAATGCTCATCGACTCTGGGCGCAGGAGACAGTTGCAGCATCCTCGTGGCTTTCAAACCGACTGGCGTCGGCAATGCGACCGGAACGCTCTCGATAACCGACAACGCTACGGGCAGCCCGCAAACGGTCTCGTTGATGGGCGCGGGCACTCTGGTGACACTCTCGCCCACCAGCCTGAGCTTCGGCACGGTGAACGTGGGTTCGAGCAGCCCTTCACAGAACATTACGGTGACGAACAAGTCTACGAACCAGACGCTCACGATCACCAGCATTATGATCGGCGGGGCCGATCCCAGCGATTTCACACAAACGAATACCTGCCCCTCGAGTTTGTCTCCGGGAGGAACCTGTACCATCACGGTAACCTTTACACCCCTGGTGACCGGATCGCTGACGGCTCAGGTGCAGGTAGCAGACAACGGAGGCGGCAGCCCGCAGACGGC
>JASHPE010000238.1 GCA_030038235.1 Terriglobia bacterium
GCCGAAGGCTTTAGAGTGCGGCAGCGTGCTGCCGCTTTTCTTGCGCGAGCTTGCTCGCGGCCTTCGCCTCAATCCTCCCGGCCAGCAAGCTGGCCTGATCAAAGCGGTGGGTTTAGAGTGCGGCAGCTTGCTGCCGCTTTTCTTGCGCGAGCTTGCTCGCGGCCTTCGCCTCAATCCTCCCGGCCAGCAAGCTGGCCTGATCAAAGCGGTGGGTTTAGAGTGCGGCAGCGTGCTGCCGCTTTCTTTGCGCAAGCTTGCTCGGGGCCTTCGCCTCAATCCTCCCGGCCAGCAAGCTGGCCCGATCAAAGCAGTGGTTTAGAGTGCGGCAGCTTGCTGCCGCTTTTCTTGTGCGAGCTTGCTCGCGGGCTTTCTCACGGCTTCACGGCCGGCAAGCTGGCCTGATCAAAGCGGTGGTTTAGAGTGCGGCAGCGTGCTGCCGCTTTTCTTGCGCGAGCTTGCTCGCGGGCTTTCTCAGGGCTTCCCGGCCAGCACGCTGGCCTGATCAAAGCGGTGGTTTAGAGTGCGGCAGCGTGCTGCCGCTTTTCTTGCGCGAGCTTGCTCGCGGCCTTCGCCTCAATCCCCCCGGCCGGCAAGCTGGCCTGATCAAAGCGGCAGTTTAGAGTGCGGCAGCGTGCTGCCGCTTTCTTTGCGCGAGCTTGCTCGCGGCCTTCGCCTCAATCCTCCCGGCCAAGCTGGCCCGATCAAAGCAGTGGTTTAGAGTGCGGCAGCGTGCTGCCGCTTTTCTTGCGCGAGCCTGCTCGCGGCCTTCGCCCCAATCCTCCCGGCCAGCACGCTGGCCTGATCAAAGCAGTGGTTTAGAGTGCGGCAGCGTGCTGCCGCTTTTCTTGCGCGAGCTTGCTCGCGGGCTTTCTCACGGCTTCACGGCCAGCACGCTGGCCTGATCAAAGCGGCAGCACGCTGCCGCTTTCCTTGCGCGGGCTTGCTCGCGGGCTTTCTCACGGCTTCACGGCCAGCACGCTGGCCTGATCAAAGCGGCAGCACGCTGCCGCTTTTCTTGCGCGAGCTTGCTCGCGGGCTTTCTCACGGGCTTCACGGCCAGCACGCTGGCCTGATCAAAGCGGCAGCACGCTGCCGCACTCTAAAGCGAAAGTGCCGTCACGCCTATCAGGTCTTCCTCGACAGCGCATCCTCTTCGACCGCCGCTTCGGCGAGATCGTTCGCTTGCCGCAGCAGCGCCGCCTGATTTGCCGCGTGCCATGCCGACGATCCTTCCGCCGGACTGGAACTCGGTGGACGTCCCACATAGTTCAGCGGCCAGCGAAGCTCGATCAGCCGCAGAATCTGCTGCCGCACGAATTCCCAGGCGCCCATGTTGCGCGGTTCTTCCTGCAGCCAGACCACCTGCTCGAGATTCGGATAGGCGTCGAGCGCCGGACGCAGATCGGCCTCGGGGAAAGGATAGATCTGCTCGAGCCGGCACACCGCAACGGCCGGATTCGGCTGGCGCTCGCGAGCGGCGAGCAGCTCCACCGCGATCTTGCCCGTCGCGAGCACCAGCCGCCGCACGCGCGCAGGCTCGCGCGTCGCCTCGGGATCGTCGAGCACGCGATGGAATCGTCCTTCGGCAAGCTCACGCAAGGACGACGCCACGAACGGATGGCGCAGCAAGCTCTTGGGCGTGAAGATGACGAGCGGCAGCGGGTCGGTTTTGAGCAACGCCGCCTGCAGTCGAAGCAAGTGGAAGTATTGCGCCGCCGTGGTGCAATTTGCGATGCGTACGTTGATGGCGGCGGCGAGCTGCAGGAATCGCTCGGGGCGGCCGCTGGCGTGATCCGGGCCCTGGCCTTCAAGGCCGTGCGGCAGCAGCATGACGAGCGACGGCGTCAGTCCCCACTTGGAGCGCGCGGACATGATGAACTCGTCGATCATCGTTTGCGCGCCGTTGAAAAAATCGCCGTACTGCGCTTCCCAGATTACCAGGCGTTCGGATGCCTGCACGTTGTAGCCGTACTCGAACCCGAGCGCGGCGTTCTCGCTGAGCGGGCTGTTGTGGACTTCGAACGACGCCTGCGCTTGCGGCAGCGCCTGCAGGGGCACGAATCGCGCGCCCGTATTGGCGTCGAACAGCACGGCGTGGCGCTGGTTGAACGTGCCGCGTTCCGTGTCCTGGCCCGTGAAGCGGATGGCCGTGCCTTCGGAGAGGATCGAAGCCAGCGCCAGCTCTTCAGCCGCGGCCCAATCGATGGTGCGATCGTCCATGGACGCGAGCATGTCGCGGCGTCGCGTCCGCGCGCGTTCGAGTTTGCGATTGACGGCGAAGCCTTCGGGAACCTTCAGCGCCGATTCGTTCAGCTCGCGCAGGCGCTCGGCCGGGAACGCGGTGTTGGTGTGGCGCGCCGCGCCGGGCGGCGGCTCCTCGGGCCGCGGCTCCACGAGTTCGCGCTCCGGCTGGAGCGACGCCATCACGCTTTCCAGCCGGCTCGAATGCTTCTTGACCAGCGCTTCGGCGTAGCCTTCGTGGATCACGCCGCGCTCGCGCAGCGTCTTCGCCCAAAGCTGCCGTACGGTGGGATGCGCAGCGATTTCGCGATACATCACGGGCTGCGTCACGCTCGGATCGTCGCCCTCGTTGTGCCCGTAGCGGCGATAACCGATCAGGTCGACCACGAAGTCCTTGCCGAAGCGCTCGCGATACGCGAACGCGAGGCGCGCCGCTTCGATGCACGCCTCGGGATGATCGGCATTGACGCGCGCCAGCGGAATGCGGAATCCGCGAGCGAGATCGCTCGAGAAAGGCGTGCTGCGGCCCTCGACGGGCTCGGTGGTGAATCCGAGCTGATTGTTGGCGATGATGTGCAGCGTGCCGCCGGTGCTGTAGCCGTCGAGCCGGTACATGTTGAGAGTTTCGGCCACTACGCCTTGCGCGGGAAAGGCCGCGTCGCCGTGGATCAACAGCGGCAGCGTGCGCGAGGGATCGAATCGGGCTGGGCCGCGCTCGCTGGTATTGGTGCCGGCGGCGCGCGCCATGCCTTCTACGACGGGATTCACCGCTTCGAGATGCGACGGGTTGGGCGCGAGCGTCACCGTCAGGGTCACATCGCCGGAGCCGCCAAGCTGCCGCACCGCCCCCGAGTGATACTTCACGTCGCCCGTCCAGCCAAGATCGCTGCGGAATCGGCTGGCGCCTGCGGGGTCTTTGAACTCGGCGAGAATCTGCTCGTAGGGCTTGTTCAGAACGTGCGCCAGGATGTTCAACCGGCCGCGATGCGCCATGCCGACGAGCACGTTGTGGAATCGGGCGTCCGCGGCGCGCCGGATGATCTCATCGAGCATCGGCACCAGGATTCCGAGACCTTCGATCGAGAAGCGAGTCTTGCCGGGGAACGCCCGATGGATAAACAGCTCGAAGGCGCCCTCCTGCGTGATGCGATCGAGCAGCGAAAGTTCGTCGATAGGATCGGCCGGCGGACGGAATCGCCGCGATTCCATGGCGTCCAGCAGCCAAGCGCGCTCTTCGGGATCGCGCACGTGACCATAATCGAAGCCGCTGACGCTCGAATAGATGCCGCGCAGCCAGCCGATCAAATCCCAGGCGCTTTCGGAACCCGTGGCGCCCGCATACGGGAACATTCCGCCGAACAGCGACGCCGGTAGCGCGCGCAGATCATGCTCGGTCACGCCGTGGTATTCGGGTTGGAGCGAAGGATCGCCGGGCGGCGGGCTGCCGAGCGGATCGAGCTGCGCGGCAAGATGTCCGAACTTGCGAATCGACTCCGCCAGATTCACCGCGCCCACGATTTTGGCGATCGGCACGCCGCCGGCCTCGGCCACGCCGGGGAGTTCCGCCGTTCCGGGGATCGTGACTTCGGGCGCTTCCTCGACCGCCGGCGGTGGTCCGTTGCGCTCGAAGAAATCACGCGTGGCGGCGTCGAGCGAAGAGGGATCGCGTTGGTACTGCTCGTAGAGATCGAGCAGGTAGCCGGCGTTGACTCCGTCGAATTGTTTCCAGGTGTCCATGAGTCTGCCGGCAGAAAAATCCACCGTATGTCGAGGATAAAGTACCGGAGAGGAGGCAAGCAAGACTATGTAATCTTAGACGTACGGGCGGCCCTCGTGGCCGCCCATTTGCCCGCATTTTCTTGCGCGCGCCACCGGTTGGGCGGCCACAAGGGCCGCCCCTACGTCTGCCGGGCGACTGCGTTCAGCGCGGAACGATAATGCTCAAGCTTCGGAACCTCGAGACCGGGAATCTTCGCGGCGTCGTCCCAGCGCCGCAGCCGGAGAGCCTCGCGGTAATGCCGGTGAGATTCAAACGCGCGGGCCTCGCGTTCGCTGAACGGTCCGCCCTGAAGCGCCAGGCTCTGGACGGAAGCCGGCGAAAGCTGGCTGAAGTACTCGGGATCGGTGTGGCACAGATATCGCTTCGCTGCCACGTGGAGCTTGACGGGCTCGGTGACTGCGGGCGGAAAGTGCCGCGCCAGCCAGGCTTCGCCGGCCGCTTCGTGACGCGCGTCGACGCCACGATCCGCGATGTCCTCGCCCATGCCGTGTATCAGGTGACCGATGTCGTGCAACAGCGCCGCCACGATCAACGTTTGTGCCGCGCCTTCCTGTTCCGCCTGATAAGCCGCCTGCAGCGCGTGCTCGGTCTGCGAAACGGGCTCGCCGAAATAGGCTTCGTCCCCGCGGCGCGCAAAGATCTCGAAGATTTCGTCCGTTACGCTCATGGCTGCCTCCGCTCAGACCCGCACGCTTCCTGCACTTACACTCTCGACTACGGCCATGCGCCTTTGATGGACCCAGTAAGCCGCCGCCGCAAGACCGGAAAGCCAGCACACGGCGGCAAGCATCGTAAAGGCACCCTTCCATCCGAACCTGACCGAAACCTGCGCCACCGAATTCCCGGCCAGCACTCCTCCCAGATAACCGACGCCGTCGATAAATCCCGAAGCGGTCGCGCTGCCTTGCTTGCCGCCGAAATCGAGGGCAATCGCGCCTGCCAGATACGAGTATGGACCGAGCACCAGGAAAGCGACAGCGGCGACCAGCAGCACCGGTCCGGCCTTGGAGGCGAACTTCAGGTTTCCCAGCGCCATCAGTGCGACTCCCGCGAGGACCAATCCATAGAGGATGATCGCCGCCCGGCCGCCGATGCCCAGGCGGTCGCTGAGAAAGCCTGCAGCCAGCACCGAGATTCCGCCGAACAGCGGAAACAGCGCGCTCGATGCTGCGGCCGTCGCGTCGCTCAATCCCACTGCTTGCGTGAAATAGGTTGGAGTCCAGATGTTGAAGGTCTCGCGTACGATCGTCAGGCCGAACGACAGCAGGCAGACCAGCCAGAATACCCCGCTGCCGAGAAGAGGCTTCAGCAACTGCCCGATGCTCGCCGGCGTGTGCTTTTCGCCTTCGTGCTTGAAGAGGTTGGTCGGGTTGATAGATGCTTCGGCAAGTCCGACGTCGCGCGGGCCTTCGCGGAGGAAGATCACATTCAGAAGCGCAATAAGCGCGAGCGTCGCCCCGGCAACGAAGAACACGCCGCGCCAGCCGACGCCACGCCCGATGAGAATCGCCATGAATTGCCGCGAGGCGGCGTCGCCGAAGAGATAGCTCAGGCTGATGATGCCCATGGCGGCGCCGTAGGAAGAATACGAGAACCACTTCGAGGTGACCTTGACGACGCCGGCCCAACCCATGGATTGAACCAGCCGGTTTCCAATCCAGGCTATGGTGAAGATCGGCAGGCCGCCGCCCAAGGCGAAGAGGATTGTGAAGACGACGGAGCCCGACATGCCGAGCAGGAAGTTGCGCTTGCCGCCCAGGAAATCCGCGGCGCCGCCGCTCGGGAATTTTCCGATGGCGTAAGCCAAGACGCCGAGTGAGGCAATCGTTCCCAGGCGGATGGTGGCGGCGCTCGCCGGAATTCCGCGCCGGCCCATCTCCGCGATGATCAAAGGCAGCGCCACCGAATAGTCCGAGCGGCACAAGTAGTACCCGGCGTAGCCGAGCACCAGCATCGAGACCGTAACGGCCTGCCAGCGCCGCAAGGGGTTTGATGACTCTGCCACAGCCGCCTCAGCCTACCTTAGGTCGATGGGTCTAAACCGCCTTCGACATGACGATGCAATGGCACTCGACGCCGTCGCTCAGCGCGCGGGAAGGGTGGAATTCATCGGTGCCGGTCTCGACGTAGCCAAGCTTGCGATAGAATGGCGTCGCGGGCAGTCGCCACGCGAATGCTGAAGTCGGACTCTGAAGTCATACGCCGAATTCACCTGCTCTCGATCGGCTCGCAGCTTTCACGGTTGACCGCCGTCCCCGAGGTTAGATAGATTCACCACCGGACTCGAGCGATGCGGATTGTCGATACTCATCAGCACTTGTGGGATCTGGACCTCTTCTCTTACGCCTGGATCGCGGCGCAGCCGGCGCCTGAAAGCCTGGCGAGCGGCCGTCCGGGCCTGAGACGCAGCTTTCGCATGCCCGATTATCTCGAGGCGACAGCCGGCCTGGGCGTGGAGAAGTCTATTCATCTCGAAGCGGATGTAGACGAGCCCTGCATGCTGGCCGAGACGCGGCACGTTTTAGCGCTGGCGGATCAGCCGGACAATCCGCTCGAGGCTGTGATCGCTTGCGCGCGTCCTGAAAACGCAGACTTCCACCGTTACCTCGACCAGATCGCCGGGCATCCGCGGCTCAAAGGCATCCGGCGCATTCTGCACACGCAGCCGGACGAACTCGGCCATGGGTTGACCTTCCGCGACAACGTCCGTAGCCTCGCCGGATATGGCCTCTCTTTCGACATCTGCGTGCTGGCGCGGCAGCTTCCGATCGCCATCAAGCTGGTGGAGCACTGCCCCGATGTGACTTTCATCCTCGATCACTGTGGCGTCCCGCAGGTGAAGGAGCGAATCCTCAATCCCTGGCGCGAGGACCTGCGGCGCATCGCCGCTTTTTCCAACGTTTCCTGCAAGGTCTCCGGGGTTGTGGCGTACGCGGACCCCGAGGGCTGGACGCGCGAGGATCTGCGGCCCTACGTCGATCACGTGATCGAGTGCTTTGGCTGGGACCGCGTCATGTTCGGCAGCGACTGGCCCGTCTGCACGCTATCCGCGACCTTCCGGCAGTGGATCGAGGCGCTTTCCAGCTTGACGGCAAACGCCGGCGAGGCAAATCGCAGCAAGCTTTTTTGTGAGAACGCAGTCCGCGTCTATCGCCTCGGCTAATGCGCGAAGGTGGCGGGCGCGGAGTCCAGGCGTGGCACGGCCATCTTGGCCCTGGCTATTCACGGGCGGGACGCCCGAGCCACGTCAACTCGAAAAGGAGATCGTGATGAGCGCTCAGTCGCTGAAACGCTACGGCCGGATCATCGGACTCAAGCCGGAAGCCTACGAAGAATACGTGAGGTACCACGCTGCTGTTTGGCGCGAGGTGCTCAAGACCATCCACGATTGCAACATCCGCAATTACACCATCTTTTATCGCGACAATGTGCTGTTCGCCTATTTCGAGTACATCGGAGACGATTACGCCGCCGACATGGCGAAGATGGCGGCGGATCCCAAAACGCAGGAGTGGTGGACGATCATGGATCCCATGCAGCATCCGGTGGCGACGGCGAAACAGGGTGAGTGGTGGTCGCCGATGCAGGAAGTGTTCCACACTGATTGAAGGGGGAGCGGGTTCATGTGCAGCCTCGCGGCGGGTCAGTACGGCGAATACGCCAAGCCTTTGGTCTTGCGATCGACCAGGAGCTTCACCGCCGGCGCCTCATGATTGACCATCACCATGATCGTGACGGTTTGGGAGGTGGCCGAAGCGGCTTCGAGGATCTCGAAGTCCTTGACCTTGCCGTAGTCGCCCTGCGGACCCCAGTCCTTGACGAAATCGTCGTAGCTGTAGCTGTTGCTCGGCTGCCAGATGTGGTAAGCCGTCCGATAGTCGCCGCGCTCGAGCGCCTCCATGAAGTGCGTGACCGTGCGCTCTTCGGGATAATCCCACAGCAGGTAGGCCGAGACGCCGATCACGATGGCGGCGGCTACGCCGATCAGGATGTACCGTCCGATGGGGCGTTCCGGTTTGGGAGGCTTGGCGTCAAGTAGCGTCATCAGCATCAGTCGCTCGCGAGATCAGCCCGAATTCTCATTGTAACCCACTGTGTTCTCTGGTGTGTGCACGATTTATGCGCCCGGTATAGTCCGGTTCGCTGCGTCCGGCGGCCTGGTGACCGGCGGGCGTTCCACCGCGAGGTGTCGAGTCCTTGCAAACTATTATAAAAGTGCTACACTTTAGGGCTTGCATTATCTTTCGAGATATAGTATGCATTAGGTCTTGACGCGAAACGCAGTGGCAGACGATTCTGCAAACATCGGAATGCGAACGACAGGAGCCACGGACCGGCAAGATGAGGGCTCGTGAGTTCCTGCAAAGCAGCAAGCCGTACCTGAGCCGCTGACATGCGGACAGGATCTTGCAACGCCCGCAAATCAGGTCAGAGAATCGCGGGCCGGGGGGAAAATGACGCGAAATGGTGGTCGCGGTGTAGTCGGTGTACTCGTAACGTTTGGCCTGATAGTATTCTTCAGCGGACTCGGCCAACAGGCTCACGCCACAAGCAATCCTGTTCCTTATATCTCCAGCACCTCTCCCGTAACGGTCGCGCCCGGCAGCGCGCAGGTCACGTTGACGGTGAACGGCACCAACTTCGTGAGCGGCTCCTTAGTGGTGTGGATCCAGCACCAGGTCGTTACTACGCTGGCCACGACGTACGTTGGGCCCGACCGGTTGACGGCCGTTATCCCCGCCACGGATCTCGCGACTTACGCCAGCGCTCTCATCGAGGTGGTAAGCCCGGGCCCGAACAACACCTATCTTGTTTCCAACGAGGCGCCGTTCACGGTGACTCCGTCCACTGGAACCAGCCAGGCCGCTCTCGTCTTCAGACTCACGGCGCAATCTCCCTCGGCCGGCAACCATCCGAACATCCCCATCTTTGCCGACTTGAATGGCGATGGCATTCTGGACCTCGCGGTTTCGAACCAGAATCAAGGTAATGGCTACGTCTCGATCTTTTACGGTCTCGGCGGCGGCGCCTTCAGCGCCGCGACAAATTACCCCGTCGCCGACGGTCCCGAAGGGATGGCGGTCGGTGACTTCAATAACGACGGCTACCTGGATTTGGCCGTCGTCGATATGAACAACTCCAGCTATTCGATTCTACTGGGGTCCGCCGACGGCACCTTCACCGTGACAACGACGGACTTGCCCGTCACCGGAACCTTCCCCTACGCAATCGTGGCCGGAGATTTTAACCAAGACGGGAAACTCGACCTGGCGGTCGCCTGCCAAGATCCGACTACCGGCGGCTTCGTCTATATTCTGCTGGGAAACGGCGACGGCACGTTCAGTTCGCCGCTGCATTACGGCTCTCTCGGCACACCTGAAGGCTTGGTCACCGCCGATTTCAATGGCGATGGCTACCTCGACCTCGCCGTCAGCGATTACGAGAATAACGATGTCTGGGTGCTGACCGGGAATGGCGACGGCACATTCTCATCCGGCACCCCTTACTCGGTGGCGCCTGCAAGCGGCGCTGCCGGCCTGGTCGCCAACGATTTTAATGGCGACGGTCAGACCGACCTCGCGGTTTCGGATATCACCAGCGGCGGGGTTACCGTCTTCCTGAACAGCAGTGGAACATTCACGCAGACAAGCCAGTCGCCCATAGCAGCCGCCGGCGGGTACTTCGTCGGTTCAGCCGATTTGAGCGGTGACAACATCCAGGACCTGGCGGTGGCGGATTACAGTTCAAACACCTTCTCGGCGCTCTTCGGCAACGGCGACGGGACTTTCCAAACTCCGCCCGTGAGCTACACCGTCGATCCGAAGGCCCAGTCGATTCTGGGTCTGGCGCTCGCGAGCGTGACCGCAAACGGCCGCTTTGACGTGGTTACCACCGACCTGCCTAACGAACAGGTTGAGGTGCTCTTACAGACCGCGACGTTGAATCCGAACCCGTCCTCGGTGACGTTCCCCAACACTGACGTCGGCACCACGAGCTCGCCTATGACAGTAACCCTCGAAAACAGCGGCAGTGCTCCGCTCATCATCAGCGCAATTTCGAGCAGCGACAGTGAGTTCGCCGAGTCCAATACCTGCGGCAGCTTGCCCGCAACTTTGTGGGTGGATGCGAGCTGCGTAGTCACCGTGACCTTCGCACCCAGCACTTACAACACGCGCTCCGCAACCCTCTCCATCGACGATAATGCGTCCGCCACTGCGCAGACCGTGGCCCTTAGCGGGGTCGGGCTCGAGCCTGTAGCCAGCCTGACGGGCACTCTGAATTTCCCGAATCAGTTCGAGGGCACCAGCAGCAGCGCCCTCATGGCGACATTGACCAACAGCGGCAACGCCGCTCTCACCATCACGGGCATCGGTGTCACCGGCGCTTATTCCGAGACCAACACGTGCGGATCATCCGTGGGCGCCGGCGCGAGCTGCTCGATCAGCGTAACCTTCAAACCCACTACCCAAGGTACGGCGGGTGGCACTCTGACAGTAACCGACGACTCCGGTTTTTCTTCGAGCACGACCCAGGTGCTCTCGATGACCGGCACGGGCATCGGTCCTACTGCCGCAGTCGCTCCTGTAACCCTCACTTTCGGGAGCCAACTGGTGGGCACCACGAGTACAACCCAGACCGTCACCCTCAGCAACAGCGGCACGGCGGCGCTTACCATCACCAGCGTCGCGGTTGGCGGCACGAACGGCGGCGATTTCAGTCAGACCAACACCTGCGGCACGTCCTTGAACGCAGGCGCGAACTGCGTCATCACCGTGACCTTCAAGCCCACGGCCACCGGCACCCGCAGCGGAACGGTGACTGTGACAGACAATACGGGCGGCATCACCGGGAGCATTCAGACAGCGACCCTCACGGGTACGGCTGTGGCTCCGGTCGCGAGCGTTACGCCTTCCAGCCTGCCGGCGTTTGCCGGGACCCTGGTCGGGAGCAGCAGCAGCCCGCAGATCGTCACCCTGTCGAATACCGGCAGTGCGGCGCTTACCATCACCAGCGTTGCCATTGGCGGCACGAACAGCGGCGACTTCAGCCAAACGAACAATTGCGGCACTTCAGTCGCGACCGGCGCGAATTGCACGGTCAACGTCACCTTCAAGCCCGCCGCGACCGGCTCGCGCACCGGCACGTTGACACTGACTGACAACAACAACGCGGTCAGCGGCAGCGCGGAAACGGTCTCGCTTACCGGCACGGGCACAGCGCCGGTGGTCAGTCTTTCTAGTCTGCCCGCATTTGGCAATCAGTTGGTCGGTACCAAGAGCGCCACTCAAGCGGTGACGCTCTCCAATACCGGCACAGCTGCTCTTACCATCACGGGCATCGCCTTGAGCGGGACGGGCGCTGCGGATTTCTCCGAAACCAACACCTGCGGCACCTCCGTGGCGGCGGGATCGAACTGCACTATCAGTCTGACGTTCGATCCGGCAACCCTCGGAGCCGTGAGCGCAACTCTGACCGTCACGGACAATAACAACGCGGTTTCCGGCAGCGCTCAGACGCTCAGTCTGACGGGCACCGGGACGGGGCCAGCCGTGACGCTGTCTGCAACCAGCCTGACGTTCCCCAGCGAAAACGTGGGGACCGCCAGCGTGGTGCAGCCCGTAACGATCACTAACTCGGGCACGGCCACGCTCTCGCTGACCGGCATCACCGTGAGCGGCGACTTCTCGATCAGCAATCCCTGCGGCACTTCTCTGGCTGTGGGGGCGATGTGCACCGTCAACGTGACATTCAAGCCCACAGCGATCGGCTCCCGGACCGGTGCCGTCACCATCACCGATAACGCAACCACTGGAACTCAGACTGTTTCCCTCGGCGGAACCGGACTCGGGTCCGAGGCGAGTCTTTCCGCCAGCAGTTTGACCTGGGGTCCGGAGCTGGTCGGAGTGACAAGCGCCGCCCAGAGCGTCACGCTCAAGAACACAGGCAACGCAGCCATGACAGTGACTGGCATGACCGCCAGCGGCGACTTCGCTCAGACCAACGCTTGCGGTTCAAGCGTGGCCGCAGGGGCGTCCTGCACCGTCAACGTGACCTTCGCGGCCAAGGCAGGAGGCGCTCTGAGCGGAACCCTCACCCTGACAGACAGCTCGCTTACCGGGAACCAGACCGTGGCCCTTTCGGGTACCGGCCAGGACTTCACGCTGACGGCGACTACCGGCTCCGCCAGCGTTTCCGCCGGCCAGACGGCGACCTACAACCTGACCTTGACGCCTGTGGGCGGTCTCAACGAGGCGGTGGCGCTCAGTTGCACCGGCCTCGCGTCCAGTTCCGAGGCGTCCTGCACGGTTTCGCCGTCGTCGGTCACGCCCACGGCCGCGACTCCCGTCACGGTGACGGTCACTACCACGGCGCCGTCACACCTTCTGCCGATCTCACACCCGCGGTTGCCGCTCCCGGGCGGGCAAGTGGAGTGGCTGCTGATCGCGCTGTTGGGATTGGCGGGAATGACGTGGCTCGCGAAGCGCCGGCCTCGAGCTGTACCCGTCGGGCTGCGCGTTGCGCTGGCCACAGCTTGCATCGCGGTTGTGCTCGCGATCGGCATGGCCGCCTGCGGCGGCAGTGGAAGCAGCATCACGACCACGGCCAGCGGAGGCACACCGACCGGAAACTACTCGATCACCGTGACCGGTTCGGCGACCTCCGGTTCGGTCACTGACAGCCACAATGTTGCACTCACGATGACCGTCCAATAGCGGTCGACACCAACAAAATCACCGCGACGAGTGGGACCTCCCATTCGTCGCGGTGAACTCAACCCTCTCCTTTGCCCAGCTACTGATTCCCAGCCCGCGTCTACTTCTGAGGCTCAGGTTTCCGTTCAGCCGGGGCTGGCCGCGGTGTTGCTGCGCGCTTTGGCGCCGGCCGTGGAGCAGCCGCCGGTTTACCGGCGCTGCGCTGCTTGGGGACAGACTGGGGAGCAGCGGGTTCAAGACGTGGCGCCTTTGGCGTTGCGGCTCGTGGAACGGCTGCTGGTCTGCCAGCGCTACGCGCCTTGGGTACGGACCGCGTGCTTGTTTCAGGACGTGGCGCCTTTGGCGTTGCGGCTCGTGGAACGGCTGCTGGTCTGCCAGCGCTACGCGCCTTGGGTACGGACCGTGTGCTTGTTTCAGGACGGGGCGTGGCTGCTCGCGTTGTCGCCCGTGTTGCATGGGACGTCCTGCCGGCACTACGTGTCGCTGGCGCGGACTCCGTCCTGGTTTCAGGACGTGGTGTCGCCACACGCGACGGAGTGCTTCGCGGCTTCGCGGCAGGCGCTGTCCGCGTGGGACTGTAGCGCGTGCGCGTTGTGGAGGTCTCACTGCGCGGAGTCATTGTCCTGGCTGGCGCGCGAGAAGCCGTAGCCCGACTTGGTTCCGTAGCCCGCGTGGTAGCGTGCGCCGATGGAGCAGCCGCATTTCGACGTGTCGTCGTTAAGGGATGCGTCTCGGCGCGGCCTGGATTTACAGCTCGCGTCGCTGGACGGCTGGCTGTGGCCGTCGTTCCCGCCCTTGCCGTGGCCGCTGCACGCTCGAGCGCGGGATTGAAGCGCCCGCCTGCGCGACTGGCACGCACGACTCCGGCACCGCTGAAAGCGCCGGGCCTCGATGTTGCTGCCACCGCCGGTACGCCGTGATTCACCGACGCCCACTGCGAGCGATTTGAGCGCGCAGCCTGCTCTTGCTGCGTCTGGGCCGCGGTCGGTGGATCATGCCGGCCCCCTTGGGCTGCAGCCAACTGGGCTTGCGTCGGACGCGCTGTGATGCCGCCGGCGCCGCCGTTGTAGCTTACGTGGTTTACGGCGACATTGTTGATGACCGTCTTGTTATAGACGTTCGTAATGTTGGTCACATTGATATTGTTGACGGTCCGGTTGTAGAAGAAGGCGCCGTTGTTCCAATAGCCGCCAGCGTATCCGACGCCGACGTACCCGAAGCCATAATTAATACCGCCGTAAAAGCCAACTACCGGTCCCCAGTATCCGACGTTCCAGACAAACGCGCCGCCGCTCCAGCCCCAATAGCCGGGGGTCCAGAGCGCGCCTTCAAAAGGCGCCATCACCCAGGTTCCTGGAACCCAGTAATACCCCGCATCCGGGTCCCATGACCAGTATCCGGGCGTCCAGATATACCCTGACCCGGGACATATCGGCTGCGTGTAAACGGGCAGAGGCGGCGGCGCAATGCCCACCGACAGGCTGACCCCAACGCCGATTTGGGCACGGGCGGATGTGGCCGATAGCAACATTGCAGATGCTAAAACCGTGGACGTAATCAGTAGCGCAAACATTCTGCGCAGATCGTTGTCGAAATCGCGTAAGACCCCTCCGGTTATTTTTGGTCTCATCGGAGCACCTCACACCGGTTGGCGGAGCAATGCGGGTGCCAACAGGGAGGTCGGGAAAAATCCTTAGGCTTCAACTCTCGTATAGACAAGGAGTTGCCAGTTGTCGAGGCAGGTCAAGGCACACCCGGTTTGACTCGCGGCCGGGCAAAATCTACATCCGAATACACGGGGTGGTGGGCCGTCAACCCAGTTCGTTTGTCGGGTGACGGTACTGATTTCGCCGCACGCGCCTCAACAAGGTTACTCTGCACCATAGACCGAGACACCCGAATTGGAATTGCGGTGGTGGTGCCACGACTACCGGAAATGCGCCCGGCTTGACAGCGTTCTGCCGATAGCGCTAAGATACTACCTACCGACCGGCCGGTCATTGGCGGGTCAAACTCGCCCTGTTTCGCGGAGACATCCTCATGGCAAAAGTCTATTACGAAAAAGATGCAGACCTGAACGCACTGAACGGCAAAACGATCGCGGTGATTGGCTATGGCAGCCAGGGCCACGCACATGCTCTGAATCTGCGCGACAGCGGCTTGAACGTGATTGTCGGACTGCCGGCATCGAGCGCCTCGCGCGCCAAGGCCCAGGTGGAGAAGTTGGAAGTGGTTGAGCCGCGCGAGGCCGCTCGGCGCGGCGACGTGATCTCATTCCTGATTCCCGACCATCTGCAGCCGGATGTCTATCGCCGCGAGGTCGAGCCGGTGCTGACCGCCGGTAAGACGCTGCTGTTCGGCCACGGTTTCAGCGTCCATTTCAAGTACGTCAAGGCGCCTTCGACGGTGGACGTGATCATGGTGGCGCCCAAGTCGCCCGGGCATCGCCTGCGCGAGCTCTTCCGCGAAGGAATTGGCGTACCCGCGCTGCTGGCCGTCGAGCAGGACGCGACCGGCCATGCGGAGGCTACAGGACTTGCTTACGCGCTCGCTCTGGGATCGCTGAAAGCCGGCGTGATCGGAACCACTTTCAAGGAGGAGACGGAGACCGATCTCTTCGGCGAGCAGAGCGTGCTCTGCGGCGGCGTCTCGGCGCTGATCGCCGCCGGTTTCGAGACGCTGGTCGAGGCGGGTTACCAGCCCGAGATCGCTTACTTCGAGTGCCTGCACGAACTGAAGCTGATCGTGGACCTGATCTACCAGGGCGGCATCAAGTACATGCGCTATTCGGTGAGCGACACGGCCGAGTACGGCGATTATACGCGCGGCCCGGCGGTGATCGACGCGCACGTGCGCGAAAACATGAAGAAAATCCTGGCTGACATCCAAAGCGGCGACTTCGCCCGGGAATGGATGCAGGAGAACGCGCAAGGCCGTCCTCACTTTCTAGAAGCGCGCGCCAAAGCCACCAGCCAGCTCATCGAGCAGGTAGGAAAGCAGCTGCGCACCATGATGGCCTGGAACCGTCCGGCGGAAGAATCGACGGCGGCCCAAGCCGCCGCGCGCGCCTAGGCGTGATTCGGCGCAGGGGCAGGCCGCTGTGCCTGCCCGCAGGGTTCCACATCTCAGGCTTCAGCTCCCGCAGCCCGCCCTACGAAAACTCACTTTCGACAAATTGCCGGCGAGCGGTTGTAAAATGGAAGTATATGCCGAACGGTAGTGTCCTCAAGCTGAAGCGGACGGCGCCAGCGTCGCGCGAGACGGCTCGCGCCGGCGCGATCCGTCCCCTTGATGGGCTAGCCAGCTACGCCATGCGCGTGGAACGCTCCGAGGGCCGTCGCTATACGGAGCCCGCGCACCCGTACCGCACTGAATACGTGCGCGATCGAGACCGCATTATTCATTCGCGCGCTTTCCGGCGGTTGGAGGACAAGACGCAGGTGTTCTCGCGCCGGTTCTCCGATCATTTCCGCACCCGCCTGACGCACACGCTGGAGGTGACGCAGATCGCCCGGACCGTGGCAGGGGCGCTCGGGCTCAATGCGGAGCTTGCGGAGGCTCTGGCGCTGGTCCACGACGTGGGGCATCCGCCGTTCGGACACACGGGCGAGGCGGCGCTTGACCGGCTGATGCAGCGTTACGGCGAGCGTTTCGATCACAACCTGCACGCGCTGCGCATCGTGGAGCACTTCGAGCAAAAGTACGCGGCCTTTCCCGGCCTCAACCTTACGTTCGAAGTGCGCGAAGGCATCATCAAGCACTCGCGCGATTACGATCCCGCGCTCTACCGCGAGCTCGCGGAGTATCGACTATCCGAGCGCCCGCCACTCGAAGCCCAATTGATCGATCTGGTGGACGAGGTCGCGTACAACACCGCCGACCTCGACGACGGCTACGAAGCGAAGCTGCTGACGCTCGATATGATCCGCGAAGACGTGCCGCTGTTTGACCGCTTCCTGCGCCAGGTGGACCGGCGCTATCCGGCCGCGTCCGACAAGCTGCGCTTCAACGAGACTCTGAAGGGTATGCTGGACGCGATGGCGACGGACCTCATCGATTCGACGCACGCCGAGATCGGCAAGCAGGACATCCGCACCGTCGACCACGTGCGGGCGTCCGCAAGGCGCGTGGCGGCGTTCAGTCCGGCCAGGGTCGCGGATGTCCGGGGGATCAAGGACTTTCTGCGCCGCCGGCTCTACGAGCATCCGAGCGTCCACCGCGAAAGGCGCAGCATCAGCCGGCTGGTGGAGAGCCTATTCGACTATTTCGTCGAGAACCCGCGCCGGCTGCCATCGGCCTATTTCCAGAAGACTCGCGAAGAGCCGCCGCATCGCATCGTGTGCGACTACATCGCGGGCATGACCGACAGCTATTTGCGGGAGCAGTGGGCCCGGTATCTGGCCAATTAGCGGGTTTAGAGTGCGGCAGCGTGCTGCCGCTTTCGTGAGGCCAGCTTGCTGGCCGGGGATTGGCGCTGCGATGGCCGCGAGCAAGCTCGCGGGATGAAAGCGGCAGCACGCTGCCGCAGTCTAAACGGCCGCGACACCGGGAAATACCCGGATTTCGCTTCTATCGGGCCTGCGGCTCGTGCTAGATTCAAGCAGTACCCGCCCTCTTGATCACTTTGGCGGCTCTTAAGGAATGTCCCTGTGAAGCGCTACGGCGAACATCGCTTTCCCGGCAAACTTTTCGTGGTCGAAGGCATCGACGGTTCGGGCAAATCAACGCAGATCTCCCTGCTCAACCAGTGGCTGCACGCCGAGGGCTACGGCGTGGTGTTCAGCGAGTGGAATTCCTCGCCGCTGGTGCGCGACATCACCAAGCGCGGCAAGAAAAAGCAGATTCTCACGCCCGCGACGTTTTCGCTGATTCACGCCACCGACTTTGCCGATCGCATGGAGCGCAACATCATCCCGCTGCTCAAGGCGGGCGCCGTGGTGCTCTGCGATCGCTACATCTACACGGCGTTCGCCCGCGACGTGGCGCGTGGCCTGGACCGCGCCTGGGTGCGCGAGCTCTACAGCTTCGCGCCCAAGCCGACGGTCGCGTTTTACTACCGCGTCCCGCTCGACGTGGCCATGAGCCGGATTACGCATGGACGCAACGGATTCAAATTCTACGAGGCGGGCCTCGATCTCGGCCTGAGCGACGATCCCAACCAGAGCTTCAGACTGTTTCAGGGCCGGATTATCGACGAGTACGAGCAGATGATCCCCGAATACGACATCACGGTGATCGACGCCACGCAGCCCATCGAAGCTCAGCAGGTGCAGATGCGCCAGATCGTCAAGGCGCGACTGACGCAGGCCCGGCAATTGAGAGTGGCCCCATGAGCCTGGTTAGAGAAACTTACGGATCGGTGGTGCCCGGCATGGAATTGACCGACCTGCCCGGCAAGATCATCGTGATCGAAGGCACGGACGGCGTGGGGCGCTCGACGCAGATCGCCCTGCTCAAGCCCTGGCTCGAACAGCAGGGCCGGGCGGTGGTCGACACCGGCATGACGCGTTCGGAGCTCGCCGGCAAAGGCATCAAGCAGGCCAAGGAAGGGCACACGCTGGGCCGAATCACCCTGACGCTGTTTTATGCCACCGATTTCGCCGACCGGCTCGAGCGTGAGATTATTCCCGCTTTGCGAGCGGGTTTTGTGGTGCTCACCGATCGCTACATTTACTCATTGCTGGCGCGCGCGCTGGTCCGCGAACTCGATCCCGTTTGGGTCCGCAACCTGTACAGCTTTGCTGTCAAGCCGGACGCGGTTTTCTATTTACGCATCGGCGTCGAGGACCTCATCCCGCGGGTGGTTTTCTCCACCGGATTCGATTACTGGGAAAGCGGCATGGACCTGCACCCGAGCGAGGATATGTACGAGAGCTTCCGGAAATACCAGACTGGTCTGCTGTCGCAATTCGACAAGCTGGCGGAAGAGTATAAATTCGAAGTGATCGACGCCACACAGGACATCCGCACGATTTTCGACCAGCTCAAGAGAGGAATTTCGCGAGTGCTCGAGGGCACACCCGAAAATGCACCGATCCCCGAGCTTGCGAAGCCTGCGCCGGCCGAGATTTCACAGGTTGCGGAAACAGCGTCCCCCGCTGTCGCGGCGGTGGCGGCATCCGCTGCCAGCGAGGATGGCCACAAGCGCAGCACGCGAAGACCGTCAAAGAAACACGCGGGTCAGGCCGTGGCTAAAGGCCGGCGAGCCGCCCACTGACCGACCCAGCCCGCCATGCGGCGATATTCCGGCGATCGAAAGGTCTGATGCAGGTAGCGCTGGCACGAGCGGGTCTTCGAACTGCGCAGCGTGAGGACCAGTTCTTCGACCTTGATGGCGAGCGGGAGATGCTCCTCCAGAAACTCGCGGCGCGCCACCATCGCTAGCATCGTGCTGCCCAGCACCTGATAGTCATGCCAGTCGCCGAGCCGGCCCTGCAGATTCCGAAGACAAGCGAGTGCTTCGCGGCTTCCGGTCACTTCGAGTTCGGCGGCGACCTCCACCAGATACCGCAACCTCTTGGCCGCGATGCGCAACGCGTGCAAGCCGCTTACATTTTCTTCATGTGACGCGGCCGCCTTGGCCGCGAAGTCCTGCCACAATTCATCCAGGCGCTCAGAGAAGCGTCCCGCTGAACTTGCCCCGTTGGAATTCGGTTCCGGAACCGGCTCGAGGGACGACGGCGGGTTTGCGGCCGCGCGTTCGTCGGGAAACGTGATCACGCGCGCGACATCGGCGGGTTCGACCGCGGAGCGATCGGTCAGATCCTTCCGAAGCCGCACGTACAGCTCGGAGAGATTCAGACGCGTGAGCTTCCGATGCCCGCGCTGCGCGGTCTTGGGACGAAGCCTGGTCACATAGTCCTGCGCCGCCTGCCAGGCCTCTCGATGCGCGCTGCGCTTGCGGGCCAGGGCCCGCTCGATCCGCCACGCCATCACGTCCTGATTGCGAAGCTCACCCAAGGCTGCGCGCGCCTTCTTGAGCCGCCGCCGCAGTTTTCGGATGGCGCCCGGCGCCGGCGCCGGATAGAGGAAATCCACCAGTCCCTGAAGACGCCGGCTGGCCACCCGCAGGTTGTGCGCGGGCTCGATCGACTCGTCGCGCAGCACTTTGGGTTCGAGCGCGACCATGCGATCGAGCTGCTTCAACGCCAGCTTGACCACGCGGCGCGACACCTCCGGCGCATTGAGCTCATCGAAGGTGGACGTCGGCTGCTGGCGGATCGCGTCGCCCGGCCCTGAAATGGGCGGAGGAGTCGCCATGTTGCCCTGTGGGGCTTCGCCGTGATGTGGCTTCGCCATTGTGGATTCTATTGTAACGCTGGTGTAACGTCGAGACCAGCCGGCCCTTTATCTAAATCACTCCGTTGCCTCGCGCGCCACCGGCAGCTCGATGTAGGACGCTGCCTGCTTCGAGAAATACACCCGCTCGGTTGCCTTCTGATAGTCAGACGCTTCGGCTTTGAAGATGTTCGGCACAAACTTCTGCGGATTGCGGTCGATCAGCGGAAACCACGTGCTTTGCACCTGCACCATGATGCGGTGGCCCTTGAGAAACACGTGATTGTTGGTGTGCAGGTCGATGGTGAACGGTGTGACGCGGTTCGGCACGAGCGGCTCGGGTTTCTCGAAGCTGTTGCGGAACCTTCCGCGGAAGACTTCGTCGGCGATCATAAGCTGATAGCCCGCGAGCCTCGGATCGTCTTTGTACTCCTCCGGATAAGCGTCGATCAGCTTCACAATCCAGTCGCTATCGCTGCCTGTCGTCGAAACGAACAAGTGCGCGACGATATCGCCGGTGACGGCGACGTCGCTCTGGAGCGCGTCGGTTTCGAAAGCGGCCACGTCGGGGCGCAGGTAGACAAATCTCTGATCTTCGAGCAGCCAGACCGGCCAGCCGGGGCCGGGATAAGTCGGACTGATGGGGCGGTGGCGATAGGGAACCGGATGCGCGGGATCGGAAAGATAACTCGTGAATCCCTGACCCTCCGCCGCCGCCGGCGGGTCGAACGAGAGCCGGCCTTTGTCGTGGAAATACAGTTTGCGATCGGTCACGCCGTCACGCGGCGGCCAGGCGTCGTAGTTCTGCCAGCGATCCGTGCCGGTCTGAAAGGTAATCGCCTCCTTGAGCGGCAGGCTCCCTTTGTCTTTGAGCCAGTAAGCGAACCAGGGCGCCTGGATTTTCGCGCGAAAATAAACTGAGGTGTCGCTGCCGAAGTCGATATTGCCGAGGCTAGACCCCTTGGCTCGCTCCCAGCCTCCGTGGTTCCACGGTCCCACGGCCAGATAATTCAAGTGCCCAGTGTCGTTCTTCTCGAGCAACTCGTAGATCTCCACCGGCCCGTAGAAGTCCTCCTGGTCCCACCATCCGGCCACGTTCAGATTGGGCAGGGTCAGCTTCAGGTTCTCGAGGTAGGTGCGGAACGCCTGCTTGTGCCAGAAGCTGTCGTAGTTGGGATGATTCACGAAATCGTTCCACGTCGGCAGCTTGCCATGCAGATAGAGCCGGTTCGCGTTTGACAGCGGACCGAGATCGTTCAGGTACCAATCGAAGGTGTCGTTCTTCGTAAACTCAAAGTGGAAATTCTCCTTCGAGCTTTCCATCAACGCGGCGTACTCGAAACCATAGCTCAGGCGGAAGGCGCCGTTGTGATGGAAATCGTCGCCCAGGAACATGTCGGCGGGAGACGCCTGCTCGGAGACCGCCTTCAGCGCCGGATGCGGCTCGAGCAGCGCCATCGTGGTCAGCCAGCCGCCGTAAGAGATGCCGGCCTCACCCACGCGTCCGTTGTTGTTGGGGACGTTTTTCACGAGCCAGTCGATGGTGTCGTAGGTGTCCGTGCCTTCGTCGATGCTCTTCGGATCGGACTTGTCGCGCGGGTCGCGCTGCATCACGAATTGGCCCTCGGATTTGTAGCGTCCGCGGATGTCCTGGAAGGCGAAGACGTAGCCGTCCGGGAACATCTCGGTGTAGAGGCCGAGCAGGGCGCTGAAGCCTTTTTCATTGTCATCAAGGCCATACGGGGTGCGCGTGAGGAAGATGGGCAGCGGCTCGGTAGCGTTCTTTGGTGTGTAGATTTCGGTGTGCAGCTTGACGCCATCGCGCGCCGGAATCATCACGTCGCGCTTATCGAAGGTCTGGCTGTATTCGCGGGGCGGCGCCGGTTTCTCGACGCGCTTCAATTTAAGAGGCAGCGACGATCCGCCCTGCGTCCAGGCGCCATCGATCTCGGAGCCGTCTGCGCTGAGCGTGCCTTCGTAGCTGCCCTGCACAGCCTCCACGTCCGCGTGCAGCGTGGCGTCTTTGAGCACGACGGAACTGAGTGGAATTCCGGACGCGTTCTGGTCTGGACTATCTATGGTTCCGGAGTATGCGCCCGTGCCGTTCTCCGAAATGTGAAAGACGATCCTGAGACTGGCGCCGCCTGCGTCGAGCTTGCCCTGCCAGTCGCCGGCGGGCGAGATGGTCGACTGGCCGAGCGACACGGCAACGAGAAACGGGAAGAGTGCCGCGAGCGCCAGCAGGGGCACGGCAGCTACCCAGATCCACGGCCTCCGGGGTATCCATCGCGCCGTTTTGTGTTTGCGCATTTTGAACGCTCCTTCCATTCGTCACAGTAACTTAACAGAATTTTGACGGATTATTTACAAAGCGCCCTCGCAAATCGGCGTCTAAACCTCACGGGTGGATTGTACGCAGCCGGTCCGTTTGTTGCCAGCAAACGGGACCGGCGCCGCCAAAGCATTCTAATCTTCGCAAGACCACTAGGGAAGGGGAATGAGTGTGGATAGCCTGCCATCTGTCGCCCGGCGCGACGTGGTACCGGAGGGCCATCTGATCGCTCGTGCACAAGCCGGAGATGAATCTGCTTTTGCTGCGCTTTTTGAACGTCACAAACATCACGTTTACGCCATCTGTCTGAGGATGACGCGCATCGCTTCCGACGCCGAAGACCTTACCCAGGAGGTCTTCCTGCTGCTCTTTCGCAAGATCGCCCTGTTTCACGGCGACTCTGCGTTTTCAACCTGGCTTTACCGGCTGACTGTCAACGTGGCACTCTCACAATTGCGCCGGCAGAGCCTGAGGTGCGTAGCGCTCGAGCCCGAAGACGACGAAGGAGCCTTCGTTCATCCGGAAATCGGCGTCGCCGACCCGCGGCTCAGCCACTGCCTGGACCGGCTGATCCTGGAGCAGGCCATCCTGCGCCTGGCGCCTTCCTATCGCGCGGCCTTCGCGCTCTACGAGTTGCACGGATACGCCCACAAGGAAATTGCCGAAATCATGAACTGGTCGGTCGGCAATTCCAAGTCGCAGCTTCACAAAGCGCGCCGAAAGCTCCGGGTTTTGCTGACCGGGCGAAAGGGAAAGGCATCGCTGCCGCTCGGGATGCTCTTGCCCAAGCGCAAGCGGCGTTCTGCCGCGAGTCCGGCTGCGCCGGCGCGCTACCCGGCCCGATTTCCCAACGCCTACGACGTCCGCTTGGCTCTAGCTGCTGCCGCGGGATAATGCTCTCAGGCGCTTGACTTTTCGGTCGTTTTGGATCACATTCTAAATAGCAGGTCAGTTAGCGACAGCAAACCGACCCCCGGCGCGCTCGATTGCCGCTTTGTCGAGTTGCGGGATATGTCTCTGCGATCCACCTCCGTCACTCTAAGGTCTCTGGCCGCACGCCGGAGCAACGCACTCAAATCAACGGGACCTCGGAGCCGCCGCGGCAAGGCCCGCGTCTGCCTAAAGGCCCTGGAGCATGGACGATACGCCGTCCTGGCGGCGCGATCCGCCCGGCTGCGGGAGAAGCTTTGGGAAGCCGGTCACACCGGCCAGGAAGCCGTTTATGGCGCCGTCCGGTCGCGGATCGCGCAGGCGATTCACGCCCAGAACCCGACCTCGCGCCGGAGCATCGACCGCATGGCCCTGCGCGCCTGGTGCTTGAGCTTGCGAATGCACCCTGCGGGAACAAAGCTGGAAAGTCCTTTGCTTTCTGGCAGTAACGGGTCCAGGGTGTCAACCGAGTGCAGATTGGGAAACGTTACGTCAAGAGCCTGAATCATCGAAAATGAAGGTAAGTCCCACGATGTTGTTGAAAACAAAGGATCGACGCAAAAACGTAAGGGTAAGTCCCACGATATTCATGAAAACAAGGAACATACGCCTATTGTGCCCCCTTTTCACGTAGCCTCGGGGCAAGAGGCGGCGCCGCATCGCTGGCGTTGGGCCAGTGCGCTTCCGCCTGTTCTTAGGGTGTAATGTTAACTGTCGACCGTCAACTGTCGACCGCACGGACGGCGTCGGAGGGTGAAAACTTGGGAGTCACGCGTTGCCGGGTCGCGCCCGGCACAGCTAGACTATATCGTTCAGATCGTCTGATCTCCGGTGAAGAGTGACCCGTGGAGGAGCTCATGAATCGTCCTTGCTCCGTTCGACGCTTAGTCTGGTTTGGGGAGGTATCGATCATGCTTTTTCTTGCGGCGGGCGCAAGCTTGCTCGCCGGCGCCAATTCGACCTCGACGCCGCCTGCGCCGCTCACGAGGCGCGACGACTTGGTGGACGATTATCACGGCGTGAAGGTGCCCGACCCTTACCGCTGGCTCGAAGACCAGAACAGCCCCGAGACGCGCGCCTGGATCAAGGCCGAGGACGATCGCACGCGCGCCGTTCTTGACGGCCTGCCGGGTCGCGACGCGATCCGACAGCGTCTGACCGAGCTCATGAACGTGGACGTGATCGGCGTGCCCCGTGAAGAGGCCGGCCGCTACTTCTTCTCCCGCCGCAAGGTCGGGCAGGACCTGCCCGTGATCTATGTGCGCCAGGGTCTGGAAGGCGAGGATCGCGTGTTAATCGACCCGCTTCCACTCAGCCCCGATCACAGCACCAGCGTGACTTTGCAGGACGTGTCGAGAGACGGGAAGCTGATCGCTTACGGCATCCGCCTAGGGGGCAAAGACGAAGAGAGCATCCACCTGAAGGACGTGGACTCCGGGCAGGACCTCGGTGACGTGCTGCCGGAGGCGAACTATTACGGCGTAGCGATCAAGCCGGACAAGAGCGGGTTCTATTACGGACGGCGGCAGTCCGCCGGCCCGCGCGTCTTCTATCACGCGCTTGGGAGCGACCCCGCGAGGGACCAGCAGGTATTTGGCGACGGCCTTGGCCTTGGCGATGGCGTCGCAACCCAGCTCTCCGATGATGGCCGTTATTTGCTGCTCGAAGTGTGGCACGGCTCCGCCGCCGAGAAGACGGAAATCTATCTGCAGGACCTCGCCGTCGCCGGCTCCCCGGTGCGTCCGGTTGTGAACGACATCACGGCGCGCTTCATCGGCGACCTCGCCGGCGACCGGCTTTATGTCCAGACGAATTGGAATGCGCCCAACGGCCGCGTGTTCGTCACCGATCTCGCGACGCCCACGCGCGACTACTGGCGGGAGGTCGTGCCGCAGAGCGACGCCGTGATCGAGGGCATTTCGGCGGCCGCGGGCAGGCTGTTCGTGAACTACACCGAGAACGCGCATTCGCTCTTGAAGCAATTTGATGCCGACGGCAGCAATGGCCGTGAGATTCCTCTTGCAACGCTCGGCACCACCTCGGGGGCTGTTGGACGCTGGGAAAGTCACGAGGTTTTCTTCCACTTCACGTCCTTCGCGGACGCCGGAACTGTTTATCGTTACGAGCCGGGTCATGGTCAGCCGCAGGTGTGGGCGCATGTCGAAACGCCGGTGAAGAGCGACAGCTTCGACGTGCGCCAGGTGTGGTACGGCTCGAAGGACGGCACGCGCGTGCCCATGTTCGTGGTCACGCGGAAAGACGTGAAGCTTGACGGCTCCAATCCCACGCTCATGACGGCTTACGGCGGCTTCGACATCAGCCTCACGCCCGGTTTCTCCGCGGAAGCTGCCGCCTGGGTGGAGAGCGGAGGCGTGTTTGCGCAACCCAATCTGCGCGGCGGCGGCGAGTTCGGCGAAAAATGGCACAAAGCCGGCATGCTCGCCAACAAGCAGAACGTCTTCGATGATTTTCTGGCCGCCGCCCAGTGGCTGATCGACAATCACTACACCAATCCGGCGAAGCTTGCCATTACCGGCCAGAGCAACGGCGGGTTGCTGATGGGCGCGTCGCTGACCCAGCGTCCGGACCTGTTCCGCGCGGTGGTCTGCCGCTATCCGCTGCTCGACATGCTGCGCTACCAGGATTTTCTGGTGGCGCGCTACTGGGTACCGGAGTACGGCGAGGCCACCAATCCCGACCAGTTTAAGTACATCGCCGCTTACTCCCCTTATCAAAATGTGAAGCAGGGAACCGACTATCCCGCCGTGCTCTTCGTGAGCGGCGACGGCGATACGCGGGTGGCGCCGCTGCATGCCCGTAAGATGACCGCCATGCTTCAGTGGGCGACCAGCGCCGACAACAATGACGGCAGGCCGATCCTGCTGAGCTACGACACCAAGTCCGGCCACTCCGGCGGGCGTCCGCTCTCGAAGCAGATCGAGGAGCTGACGGACGAGCTATCATTTTTCGGGTGGCAGCTTGGAGTGACGGCGCGCTAAGCGCGGCGGGCTGTTACAAGTCGCAGTTTTCCCGGCTTCAAACCCACTCTTTATAAATCGGTAAATCCACATTCCTCCACTGTTAACTTCGCGAGGATTGACAGGTATTTTCGGCGGGCGTAAGATCGGGCGCAAAATGGGGGAGCAGGAACTCAAAGGTCGTAGAATTTCGCATTATCTGGTGCTCGATCCCATCGGCGCCGGCGGCATGGGTGAAGTGTACCGGGCCGAGGATCTCAACCTGAAGCGCTTCGTGGCCTTGAAGTTTCTTCCGCCATCGCTGACCGCCGAATCCGGATCGAGCTCGCCATCGAGCCGCGCGCAGGCCCTCGAACGCTTCCGGCGCGAGGCGCAAGCCGTGGCCGCCCTGAATCATCCCGGCATTTGCACGATTTTCGAGATCGGCGATTGGGAAGGCCAGCCCTTCATTGCCATGGAGCTGTTGGAGGGGAAGACGCTTCGCGACGAACTTGCCAACGTCGCGCCCGCGCCACTCGCCGTGCCTCAGATTCTGGACCTGGGCATCGAGATCGCCGACGCCCTGGACGCGGCCCACCAGCAGGGCGTGATCCATCGCGACCTCAAGCCGGCCAACCTTTTTGTGACCGAGCGCGGGCGGGCCAAAATACTCGATTTCGGATTGGCCAAGCGCAAGCCTGCGGCGCGGGAGAAGGCCGGGGTGGGAAGCGGCGTGGACCTGGATGAGGCGAGCGCCGTCAGTTGGGGACTGGAAAACGGTCCCACCATTTCGGCTGAGGAACGGGAGTTGACGAACCCCGGAGCGCTGCTCGGAACAGTCGCTTATATGTCTCCCGAGCAAGCCCTCGGTGAGCCGGTTGACGAGCGTACGGACATCTTCAGCCTGGGCGCGGTCCTTTACGAAATGGCCACCGGCGGGCGCGCCTTTACCGGGCCCACCCTCCTGGCGGTCTCCAACGCCATCATCAACCGCCAACCCCCGCCCGCCTATGAATTGAATCCACAGCTCCCAACGAAGTTTGTCGAGGTGATCCAAAAATGCCTCGCCAAGAAGCCGGAGGATCGCTACCAGACCGCTGCCGGGCTGGAGGCGGAATTGCAGTCTCTGCGCCGCGACCTCTCCCCGACGGGGCGTAAGCGCACGCGAACGCCCGCACCGCCAAAGCCTGACCGTCGCCGTGTTCTGCAGCTTTTGTTCGGTAGTCTGCTGGCTGCCGCTCTCGTGCTTCTCGCGGTCCCCTCGTCCCGCGGCTGGCTGGCCGCCCGGGCCGGCAGCATCCTCAATCCTTCGCATCAGCCCGCCTTGCCGAGCCGCATCAATCTGGTTGTCCTGCCCTTTACCGGAGCCCCGTCTGACGCGGAATTGACCGCCTTCGGCAACGGCCTCGCGGACGAGTTGACCGCGCGGCTGGTTCAGTTGACCGTCGGCCGCTCCTTTCAGGTGACTCCGGCCAGCGAAGTCCGGGAAAAACAGATCGCGACGCTCGGTCAGGCGGGGCGCGAGTTCGGCGCGAACCTCGGTCTCGCGATCAGTTTGCAGCGTACAGAAGGCATCGTACGGGTGAGCTACACCGTGGTCGACGCCAAAAGCGGCCAGGCCTTGCGGGCTGATTCCATCCGGGCTGCCCAATCGGACCTGGTATCCGTGGAGGACCGTATCGTCGAGAGCGCCGCCCGTTCTCTCGGCCTCGGAATCCGATCCGAGGAGGAGAGAGCGCAAGCTTTCCGTGGCACCGGAAGTTCTGCCGCGTATGACTTTTATTTACAGGGAATTGGCTACCTGCACGAAGGCGACGACGCTGCCAAACTGGACAGCGCCGTAGAAACCCTTCATGAAGCACTTAAACTCGACCCGCAGTTCGGTTTGGCAGAGGCCGCTCTGGGCCAGGCTTATTGGAAGAAGTACAAGGCCACCGAAAATCGGCAATGGGTTGACCTGGCGCGCGCCGCTTGCAGCCACGCCATCGAGTTCGGCAATACCGGGGCAGAAGGGCACGAGTGCCTGGGGACGCTCGCCAGCGGGACCGGCGATTACGCGGGCGCCGCCGCCCAGTTCCAGCTTGCCGTGCAGCTCGACAGCACGAGCGACCGCGCCTACAGCGACCTTGCGGACGCCTACATGAACCTGAACCGGCCGAGCGACGCCGAGAGAACATATCAGCGCGCCATCAACCTGCGTCCGGGGTATTGGTACGGATATAACAAACTCGGGGCCTTCTACTTTAGCCGTCAGGATTATCACAGGGCCCGGCAGATGTTCGAAAAAGTCATTGAGATGACTCCTGACAGCTACCGTGGCTACACGAACCTTGGCGCCATGGATCTGGCTCTCGACGATGAGTCCGGCGCCGTTAACGCACTCGAACACTCGATCGCCATTCAGCCCACGGAGATTGCCTATTCCGACCTCGGTACCGCTAATTTTCTGCAGGCTAAGTACGATCAGGCCGCCCGCGACTATGAGCAAGCGGTCAAGCTCAAGCCAAACGAGTTCGATTACTGGGGCTTTTTGGGCGACTGCTACTATTATGCCGGCAACCGGCCACGAGCTATGGACGCATTCCGGCGCGCTGTCACGTTGGGAGAGGATTCTTTGAAGGTAAATCCGAACGACGCCCAAGTCCTGGGGCTTCTTGCAGGGTACTACGCAGTGCTCGGCGAGAAGAATAAGGCCCTGGCTACTATAGATAGGGCCATGGCTTCGGGGCAACCGGATCAAAATCTTTTATTCAATGCAGCGCAGGTTTACAATGAAGTCGGCGATGAGGCCGTAGCGCTGGAATGGCTTTCCAAGGCTCTGGGAGCTGGCTTCTCACCGTACGTGGTTAGCCATGCGCCGGAGCTGAGTAATCTGCATGATAATCCGCGCTATCAACAACTGCTTCGGCAGAAGTAACGCCGCGGTCGCGTGTTGCCTGCGCGGGGAAGGATAAAACCAGATGGACATCGACTGCTGCAGTACAAGTACAAATACGCTTTCTCCAGGAGAACAATTCGATTTCGTCAACTACCAAAGCCAGGACGTGCAGATAACAAACTGCAACCCTCCGCTGCCCGCTGCGGCCTACGATGTGCCGGCGGCGCAGGGTGGGACTCCCGGCCGCTGCTCGGCGCAAATCGCCGATGGCGCGCAGCCTGGCACGTACACTCTTACTTCGAGCGGGTGCCCTGCCTCCCCGCCTTGCCCGATTATTAAGGTTCAGGTCTGATTCGGGTTGGTCTGTTGCAGCGGTAAGGTAGCGCCCGGTTTCATAGTGGTTGGCGACGGTGAGGCCACCTGTCTTGCGGATGGTGTGGTGTTTTCTCACGGCAAATTCCTGCTGATCTGGTCATCCTCCGGCACATGTGTGTAGCCGCCCATACCCTGTCATGGAACCAAACAGCCACATTCCGCTCTGGAAGACGCTCCTGGCCTTCGCGATTATTTATCTCGTGTGGGGATCCACCTTTCTCGCGATTCGAATTGGCGTCCGCGAGGTTCCACCGCTTGTTTTGGCGGCGATGCGTTTCCTGGTGGCGGGGTTCGTTCTTTATGGCTGGATGATCGCGCGCGGCGAACGCTCACCAACCGGGCGCCAATGGACGTCGGCCGGGTTGCTGGCCATCCTGATCTTCGTCCTCGACTACGGACTGTTGTTCTGGGCCGAGCGGCGCGTCCCTTCAGGTGTTGCCGCGGTCATGATGGCTACCATTCCGGTATTCATGTCGCTGTCGGAAATCATCTTCTTGCGGACCCGGAAGCTCACCATCAGCCTGGCGACTGGACTCCTGATCGGGATCGGCGGAGTGTCCGTGCTGATGAGCCGTTCGTTGAACCTCGGCGGACCCCCGATCGACAGGGTTGGCGCAGCCGCTCTAATTGTTGCGGCAGTGAGCTGGTCCGTGTCGTCGGCGCTTACCCGCAAGCTGCCGCTCCCGAGTTCCAAAGTGATGAGCTCCGGGGCGCAGATGCTGGTCGGTGGCGTGCTCCTAGCGCTTGCTGCGACCGCACTCGGGGAGTTTCGCGACTTTCATCCGCGGAGCGTTTCGCCTATGGCGTGGCTATCGCTGCTCTACCTGATTGTCGCAGGGTCCATCATCGCGTTCACGGCTTACGTCTGGCTGATTCATCATGAATCGCCGACCAAGGTTGGCACCTACGCTTATGTGAACCCGGTTGTGGCCGTGCTCCTTGGATATTTCCTGGGCGGCGAAGCGCTGGGCTTGCGAACGATCCTCGGCGCCTCGCTGGTTCTGGTCAGTGTGGTCGTACTCACCATCATGCGGGAGGAGAAGACAGCCGCGGCAAGCGCGCCCGTGGAAGAAACGGCAGAAGTCGCGTGATATCGATCCGGAGGTGCGCGTGGCTGCCTCAAACGTGCGCAGCCCGATTACCCTAGTTGGGCGCCTGCGGCCACGCGATGTACAGGGCTCCCGGGTACACGGACAAACCTGGCGCTGCGGACGTTGTAAATCCGGGTCCGTCCGGAATAGTCCAGTCCGACCCGTCGAAATAAGAATAGTAGATTGCCTTATTGGCGCCCGGGCCCTTCCAGATCAAATACAAATCGCCGGCGAATTCAGCCAGGGCCGGACCATCGCTGGTTGCCGCCTCTGGGACCCGATGCACTGCGGTCCAGCCCAAAGCGTCGACATAGCTGTAGTAGATGCTCCCATTCGATCCGGTTCCCCTCCAGAACGCGTACATGCGCCCGAGATACTCCTCGAGCGCCGGGGCGCCGCTGGTCGCGGCGCCCGGAACCTTCAGCGCCGTGCTCCAACTCGATCCATCGAAGTAGGAGTAATAGATTCCCGTGTTTGCTTCCGCGCCGCTCCAGAACGTGTACAGCTCGCCCAGATACTCGCAAAGCGCCGGAGCATGGCCAGTTTCAACCGCGGACACGCTTTGCGGCGCGGTCCAGGTTGAGCCGTCGAAGTAGCTGTAGTAGATGCCCCTGCCGGTCCCCGGGCCGGCGCCCGGACCGGTCCAGAACGCGTACAAATCGCCGAGATAAACCGCCAACGCCGGCCCGCTGCCGGCGGCAGCATCCGGGATCCTTCGCGGCGACGTCCAGTTCACTCCGTCAAAATAGTTGTAGTAGATGCTGGTATCCGTGCCTGCGCCTTTCCATACCAGGTACAAATCGAAAAGATATTCCGCCAGCGCTGGGCTGCTGCTGGACGTGGCCTCGGGGACGTGTTGAGCGGCCGCCCAGTCCGATCCGTTGAAATAGGAGTAGTAAATTTGTGAAACGGGCGCTGACGCAGCGCTCACTCCGTCATTCTGCGCCTGTCCGGCCGCGAGTGCGGCGAATCCGCTTAGGACGAAAGCCACTAAAACAGGCAGAGCCTTCCTTTTCATGGGTGTGCGCTCCCTTTCCGAGCCTCGTGCGCCTGTCATTCTCAATCGGGAATCCTTAAACGTCAATCGCCTTGCGTAAATTTCAGGGAACCGCTTTCACTCGGTAACGTATCTGGCTTTGAGGCTACAATTCACCTGTGAGCCGTCGCGGGCCGCGCAGCGGCAAGGACGGGAGGCAAGTGATGGGATCGTTTGCGGGTCAGATCAAGCAGGTTCTGCGGCGGCTGAAGCGCTTGCCGATGTTTACGGCGATCACGCTGATCACGCTGGCGGCAGGCGTGGGGGCCAACACTGCCGTATTCAGCGTGCTCGAAGGCGTGCTTCTGAAGCCGCTGCCTTATCCCCGTCCCAACGAGCTCATCGGCGTGTGGCACAAGGCTCCCGGTCTCAATATCAACGAACTGACCTGCGCGCCTTCGAATTACTTCATCTACCGTGAGCAAAACCGGACCTTGCAGGACATCGGACTCTACACCGGCGACGCCGTCAACGTGACAGGCTCCGGCGAGCCGGAGCATGTGCAGGCGCTGGATGTGACCGAGGGCATGCTGCCGCTGCTCGGCATTCCGCCGCAGCTCGGCCGCTGGTTCAATCGCCAGGACGATTCGCCGGACAGCCCCGACACCGTCGTGTTGACGTACGGTTACTGGCACCACAAATTCGGCGGCGATCCCTCGATCGTCGGCCGAAATATCAACGTGGACGGCAAGCCGCGGGAAATAATCGGCGTCATGCCGCAGAGGTTCAATTTCATGGACGAGGACGTGCCGCCGTTGATCCTGCCCCTCAAGTTCGACCGCAGCAAGGTAACGCTCGGAAACTTCAGCTACCGCGCAATCGCCCGGCTCCGGCCGGGAGTCACACTGGAACAGGCCAGCGCGGACGTGGAACGCATGCTGCCCATCGTAATGCAGAGTTTTCCGGCGCCCGAAGGCTTCAGCGTAAAGCTGTTTGGGCAGGCAAAGATCGGGCCGAACCTCCGGCCCTTAAAGCAGGACGTGGTGGGAGACGTGGGCGGGATGCTGTGGGTGCTCATGGGGAGCATCGGGCTTGTGCTGCTGATCGCCTGCGCGAACGTAGCCAATCTGCTCCTGGTGCGCGCCGAAGGGCGCCAGCAAGAACTGGCGATTCGAGCCGCGCTGGGCGCGGGCTGGGGACGCATCGCCTCGGAATTGCTGCTTGAGAGCCTGGTGCTCGGACTCATGGGCAGCGTGCTCGGCCTGGGACTCGCTTATGGAGCGTTGCGCGCCCTGATCGCGATGGCTCCCGCGGGGTTGCCGCGCCTGGCGGAGATCGGCATCGATACGGATGTGCTGCTGTTCACATTGGCGGTTGGCATCCTCGCGAGCCTCTTGTTCGGCGCCGTGCCAGTGTTCAAGTACGCCAGGGCTCATCTTGGGACCGGCCTGCGCGAAGGCGGACGATCGCTCAGCCAGAGCCGCGAGCAGCATCGAGCGCGCAGCGTGCTGGTGGTCGTGCAGGTGGCCCTCGCGCTCGTCCTGTTGGTCTGCTCAGGTTTGATGATCCGTACGTTTCGCGCCCTGACGCGTGTCCAGCCCGGATTTACGGCCCCAATCGACGTTCAGACCTTCTGGCTTTCGATACCTGAAGCCGAGGTAAAGGACAACGTGCAGGTCGTCCGCATGCAGCAGGAGATTTCGAACAAGATCGCGAGCATCCCGGGCGTCGCCTCGGTCGGACTTTCCACCAAGATTCCCATGGACGACAACGGCAGTTTCGATCCGGTATTCGCCCAGGACCACACTTATGCCGAGGGCGAGCTTCCGCCCATTCAGCGGTTCAAGTTCGTCTCGCCGGGGTTCCGCCAGACGCTCGGCACGCCGCTGGTGGCGGGACGTGACCTGACCTGGAGTGATATCTACAACAAAGTCCCGGTCGCGATGGTGTCGGAAAAGATGGCGCGCACGATGTGGCACAGCTCTGCCCAGGCGCTCGGGAAACGCATCCGCGTCGGCACCAACGACGAGTGGAAGGAAGTGATCGGCGTGATCGGCGACATCTACGACGACGGTGTCAGCAAGGATGCGCCGAGCTCAGTCTATTGGCCCATCATGACTCCCAAAATGTACGGCGACGAGGCCCACATCCGGCGCGATATCGCCTTCGCGATTCGAACTCCGCGGGCCGGCGCCGAAAGCTTTATGAGCGAAGTGCGGCAGGCAGTCTGGTCCGTGGACCCTAATCTGCCGCTGGCGGACGTTCACACGCTGCAGTACTATTACGGCGAGTCGATGGCGCGCACTTCGTTCACGCTGGTCATGCTGGCGGTGGCCGGCGGAATGGCGCTGCTGCTCGGAATCGTTGGACTGTACGGCGTGATCGCCTATTCGGTCCTGCAGCGCCGGCGCGAAATCGGCATCCGAATGGCGCTCGGCGCGCAGCGACGGGAATTGACCGGGATGTTCATTCGCCACGGACTTCTGCTGACCGGCATCGGCGTGGCTTGCGGAGTCGCCGCGGCGCTCGTCGTGATGCGGCTGATGTCGTCGCTGCTGTTCCACGTCAGCCCGGTCGATCCGATCACGTACGGCGCAGTATCGCTCGGCCTCGTGGCGACGGCGATGCTGGCCAGTTACGTGCCCTCGCGCCGCGCCGCCACGGTGGATCCCGTGGAGGCTTTGCGAGCGGAGTGACTGCTAAGGCGGCCGCCTAATCGCTGTCGAAGCGCTGCTCGCGCCACGGGTCGCCGTACATGTGATAGCCGTTGCGTTCCCAGTAGCCCGGCTGGTCGCCTCGCAGGAATTCGAGTTCTCGCACCCACTTGGCGCTCTTCCAACCGTAAAGCTTCGGGACCACCAGGCGCAGCGGACCGCCGTGTTCGGGTTCGAGCGCGGCGCCATCGTGCCGGTCGGCCAGCAACACGGTGTCGTCCAGCAGATCGGCGAGCGGCACGTTTGTGGTGTATTCCTCCTCCGAGTGAATCATCACATGGGTGGCGCTGGTGAGCGGCTGCGTGAGATCGCAGAGCGTGCGGAAGCCCACGCCTTCCCAGTGATTATCGAAGCGGCTCCAGCGCGTCACGCAATGGAAATCCGCCGTTACGGCGATGCGAGGCAGCGATTGGAACTGGTCCCACCTGAGACGCACGAGATTCCGGACGTAGCCCGAGGTCCGCAGGTCCCACGTCTGCGGATCGAATCGCGGGACGTCGCCCAGATGCAGCACCGGCCACTTGAGCGTAGCCACCTGGCCGGGTGGCAGGCGGCCCCCTTCCTTCATGCGAGCCTCAAGCTGCTTGCGGTCCGTATTGTTTGTGAAGATTCCCATGGCGACACGAGTATACCAAGTCGCTGTGGTATCATCGCTCGCTGCAAACCTCGAGGGGGAGTCGCGGCCATGCAATCTGTTCTGAACGTCATCGCTGCTTTGATCCTGCTGGCGATGCCATCGGCGGCACAAAATGCGCCAGGTGGCGCCTGGTCGCCGCTGTTCAACGGCAAAGATCTCTCCGGTTGGACGGTGAACGGCACCGAGAAGTGGGTGGTCGAAGACGGAACCATCCTGGGGGAGAGCACCACCGGTCATTATGGCTACCTCACCACGGACAAGACGTATCGCGATTTCAATCTGCGGCTCGAGTTCAAGCCTGAAGCCAAAGGCAACAGCGGAGTCTTCATTCGCTCGCGCATCACCGGCAACGATCCCGATCACGGCCCGGACATCGAAGGCATGCAAATCGAGGTCGACCCCACGCCGGGGAATCATACCGGCGGACTCTACGAGAGCGGCGGACGCGGCTGGGTGATCCAGCCGACGCCGGAAGGCGAGCAGGCGCTAAAGCCAGAGACGTGGAACGCGCTGGAAATCACCGCGCAAGGGAACCATATCGCGACGCGGCTGAATGGCGTTCAGATCGTCGATTATCACGATCCCAGACCTCACTTCACCAACGGCGTGATCGGTCTGCAACTTCACACCGGCGGCGGCGTCAAGATGCGGTGGAAGGACATCGAGATTCAGGAACTGCCGTCGTCATCCGGTCAGCCGACTTCCGCCGCGCCGGGCGCCGGTCAGTCGGCCGCGGCGCCGCCGGCCAATCCCGCCGATGTCGACTCCATCGGCGCCGTCATGCTCGCGGCCTACGACACCATTTCCGGTCCCGCCGGCCAGCGACGAGACTGGAATCGGTTCCGCTCGCTGTTTGTATCGGGGGCGCGTCTGGCCGCCGTGGTTCCGGATTCCAAGGGCGGACTCCGCACCGTGGTGATGAGTCCGGACGAGTACGTCCAGCACGGCGACCCTTATTTTCAGAAGAACGGCTTCTTCGAGCACGAAGTGGCGCGCCGCACCGAACGATGGGCTGACATCGCGCAGGTGTTCAGCACCTACGAATCGCGCCACAGCGACGCTGATCCCAAGCCCTTCGAGCGCGGGATCAACAGCTTTCAATTGATGAACGACGGCCATCGCTGGTGGATCGTTACGATCTTCTGGCAAGGCGAGACGGCGGAAACTCCGATCCCGAAGGAGTATCTGGAAGGCCTGAATTAGCAAAGAGCAGAGAACGAACGTGGCCAACACCGCTTACAAGTCCGTGGACGAATACATCGCCTCGCAGCCCGAGGCCGTGTGGGACGTGCTCGAGCGCGTGCGGAGCATCGTCCGCAAGGCGCTGCCTGGAGCGGAGGAACTGATCTCCTACCAGATTCCCGCCTACAAGCTTCACGGCGGCGTGGTGCTCTACTTTGCCGGATGGAAACAGCATTACTCGCTCTACCCCGTTGGCGATCGGCTGGTGGCGGCGTTCAAGGACGAGCTCGGGCCGTACAAGATCAGTAAGGGCACCATTCGCTTCCCGCTCTCCGAGGCCATCCCGGTGAAGTTGATCGAACGGATCGCCAAGTTCCGCGCCAAGGAAGCCGCCGAGCGCGAGAGACTCTCGCGCTTAAGGAAGGAACGCAAAGGGAGATCGCGGACCCAAGGGTCTTCGCCAGCGAACTAAGGTTCGAGCCTCACTCGCTCTCCTTCACCACGCGTCCATTGAGTGGCTGAAGCGGCCGCACATTGTTTGGATAAAGCGCGGCGAATGCCTCGATCTGGTCTCCTGAGATTTCGACGGGCGTCTTCAAGACGAACCATGTGACGCCTTCCGTGCAGGGCGGAGCCGTCAGCGATCCCACGTACGCGTAATAGGC
>JASHPE010000239.1 GCA_030038235.1 Terriglobia bacterium
TCTTTTTATGGAGCGCGTTATGTTCAATGAAAAGAGTGGATTGCTTGGGGCGATTGAGTACTTCTCCGACCCAACGATCTGCATCGATGCCGTTGCCGCCGCAAAGTGGAAGGACGGACCAGAGTGCCCGAAGTGCCAAGGCAAAAAGGTGTCCTTTATTCAGACGCGGAAGCTCTGGACGTGCCTCGGATGCCGGAAGCAATTCTCCGTCAAGGTCGGTACGATCTTTGAGGACTCCGCAGTGCCGCTCAACAAGTGGCTTGTCGCAATGTGGATGCTGGCGAATTGCAAGAACGGAATCAGCAGTTACGAAGTGGGCCGGGCGATCAAGGTCACGCAAAGGACCGCGTGGTTCATGCTTCAGAGAATTCGCCACGCCATGCACACCGGGAGCATCAACAAGATGACGGGTGAGATTGAAGCCGATGAGACTTTCGTCGGCGGCAAGGCTCGCAACATGCATATGGGGAAACGCATCGAGAAGATTCACGGACGCGGCCCGCACGGCAAGGCCGTTGTGTTCGGGTTGATTGATCGAGAGACCGGAACGGCGCGGACGTGTGTTGTTGACGGGCGGAAAAAGCATCAGCTTCACGCGGAAGTGACCGCGAACGTGGAGCCGGGCTCCATGCTCTACACCGACGCGCTGAAATCCTATGAGGGTCTGAGAGACTACCAGCACAAAGTAATCGACCACGCGGAAGCCTACGTTGACGGCGCCGTGCACACGAACAAGATGGAAAACTTCTGCAGCCTCTTGAAGCGTTCCATCAAAGGCACCTACGTGAGTATCGAGCCGTTTCATCTGTTTCGCTACCTCGATGAGCAAACCTTCCGTTACAACGAACGCAAGCGGCGTGATGCCGAGCGCTTTGCCCTTGTACTTGGGTCGATCATGGGCAAGCGGCTGACGTGGAATCTTCTGACCTGTCAGGAGGCCGGGTGATGGCCGAAGAAAACGCATTGGGACAATCCGACAAGGCAGAGGCCAAAAAGCCAAAACCGAAAAAGCCACCGGGATATCGAAAGTTCAAAAGGCTGCTTGAACAGGTCATCAAGTCTCCCCCGATGCGAATAGGTACTCGTCGGCCAGACCACTAAGCTCTCACTTACCTCTTTGGACTGAGACTTGCACTATCTATCCATTGTCTCAGTGTGCCAGCCTCACCGCCAAATCCCGCGTCGTTCTTAAACTCTGACAAGTAGTAATCATCGAGATGCGATGCAACGTATTTTTCAACCTTAATGTCAAATATCGCTTTTCTTTCTTGGCAATCTGCCCACTCCTTAGCCGTAACCGGAGGCTGCGGACCAGAGATACTTGGATTCCTGTCATGCGTCTCTTGATCTCGATGGCGGTAGTAGCAGGTTCCAATTGAGTTTTGATACTCATCCTCAAAAGATGAGAGTTTATCTTTTATGTCCGTACTTTGCTCGCTAAGCGTATGTTCTTGGAGTTTTGGGGAGTTCAATTCTTGTTGTAGGCTCTCAGCTTTTTTGACGGCAGCATCTCGTTCGATTGTCAGTTCTTCGTGATCTTCATAGATCGTTACCGGAATGGCTACTAAGAAGAGCGCGAAAGCGATTCCAAGCAAAGCAAGGAACCCAATAATTGCAGCCCTGCGCACGCTCGGCACTTCTGCTTTTAGCGCAGCCATGCCAAGCCAGCCTTTTCGCACGCACGCAAATGTGAACAGCCAGATTGCAATCGGCGTACATATGTCCACGACAATGCCGAAGGTAGACGTTGACCTCCATGAGATTTCGGTCTGCCACGAGCGCCACGCGAGGTGAACAACGGCGACCAGCACCTTGACCATGATGCCGTGATTATACCACGCCGTGTGAGCCAAGTAAGTTGTTGCCAAAACGCCCCCCGGAGAGGAAATCGCCGCGAAGTTGGTCTAGTACGTCTTGTGGATTGGCCGCTGATTTTTCTTGCATGATGACGGTCCGGCCTTGGTGCGGGAGGGCGACGTTGGAGGAAAAATCCGGATCGCTGAGGGCCGCTAGACGGTCTATCACACAATGTTGAGGAACGCAGGCCGCTTTAACCGAGTCGCGCTGTGGGAAGGAAATGAACTAAAAGTTGGAGGCGGTGAGCGGAGACCGCTAGGCCACGCTCCCGCTGAAATCCCGCAAGTAGGATCGCAATTCATCCCGCACTCGTCGGAATACAGGAAGGCGCTGCTCATCGGAGCCTGTCACAGCCGCAGGGTCGTCAAACGTGCGGTGCAGTCGTTGCCCTATGCCAGAAAATACCGGGCAGGTCTCGCGGGCATGGTCGCAGACCGTGATGATGTAATCGAACTGCCGCCCCTGAAATTCTTCGACGTTCTTTGAACGATGCGCAGAAATATCAATACCCAACTCACGCATGACCGCAATCGCCTCCGGGCGCACGAAGCTTGCCTTAGTGCCCGCACTCTCTACGTCGAAACGCTCCCCGGCGTCGTGGCGCAGGAGCCCCTCGGCCATTTGGCTTCGCGCTGAATTGCCCGTGCAGAGGATCAGCACCCGTTTCTTATCGCTCATCGGTGCCCCATGTGTTCGAGGAGGTGCGAAGCAACGATCGCCTCGGCATTCTTCGGCAACGACGGCACCAGCCAGCGAAACAGAGCCGTAGCTGCAGTTGCACCGAGCAGTTGCGCCGCAATAAAGCCCGGCGCGTCAGCGGGCCGGATACCGGCGAAGGTATCGCTTGCTGATCGGGCGAGGGTGACGGCAGGATTGGCAAAGGACGTTGACGCCGTGAACCAATAGGCCCCGGTGATATAAGCGCCCACGGCGAAGGGTACGGCAGACGAGCGCAGCCGCGCACAGCCCCAAATCACGCAGAGCAGCCCGAACGTTGCGACGAACTCACTGAACAGTTGCCCCCCGCCCGACCGGACATGATGTGACGTGCTGAATATCGGCTCGCCAAACATGAGATGTGCCGAGGCGACTCCGGCAAAAGCCCCGGCCAGTTGCGCTCCGAGATATCCCGGCACTTCCCGCCAGGCCAGCCCGCCTTGCGAGGCGTCCGCCAACGTCACAGCAGGATTGAAGTGCGCTCCGGAGATCGGCCCAAGAGTCAGGATCAGGGTAACGAGCATTGCGCCGGTCGCCAGCGTGTTCGCGAGCAGCGCAATTGCAACATTTCCCCCGGCCAAGCGCTCGCCCATAATGCCCGACCCGACCACGGCCGCGAGCAGAAATGCAGTACCGATACCCTCGGCAGCAATGCGGCGAGCCGCGGTCATGCGCAGTGCCCCGCAACAGCGCCAGCTGGCTTCTTTGCCCGAATGAAGGCGCTCATAAACTTGCCCTGCACCCGTGGAACAATCGCATCTACATCGACCCCGCGTCCGCTCAGAAACGCCCGAGCCTCCTCAATGTCGTATACGCGCGTCGGCTCAATGTCGATGTCGTCAAAGCCAGCCTTCGCCAGCTTCGAAACATATTCGTAATCTTGAAGTGCCCCGGCGATGCAGCCCACCCACAGCAGCACATTTTGACGCACCTGCGGCGGCACATCGCCACGTGTGACCACATCTGAAACAGCGAAGCGGCCCCCCGGTTTCAGCACTCGGAACGCTTCGCGCAGGACGCGGCCCTTGTCCCCTGAAAGGTTGATGACGCAATTGCTGATGACCACATCGACCGAATTATCCGGCAAGGGAATGTTCTCGATTTCGCCTTTTAGAAACTCGACGTTTTCAACCCCGGCCTTGTGCTGGTTCTCCCGAGCTAGCGCCAGCATCTCATCGGTCATGTCGAGGCCGTAGGCTTTACCCGAAGGCCCGACCCGCCGCGCCGATAACAGCACGTCAATACCCCCGCCAGAGCCGAGATCGAGAACTGTTTCTCCCGGATTGAGTTGTGCTAAGGCCGTAGGATTGCCGCAGCCGAGGGAGGCCAAAACCGCTTCTTGCGGCAGTTCGCCCGTCTGCGCGGCGTCGTAGAGGTTTGAGGTAATCGGGTCGCAGCAGCCATCTAGCGACGACGACGATCCGCAGCACGAACTGGCGCTGCCCGAATTAACGCGCAAGGCCGCCTGCCCGTATTTTTCTTTCACGACTTCCTTAATTTCCATAGGTGTCCTTTCACTTGCACAGGCGCACAATCGCCTGCGGTTCTATTGCCTTGTTTCGCGTGCAGCACTCCGAATACAGAAAGCCCAGGAGCTCTTGCAGTACCTCGGTGTTAGCTGAATACCAAAGATACGTTCCCTCCCGCTTGATCCTGACGAGGTCCTCGTTTTTGAGTTTTTCGAGATGGTGTGAGAGCGTCGATGCCGGAATGCCCAGCTCGCCTCCAATGTCGCCAACGATCATACCGTCGGGATGAGCGGAGAGCAGCAGGCGCACGATGCGTAACCGGGGCTCGGTTCCAATAGCAGAGAACATATCCGCAAAGCGGGCAATTTGTTCTTCAGTCGGTTTCTCGCTCATGGTTCCATAATTCTACATCTACGGGAATATCCAGGCAAGCTCCCGGCTCGCGGGACTCGCGGGTGCCCAAGCTTCTGGGCGAACGAAGGGGACGTAAGAGGTACACAAGAAAACGGAGGGCACTAATCGCAAGGAAACACAACTAGATATTCTGGCGGAGAGGGTGGGATTCGAGCACACGCTTCGCCAGGTAACTCTGTAAGTCAGATTCCAGGTTCCCAGCGCTGCATGATTCGCCTTGATGCCGCCGTCCATTGCCCACCGTTGCCGGCGGCACGAATCAGTGATGTTGAGGCGATTCTCTTGCGGTAGAACTCCGGTGAAAATGGCCGCCAGTGGTGCTCTTTCGCACCCGCACACTGGATGGCCGAGCAAATACCGCCCGCGCCGGCTGCAGGCTGTTTCCCCAATTGTCGTGCGCGAGTTACGGCCTCTGGCACACAAAACTCAGACGCGAGTTGATCATGGTCGCGGTGGTGGCGTCATTCATACCCGAAGCCCGGGCCATCACCAGTAAGCCCCAAGGCTCGCCAAAGCTGGGCTGGGTGTCATCGCTCACGCGCCCCATGGCGTCATCCAACGCCTTCCGCAGCTTTTTGAACGTATTGTTCTCCGGATCGGGCTTTGGGTTCGGCTTCAAGAACTGCAACAGATCCCCGAGCGCGTTCGCCACGGCGCTCATCGCCCCCGCCCACCAGAAGATCAGGAGCACGTCCGAGACGACCGCTCCGAGGGCGGTGGGATCGTCCGTGACCCCTTGATCTCTCAACTCCTGTTTCATCGCCTCAGCCGAGAGCTTGTTCGTCAGGCTCTGCCAGAGCGCGTCTTCGGTCAAGGGGCGAAGGCGAATGGCGCTCGTGGGGTCGTTCGGCGGCAACAAAGATGCCAAGGACGAGCGTCCGAGGTTCTCATAATCGCTCCGCGATCGCGGCTGTGGAAGGCCTCCGGCGTCTCTCAGGAACATTTCTTTGAAGGGCGTACTCGCGTAGCTGGACTCTACGTGAAAAGTCGACACTTTGAATGCATCGCTGGGCACCATGCTGATCGAAGCCAGCCTGGCCGCTGCATCAGCTGACGTCATCAGTTGCAGCGCCTGAGCGACGTGCAGATAGCGCTCAAGGTTCTGCCGGTTTGTATTCTGATGGAACTCGAAGGACCAGCAACCGCAGCCGAAGGCAGGGTCCTTGGGGATTAAGCCGCCGACGGTGTATCCGGCGGTCATCGTAACCCCGGAGGCCAGAACGGTGCGTAGCTTGGCGCCGTCGCTGGCAAA
>JASHPE010000240.1 GCA_030038235.1 Terriglobia bacterium
AGCCATGGTAGCGGAGGTGCGCTCCGCGCTCGCAGACGTGCGTGAGGAAGTGGTGGAAACCTCCGCCCTCGTGGCATGGCGATCGGATTCTCGATGAGCGTCTTGGCGCGGGCTAAGATTTGAGACAGGGCGCGCCAAAATTAGCGGGAATCGCGCTTTCCCCATTCCAGACAATTGCAAAGCCGGCTAATACCGAGACTCGCTGATCAGAACCCCTGTGCCGCGTCACGCATGATCACCTCCGCATCCGGGAATCCTGCCCATGAGTCGTGATCAACGGGGCTTGGTTTAAGCATCCGGCCGCGCGAGTGCGCCGATTCGGCCACGGCCGGCGCCCGGGCCGAAACACTCGCGACCCCTGCCAGAGCGACCAAGCTCGTCAGAGCTGTGAGCTTCATGAAGCTTTTCCTCCTTCCGTGCTTGACAGCGCGGGCATGGGTCTGAAGCAGGATGAAAACGGCCCTCGCCCCGACCGCGGGTCACCGCGTTCAGCTTGGCGAGATCAGGACCATCCATGGTTGCTGTCCGACCGGAACAGTGTTGATGACGCGGAGCTTCGCGACATCGATCACGGAGACGTCGTTCGAGAGCCCGTTCGCGGTGAGCAGATATTTCTCGTCCGGCGTGAAAGAAGCGTGCCACGGACGCTCGCCAACCAGGAGGTATTTTTCGATTTTCGCATTGAACACCTTCTGTTCGGTCGAGACATAGGAGAGCACCTTGCGCTCGGGCACACTCACCACTGCGACGCGGTTGGCCGGGCCGAGACAGACAAAAGCGAGTTTGTCGTCACGGGTGATGCTGATCCCAACCGGCTGGATGAAAGTGCTGCGCAGGCCCTCGACGGCAAAGTGGATGGTGTCCAGAATCTTGAAGGTCTTGGTGTCGATCACCGTCACCGTGCCGCCAAGCTCGGAGGAAACCCAAACCACTTTGCCATCATGCGTGAAGGCTGCCCAGCGGGGCCGCGGCGGCACGAGGACATTGGCGATGTTCTTCGTCGTGTGGTACTCAAAGAACTGCGCCATATTTGTCGTCTCGGTCGTATTGCAGATGAGCTGCCCATCCGGACTGACCGCCATCCCCTCGGGCTCGGTCCCCGTCGGCACCTGGCCGAGCATCTTCTGGGTGTCGATGTTCCAGACGGTGACCAAGGCGTTGTTTTCGTTCGAGTCGAGACATAGAGCGGATTGTTGCCGGGCTGGCGCAGCGCCGCATACTCGGGATCAGGCGTGGCGATCGAGCCTTCCACCGCCCAGGTCTTGGTATTCAGGATGTCGATGCGATTGGAATCGCCCAGGCAAACGAGCAACCGCCCGCCATCGCTGGTGAGATCCATGCCGCGCGGGCGCTGGCCGGTGGGCACGGTCTTCACCACCTTCATCTGCGCCAGATCGATGACGCTGACCGTGTTGTCCTTTTCGTTCGAGGCGTAAGCCATGCCGGAAAGGGCAGCCTTTGCCTCACCGGCAACGGCGATTGCGAGAGGAACGCCGATCAACGCCGCGCGCCGTGTAATCATTTCCCTACTTACTCCTTTTGTGCCGTCGTGAGCTTGCACTTGGTTTCCGGCTTGTCGGTGCCGAGTGTATCGAGCACGGTGCGCTCGTGCAGATATCCAGGCTGGGGGGACATCGAGACGACGCAGCGCCCGGAATCCGAAAGCAGGATCGCCTGACGCACCTGGCCGTCCCAGTCCCGGACCGAGAGGCTCAGGCCGCGATAGGCGCCGAGCTGGAAATCGGGTCCCCGCATGTAGGTCATGATCTTGTCTGGCTCGAGCGACTGGGCATAGCTCGCCGCGGTGCCGATCATTCGCACCGCAACCCAAGCATTCATGTCCAGCGCGGTCATGAAGCGGTGCGCGTAGGCGACGAACCGATCCTGCATCTGCCTGCCGCCGAACTCCAAACTGTTCGGGTCCCAGCTTGTCGGGATCAAGCCCGCGGAGCCCGCCACCGGCCGCGCATCCCAGGTGCGATACGGAAGATAGGCGCCAAAAACGGACTGCGTGTCGGCGCAGACGAGCACGTCATAATCGGACAGGTTCTGGGTGAAGACCGGTAGTTGCTCCTGCAATTCGATCAGGCCGGTATCGGTCTCGCGCGAGCCCGCCTTGCCTTTGTACTGCCGCTCGGCGACGAGATGGGCGCCGAAGATCTTCGCCGAGCGGCGATAGGCGGCGGCGAGCAGGAGGTCCTGGGGATGCTCGCCGTAGGTGAGGACCCAGCGCAACCAGCGCTTCCACATCAAATACTGGGCGACGCCGTCGGTAAGCATGTTGAAGGAGGGCGCGGTGTGAATGGCGTTACCGCGGCAATCCTCCTCGCGCAGCGCATCCTCGCCCGCACCGGCGTTGAAGATGGTCACGCCATGCGCAGCGCCGGCATCGGCAAGCTTGAGCACGTCGGCCGCCGGGCGATCGGTGACGACGAGGCGGATCCCCTTGGCGACCAGCGTGTTGAGCGCCGCCACCGGGTCCTCGTCCGTGCGCACTTCGACGGTGTCGAGGGCGAAGTTCTGATGCATGAAACGCCCGGTCGTGTTGTTGTCAACAATCGCGACCTCGGCGCCGGCACGGCTATTGTTGGGCGCAGGCGTGAAGATGTACGAGATGGTCTCGACGTCGTGCAGCCAGTGCACATAGCCGATGGTGAGCGTCGGCGTGGATGAGGTCGGTGTCGTTTGCGCGGTCGCCGGGCGGGGGCGGGCGGTCCCACTGGCCACCGCGGCAGCGAAGACTCCGAGCGCCGTGCGCCGGCCTGGACCCGACTT
>JASHPE010000241.1 GCA_030038235.1 Terriglobia bacterium
ACGAGGATGCGTCCGGGATCGCTCTCCGCCACGAACAGGTCGCCGTTCGGAGCGGTCCGCAGTTCCCGCGGATTATCGAGATCGGTGGCGTACTGCTCCACCTTGAAACCGGGCAGCGTTTGCGGCCAGGCATTCGCGGGTCGCGGCACGACACGCGGGCCGTTGTCGACAGACTTCGTGGCGAACGGTGCGGGCAGATCCGCCACCGTGATCTCGCGGATGGTCCCGGGCTTCTCAGTCTTGTAGTCGGTGAAGGCGGCGGCGCCGCGCTGAATATCGTCTCGGCCTGGCAATCCTGCGGACAGACTAAAGCCGCCGGCGACGATCAGCAAGGCCAACGCCAGAAAACTAACATGAAAACCGTTCAAGCGCAAGCGACGCATTTTCGGAGTCCTCGAAAATCGGATTTCCTGCCCTCCGCACCGCGCGGATCGGCATCAAAAGACGTTGAACAGGTGCCTTTGCTTACGGACTCGGAATTTCTGGCCGTTTTTCTCATCTAAAGCCCTTGGATTCTATAACTTAACCAAGTTTGGTTCGTATTCGGACACTTGTCTTCTCGTGAGACTATAAGCCATTTATAATGAATGGCTTGCATAGAAACCGCACAGCCCGTGGGGTTGGGAACACTCCCCGGGGGGATCCCTCCTCTGCCGCCGACTCATTATCCCGACCGAGCCGCTGAAGAACGAAATCCCTGAATCGAGTGCTGGGCGTCTCCGCGCCGGCTGGCTGGCTGTTCGCTGAGCCTGCTTCGGATCAGGGTCGCAACCGCGAATCGAAATGGTTTGGCAGACTCCGCCATGTCCGTGATGATAGCACCGCTGAGCGGGACAGTGCGTAAAACTAACAAAACGCAGAGAATTTATTTTCACAACTCCTGTCAATAGGTTAGGCCGTGGATTCGTCCGGGTTGCCACCGCCGACAGGGTGGTGAAACCGTGAGCTCCGGTCTGTGAGCTGTCGACTGTCAACTCCTTCCTGCTATACTCGCGGCGTAAGCGCCTGCGACCTGGCGCAGGCCGAGTTACTCCCGGTATGGAAATGCTTTACAGCCTGCTGGTCACAATTGCCGCCCTGGCTGCGGCGCCTTGGTATGTCGTCCGTTACGGCTTGCGAGGGCGCCCGCGCGGTTATTGGCGCGAACGGATAGGATTGCTTCCGAGGTGTTTCCCGAATCAACCCGAGAGCGGCGCGATCTGGATTCACGCGGTGTCGGTCGGCGAGACCTTGGCGGTGGCCGGGCTGATAGCCGAGATACGTCGCCGCTTTCCTAGCCGCCCCGTGTACCTCAGCCACGTCACGCCCACCGGCCGCCGCGCGGGTGAGGCCCGGATTCCAGGCGTCGCCGGCCGCTTCTTCCTGCCGCTCGACTGGAAGTGGGCGGCGCAGCGGATTTTCGAGCGCCTGCGTCCGGTTATGCTCATTCTTGCCGAGACCGAACTCTGGCCGAACCTGCTCAGCGCGGCGCGCGAGCGTGGAACACCCGTTATGATTGTGAACGCCCGCCTTTCGGAACGGTCGCTGCGCGGGTACCGGCGCTTCGCCTTCTTCTTTCGCCGCTCCCTGGCTGGCATCGGTCACGTCTTCGCGCAGACCGAGCGCGACGCGGCGCGTTTCCGCGAACTCGGCATCCCGGAGCACAGGATCACCGTCGCGGGCAATCTGAAATCGGACATGAACACACCCCAGTCGAACGATCTTGCCCGGCAGGCGCGCTGCGCGCTTGAGGAATCGGGACGCGGTCCGGTGCTGGTAGCCGGCAGCACGATGCGGGGCGAGGAGCTTTTCGTGCTTCGCGCCTGGGACGCAATTCGGGAGCGCTGCCCACGAGCCTTCCTGGTCCTCGCGCCGCGCCATCCAGAGCGTTTCGAGGAAGTGGCCCGATTGCTGGGCGATGAACGGCGCAGTTTCGTGCGGCGAACAGCGCTCGACCTGGCAGGATTTGACCATCAACTCTGCGAGTCCGATATTCTGTTGCTGAACACCATCGGCGAGTTGGCCGGCGTCTATCAACTCGCGGATGCCGCATTCGTCGGCGGTTCGCTGGTGGCGACAGGCGGCCACAATCCACTCGAGCCTGCGTTTTGGGCCAAGCCGGTTATCTTCGGAACGCACATGGACGCCTTTCGAGATATCGCAGAGGCATTTGTGGCCGCGAGCGCGGCTTTCCAGGTCGGCAACGCCGATGAACTTGCTGCCCGGGCCGTGGAACTCTTCACGAACCCGGCGCTCAGGCAGACGATGGGAGCGCGCGCCCAGCAACTGTTGCATTCCTCTGCCGGCGCGAGCACCCGAGTGCTGAACGCGCTGGCGCCGTGGCTTGAAAGGCCGGCCCGTGCAGGCTGTTGCGGAGGGACGTGAGCGGTGAGCGATTCGCTGTTCCGATTTCTGGGCCGCCTGTACGGTGCGGGCTCCGAAGCGCGCGCCGCAGCCTACCAACGCGGATGGCTTCGCCGGCGTCGTCTTTCGCACCCGGTGATCTCGATCGGCAATTTGACCGCAGGCGGCACCGGCAAGACACCCTTGGTGCGCTGGACCGCCGAGCGGCTTTCGCAACTCGGCTTTCACGTGGCTATTCTCATTCGAGGCTATCGCCGCGATCGCGGCCCCGACGCCGTTGTGATTCCGCCCAAGGACGGCCGCGCGCCGGAGCCTCGGGAAGTGGGCGACGAGGCCGCATGGCTGGCGCAGGCCCTGCCGCAGGTTCCGATCGGCGTGAGTGCCGACCGGTTTCACACCGGCGAGATGATTGCGGAGAATTACCCGGTCGACGCCTTCGTACTCGATGACGGCTTCCAGCACTGGCCGCTCGATCGTGACCTGGACGTGGTGGCTCTCGACGCCATGCGCGGAATCTCCGACAATGATATTCTGCCCGCGGGCTTGCAGCGCGAGCCGGTCTCGTCGCTGGCGCGGGCCGATGTGGTGGTCATCACGCGAGCGGAGCTGGTTGACGATGCACGCCTGGAAGAATTCTGCGGTCTCGTGCGCAGCGTCAGTCCCGAGGTCACTATCCTCGAGGCCCGGAATCGTCTCGAGTCCCTGCGCGACCTGGTGAGCGGAAGCGAGGTGCCCGCAGAGACGTTCGCCGGGCAGGCGGTGCACGGCTTCTGCGGGATCGGGAATCCCGATGCTTTCTTCCGCGATCTTCGTCTGTGGGGATTTGACGTGGTCCGCGAGAGCGTCTTTCCGGACCATCATCTCTATCGGGACATCAACTTCGCGCGGGCGGGCGGCGTGGCGGCGTTCGTCACTACGGAGAAAGACGCCATGAATCTCACCGGCGTCAGCCTGAGCGCAGCGAGAGCGCCCGTGCTTGCGTGCGTGACTCGGATGGAGATCGAAGCGCAAGAGTTGTTGGACGAAAAGCTCAAGCTGCTGCTCGGCCGGCCTGTGTGAAGACTGGGCTGTGGCGGCGCTGTCCTCACCGCGGTCCCCGGGAATATCAGAGCACTTTGGCGGTGAGGACACCGCCGCTACAGCACCCGAAATGGAGACTTAACCGTTGATCACACGAGCAGTCAGACTGCATCAGCCGTCGAAGATCATGGTGCGCGCCACCAATTGGGTGGGCGACGCCATCATGTCGCTCCCGGCCATTGAAGCTCTGCGCATCCGCTTCCCCGACACCGAGATCGTGGTGGTGGCGAAGCCGCCGGTGGCGGAGCTTTATCTGAATCATCCCGCGCTGCTGCGCCTGATGACCTTTGATCCGGACGGCGAGCATCGCGGGCGGCGCGGCTTCCGCATCTTTCTCGAAGCCTTGCGCGCCGAGCGCTTCGATGCGGCCGTGCTGTTGCAGCACGCCTTTCATGCCGCCTGGATCGCCTGGCGCGCCCGGATTCCCGTGCGTGTCGGCTATCAGACCCAGGGCCGCGGGCCGCTGCTGACGCACCCGGTGGTCCTGCCGTCGGCCGGACAGCTGGGGCACGAGTCGTCCGAGTATCTGGAATTGCTTTTCCGGGCCGGCCTGCTCGACGAGCGCCCGGCGCCGTTACGCCGCGTCCAGCTTGTGGTCACCAAGAAGGAGAAGCGTTGGGGCGCCGAGGCTCTCAAGGCACTGGGCCTGGACGGTCCGCGCTATTTCGTGGGCCTGAACCCAGGTGCGTCTTATGGTCCGGCGAAGCGCTGGCCCGTGGATCGCTTCGCCGCTCTGGGTGATCGTTTGGTGGGCGCTCTGGGCGCGGACGTCCTGGTCTTCGGGTCGAAGGCGGAGCGTCCGCTCGCCGAAGCCGTGGCGCGCGCGATGCGACACACACCGGTGGTACTGGCCGGCACCACCACGTTGCGCCAGTGGATGACGCTCACCGAGCGCTGCCGGCTGGTGGTGGCGAACGATTCCGGCCCCATGCATTTGGCGGCGGCAGTGGGTGTGCCTGTGGTTGCCATCTTTGGTTCCACCGACGAGCAGCGGACGGGCCCGCTCAGCCCGTGGGCGCGAGTGGTCCGGCATCCCGTGCCCTGCAGCCCCTGTGGCCTGCGCGAATGCCCCATCGACCTTCGCTGCATGAACGAGGTCGCGGTCGATGAAGTCCATTGCACGGCACTTGAGCTGGTGGCCGATTACGAATCGGCCGCCGAACGTCCGGCGTGACGCGTCGGTACCCTGGGAGCGCGGGCATCTAATTTAGCTCGCCCCGAAAGGTGAATCGATCGATGAGACAAGGGCGGGCAAGATGCCCGCGCTCCCAGGGATTCCGCGAATGCCTGACAGCCGCAAATCGACTCACGATTTGATGCAGCTCCGCGCCGCCGACCGCGCGCGCCTGGTGCGCACGATCGAGCGCTTCGCGGGCGCTTCCATGGCCCTGCTCGGCGATCTTGTGGCGGACGAATTCGTTCACGGCCAGATCGCCCGCGTCTCGCGGGAGGCGCCGGTGCTGATTGTCAAAGAGCGGGAGCGCCGAATCGTGCCGGGTGGCGGCGCCAACGCGGCGAACAATCTGGTTGACCTTGGCGTGCGGCTCACGCTGCTCGGCGCGGCGGGCGAAGACGAGAGCGGCGAGGCGCTGCTCGGCCATTTCCGCGCCAAGGGCGTAAACGTGGAAGGCGTCTTGAGGCCGAAAGGCTACCGGACGCCGACCAAGTCGCGGATCCTGGGCGCGATCGGCCACGGCCGTGCGCAACAGATCGTGCGCCTGGACCGTGAGCCGTCCACCCCGCTCGATCCGAGGCTGCGCCATCAACTTACGTCCGCCGCAGCTCGGCTCCTGGATGGCGCCTCGGCGCTGCTGGTGTCGGATTACGGCTACGGCGCCACCAGTGCGCGCGAAGTGGATCGGCTCCGCCGCGCGTACCCGATTGGTCCTGGACGCGCGCCGGTGACGCTCGACTCGCGCCATCATTTGCGCCAGTACACGGGCGTGACCGCCGCCACGCCGAACGAGCAGGAGATCGAACACGCATTCGGCACGGCGATCATGGACCGGGTCGACACGCTCCACGCGCTGGCGTCGCGGATCCTGGCGCGGCAGAGCTTCGAGGCCCTGCTGGTTACGCGCGGCGCCGCTGGCATGATCCTCTACGAATCCGGAAGGCCGCCGCAGATGCTGCATGTGTTCGGGCCGGCTGAAGCGGTCGACGTGACTGGCGCGGGCGACACCGTGATAGCGGTCTTCACGGCGGCGCTCAGTCTGGGCGAAAGTTTTCTCGACGCCGCGCGCCTGGCGAATTGCGCCGGCGGGCTCGTGGTGATGAAAAGCGGCACCGCCACCGTGAGCGCTGCGGAGTTGTCGCAGGCTATTCGCAACGCGTGAGCACGTATGAATGATCAACGCGAATACGGATCCGGTGAGGAATCGCGCGTGATTCTCCGCCACGACTTGCGCGCGCTCGGCGAGCGATTGCGGCGCGAAGGCAAGCGGATCGCCTTCGCCAACGGCTGCTTTGACGTGCTTCACGTCGGGCACGTGCGATACCTGCGGGCGGCGCGCGCCGAAGGAGATGTTCTGGTGGTAGGCGTGAACGGAGATGCCGCCGTCCGCGCGCTCAAAGGCTTGGGAAGGCCGCTGCTTACGGCGGAAGCCAGGGCGGAACTGGTGGCCGCGCTCGAAGCCGTGGACTACGTGGTGATCTTCGAGGAGCCGAACGCGGAAGCTGTTCTGACCGAGCTCAATCCTCACGTGCACTGCAAGGGCACGGACTACACCGAGGAGAACGTGCCTGAGCGCGAAGTGATGCGGCGCTTGGGCGGCGAAGTCCGGATCGTCGGCGACCCCAAGGACCACTCCACGCGCGCCATACTCGCCGGCATCGCGAGCGGCTCCTGATGTCCGGCCGTGCCTTGAAGACCGATGCCCCGTATACTCGTAATCCGCCTCAGTTCGATCGGCGACATCGTGCACGCGCTGCCGGCCGTGGCGGCCCTCGGCGAAAGCCTGCCGGAGCCGGAGATCGCCTGGGCGATCGAGAGCCGGTTCGCGGAACTGCTTGAAGGCAATGCTTTCGTGGGGCGTGTGCTGCCGCTCGACACGCTCGGTTGGCGCGGCCGTTGGCAATCCGCCGGCGCGCCTGAGGACATTGTGGGCGGTCTCGCGGCTTTGCGGCGCTTTCGCCCCGAGGTAACCGTGGATTTTCAGGGATTGGTCAAGTCGGCGGCGCTCGCTTGGTTCACCCGCGCTCCGCGCCGCATCGGATTTGCCGGTCGATGGCGGCGTGAAGAGTTGGCGGGCCTGCTTTACACCGAGCGCGTCGAGGCGCCCGGACGCGAGCACGTGGTGGAGGAGAATCTGGCGCTCGTGGAACGCCTGGGAGCGCATCCGGTGCCGCGCAATCGCTGGCAGTTTCCGCTGCCGCGCGATCGCGCGGCCGAAAGCGACGTGAAACGGCGGCTGGAGGAATCGGGCGCGGAGAAGTTCATTGTGATTAACCCCGGCGGAGGCTGGACGAGCAAGCGCTGGCCGCCGCGTCAATACATCGAGCTGATTCGCGCACTCGATGCAGAGGGAGGTCATAACGTGCTCGTGACCGGCTCGCCGAGCGAAGAGTCATGGATCCGCGAGATCGTGGGCGCTGTTGCCGGCTCGCGCGTGGCCTACTTCCCGTCTACGCTCACCGAGTTCATCGCTCTCTCGCGCCGGGCCCGGCTGCTGGTGGGCGGCGACACAGGACCGTTGCACCTCGCCGCCGCCGTGGGCACTCCCATCGTGGCGATCTATGGACCCACGAACCCGCGGCGCAACGGGCCTTTCGCGCCCGACGACATCGCGCTGAGGAATCGTCGCGATTCGGAGCCGCGGCGGACGCACTGGAATCGGATGCAGGCGCGGCGGCCGGGATACCTCGAAGGCGTGCCGACGGAGGACGTTCTGGCCGCAGTCCGGCGCCGCCTGGCGGCTGCAGATGGAGCCTAGAGAGAGTGGCTACTACGCCTGGGCCGCGCGCTGGCGCGTTCCCCTGGGCTTCGCGGTCAGCATCGCCTATCTCGTGCTGGCCCGGCCCACGCCAGGGTATCTTGCGGCAGGGTCGGTGCTGGTCATGCTCGGGCTGGCCGTGCGGGCCTGGGCGGCCGGGTGCCTCGAGAAGAGCGCGCGGCTCGCCACTGGCGGTCCTTATGCGCACACCCGTAACCCGTTGTACTTGGGCAGCAGCCTGATGGGCGCGGGCTTCGCGCTGGCAGGCCGGTCGATCGTGATGGCGGCGGCGCTCGGGGCTCTTCTGACTTGCATCTATGCTCCCGTCATGCGGCGCGAGGTAGAGTTTCTCGAAGGCAGATTCGGTGATGATTACGGCCGCTATGCCGCCCAGGTTCCGTTGTTCCTGCCGCGGCTCCGACGCGCGGCGATTTCCGCCGAGCGCTTTCAGTGGTCGCGGTACAGGAAGAACCACGAATACGAAGCGGCGCTCGGTTGCGCGGCCGGAATCGTTTTCCTCGTGCTCAGGGTATTGCATTGGATTCCAAGCTTCCCTTGAAAGCCTCGGAGGCGTCTAATTGAGTTGTATGTTCATTTCGAAGCGTCGAGCGGTGGCTGCCCTGACTGGAGCGGCGATGGCTGCTGCCGTCCTGCTGGCCGCCGGCACGGATCCCCCCGCGCTGCCTTTTCGCCCCGGTGAAAAGCTCACCTACAGCGTCACCTGGTCCGTTTTCCAGGCCGGCGAGGTGGCGGCTTTGCTTGAAGAGAGCGGCTCGGACCCCGACGATTATCAAATCGTGACCACCGCGCAGGCGCGCGGAATCGTCTCCAAGCTTTACGCTCTGGACGACGAATACCGGTCGCGCCTCAACCCTCAGACGATGTGCTCCGCGGGCATTTCCAAGCAAACGCTCGAAGGGCGGCGGCATAAGCAGACCGAGATCGTCTTTGACAGTGCGCGTAAGCTGGCGATTCTCGACGAGCGCAATCTGGCCAAGGCCGGCGAGCCCCCCAAACACAATGAAGAGCCTATCCCGCCTTGCGTGCAGGACGTAGTTTCGGCCTTCTACTACCTGCGTGCGCAGCCCATGCACGTGGGCGATCGCATCCAGGTCCCGGTGAACGACGGCTCCAAAACCACCATGGTGACGGTGGAGGTGCAGGCGCGCGAGCAGATCGAGACCCCCATCGGAACGCGCTATGCTTTTCGCGTGGAGCCGGCCGTCTTCGGTCCGGGCAGCGTCTACAAGCGCAAGGGCCGGATGCTGATCTGGTTCAGCGACGACGCGCAGCGCCTGCCGCTTCGCATCAAGGCCATGCTCTCGGTGGGCACGCTGACCGGGACGCTCGAGTCGGTCAGCGGCAACGCAATCATCGGGCCCGCGTCCGCCGCAGCTCCGTCTATAAGCCATCAAGGCAATTCACGGCCTCTTGATTCCGCCGATCCTCCCGCCACGAAAAGTCCGAATCCCGAGTGAGCCGCTCTTCATCCATTTACTGGAAGCGTCGTAGTCGTTCCACATCGTTCTGCTGCCGGCGGTGCTCGAGCTGGGCGTGCGCGGATGCGTTCCACCATGACAGACACCTTCGACTCGGACTTCGACGTCGATCCATGGCACGGCCACAACGTGTTCTCCCGCGACGGCGAGTGGGCGTTCCGCACCTACTTCATTAACAGCCGCGGCGACGAGAGAGAACGATGAGAGAGATCATGAAGGAAGAACCTGGAGCGCCCAAATAGTCCATCAGAACCGAAGAAATCGCCGGGCAGTCTCCGCCAGCACTTGAGCGCAACTCGTCACCGAATCGACGTCGACCCATTCTACGGCTTCATGCGCCCCTGCGCCCGCCGGCCCATAGTTGACTGTGGGAATACCCGCGGTGGCGAAGAAAGCCGCGTCCATCCAAAAGCCTACGCCGATCTCTTCGGGCGCGTGACCGGTCACAGCCGCAGCCGACTCCCGCACCGCGTTGGCGATTTCCGCCTCACGATCGCAGATGAGCGGCGGACGGTCGAGGAGCCTTCGGGCCTCCGCATCTTCGCCCGCTTGCTCGATGACTTGCGCGATTTCCCGCATCAGATCCTCGGGTGTCTCGCCGGGTAGCGTGCGGCGCTCGACCTTCAACACGCATTTTTCGGCGTAGGTGGAAAGGCCGCTGCCGCCGGAGATCAGCGCGCAATGCTGCGAGGCCGGACCGAGCATGGGATGAGTCCTGCGGCGCAGTTCTGTGCGATCGAATTCTTCGAGCGCGCCGATGATGCGAGCCATGGAAGCAATGGCACTTACGCCCAAGTCCCAGCGGCTTCCATGAGCCGCGCGTCCACGGGTGGTGATCTCAATCCAGACGAAGCCCTTGTGCGCGAGCACCAGCCGGCCCTCGCTCGGCTCCGTGACGACGCAGGCATCGGCAGGATGCCGCCGCACGAAGTCCTGCGCGCCGAGGCTCGCATGCTCTTCATCCGCGACCAGCGCGGCCAGCACGCATCCGGGCAGACCTTCGTCCGCAAGCGCCGCCATCGCCGCCATAATCGCAGCCGCGCTGCCCTTCATGTCGTAACTGCCGCGGCCATAGACGCGCCGCCCTTCGACGCGAGGCTCGAACGGGGGAATGGTCATGCCCGCCGTGCCTACCGTGTCAAGGTGCGCGCAAAAGACGAGAGTGCGTCCCTCATCAACGCCAACTTCGGCCACGGCGTTCGGGCGTCCAGGCGCGGCATCTTCCGTCCAACTTCCCACGCCGCGCGACGTCAGCCATTCGCAGGCCGCAGCGGCAATGGCACGCTCGTCACCGTCTTCATCGGGAGCAAGCGCCGGGTTAACTGAGGG
>JASHPE010000242.1 GCA_030038235.1 Terriglobia bacterium
TTGTCGCTACAGGGACACGATAGCCCATCGGTTGGACGCGGTCAACAAGATTGGGGCTTTCCAAAGCCCTTTGGCAGGCCCTTGGGTCTTTGGTTTGCGCCGAATCCTTCACTCCATTCTCATCGGGGAACGGTTTGGATGCGGGATGAGGAGGTCAAAGCTGGACGAAGGTTCGAGGCTAAATCCAGCGTGCAATAGCGTGCAGTGGTCTACGGTATCGGTGGTGTCGTGGGCATTCCGGGCAACGTAGAATCTGTAAGTTACAGATTCTAAGGAGGTATTGGCAGTCCGACTCCCCCCGCCTCCACCATTGCAAGCGTGGCATTTGCCCTCACCGCCTGGGCGAAGACCCGGGTTGGACCGCCCCGGCTAGTCCTTTTTGCGAAGCACCCTGCGGACAGCATTCTCCAAGGCGCACCGCGGATCCCTTGCCCTTCACGGCGCATAGGAGATGCCCAGGGCGAATTGATGACGGGCATGCAGGTCAACGCCCGGCATAATGGTCCCGGCGGCCTGGGCCACGCCCAAGTCAAAAGTGAACTTCGGGGTTTCGGTATTCCAGCCACGGCCCGAGAAAAATGCCCCCGACGGCACAACACGGACAGCGTACGTAATCGTGGTGGGCACCACAGCGCCCGGCAGGCCCTGGATGTCACGCGGCTCCTGTAAAAGCTCGGAGCCCACGACAACAGTACTCCGGGCTGGTCCCTTCAGCACGAAGGCGGCGGCTCCAAATGCGCGACCCTTGTAAGCTGTCGCATTTCCTGCCAAGCCGAGCAAGGACGCGTTGGTGGCCTTGTACCCCAAATCGAGCACCAGCGGGGCCTTTCGAATCTGGGTTACCGACTTGGTGCCAACGATGTAAAAATCGGCGTTAGACGTGTCCTTACCTTGGAGCACGCCGCCAACATTTCGAATCTGGCTGCGCGCGACAAACCCCAGAGATATGGAAGGCAGCCACCCTTGCTTGGTGTCTTTTTCGCTCAAGACGTTGACCTTCCCGTGAAACACATTGAAGCCGCCGGTCCAGAGAGGGCTGAACTGTGCGTTGTTGCCCGCCTGGTGAATATCCCGCGTGTACCCCAGCTCAATCCGATGGAATCCTCCGATGGTGATCGAGGCTTGATGGAATCCGCCTAAGACGCCGCCGGCATCCAGATAGTGATAAGCGAACACTGGCACCCCGAAGCCTTTGGAGCTTGAGGGTGCGGTATAGGCCAGTGGCGTCACGAAGATTCCCGTCTGCCCCTCCCAGTTCAGACTCTGAGCAAACGCGGGACGGGCGCCGGCGACCGCCGCAGCAAATGCCAACACGACGATGGCCGGGAAGCTTCGGTGGGAGAACCTGCGCTGGACGGCACGATCCTTCATCTTGTGAAGCCACAACTCACTTGGCATGATCGACTCCCTCGGCTAGAGAGCGGTCCCCTCCGATAGCCCACGCGCAGCGCTTATTCCGATATGCGTCGCGCGAGGATTGTGTCTCCCTTCAGCGTCCACAGTTTTAGCGTCTTATCCTCGCTTCCGGAAGCCAGCCGCCGTCCGTCTGGACTGAAAGCTATGGCGTACACCGAACGCCCGTGCCCGGCCAGCGTCTTCAGTTCACGGCCGCTCTGCGCGTCCCAAATCCTGATGGTCTTATCCCAACCCCCGGAGGCCAGGTAGCAGCCGTCTGGGCTGAAGGCAACCGAGGTAACCCTGTTCGTGTGCCCCGTGAAGGTACGCACCGGGCGCCCAGTGCCAATATCCCAAAGCTTCACCGTCTTATCGCCGCTGGCTGAAGCGAGCCATCGGTTGTCGGGGCTGAAAGCGACGGCGTAGACATCCTTCGAATGACCCGAGAGAGTCCGAAGCTTCTGGCCGGTCGAGGCGTTCCAGATGTCGATGGTTCTGGCGTCATCGCCGGAAGCGAGCCAGTGACCGTCATGGCTGAAAGCAACATAGATGACTCCTCGCGGATGCGTGGTGAACTCGCGGACCTCACGCCCCGTCGCCACTTCCCACAGGCCGACGGTTTTGTCGTCGCTACCGAACGCCAGCCACCGGCCGTCCGGGCTGAAGGCCAACGAGTAGTCCCAATTCTCATCAAGGGGATCGGGACTTCTACGGCTTGCGAGGACGCGAACGTCCTTCCCGGTCGCGGCGTCCCAGATATGAACCGCTTTGTCGGACCCTTCCGAGGCTAGCCAACGCCCATCCGGGCTGAAGGCAATGGCCTCGATGCCGCTCGTCTGCGAGGCCAGGGTACGCATTTCGCGCCCGGTGGCCAGGTCCCAGAGCTTGACCGTTCGGTCCCAACTTCCGGATGCGAGCAGCCGGCCGTCCGCGCTGAAAGCCACTGCTGTCACCCAATCCTGATGACCCGTTAGGGTGCGAGCCAGCAGAAAATCGGAGGACCTGTTCAAGGCCGCCACCGGGGCGGGTTGCGTCCGGACGTCTGGAGGCGGTGCCATGGATTTGGCCGATGCGACGAGTGTTGTGTCGGGCGGTGGCGAGCGGAAGCCTCCGAGGTTGTCCGTGTAGGTAGCAACGGGCATTGGGGGAGCAGCCAGCTTCGGTGGCTGCAGGGGCACGAGATTTACCGCTATCTGCGTCGTCTTCGCGGGGGCCAGCGCGATATCCTGCTCGTAGGCAAGGTGCGAAGGAAGGGTGAGACGCAGCCTGTGGACGCCCGGAGCCAACGGCGAGAGCCGGATGATCGGTCCCGAGCCAACGTTCTCAAAAGAGCGTCCGTCAACGGAGACGTGAGCGCCCGGCGGGTTGGATTGAACCAGGAGGGTGGAATGCCCGGATCGATCCAGGCTTTCGAGCAAGTCCACTGTTGCGCCTCCGCGGAGCAGATCGTGCTCGACGATCAGGTTGAGCTCGAAGCTGATGCCGAGCTGGCTGGCAATGATCTCTACCCGCCTCGTCGGTACGGAATTCCGCAGCAGATAAAGAACGTCATTCTCTGTCAGTGGCTTGTGCTGAGGCTTGTCGAGGTCGGCCGGCACCGGAGTCAGTCGGCCCATGGCTTCGAGCAGTCCAGGCGTGGCTCCCGCCCGCTTCAGGTCGGTCGCGACCGAGGGCGTGAGTTGAAAGTCGATACCCAACTGGCTGACAATTTCCTGGATTCCATTAAGGGGCCTGTAATTCTCAATCAAGTAGATGACGTCGGGTTCAGTCAATGGCCGCGAACCCGTCCGGACCGCGCCTGCTGGCGTCCGAGGCCCCACTGCAACAAGAATGGCGAAAGCTAGAGCAGCCGAGCCTCCCCGGTGTCCTGGCTTGGCTTGCTGCAAACGAGATTGGGGAAGGCGGCGCATGCGTCCACCGCAGCCCCCCTTGCCTGTCTGCGAAACGCAAGCTTATGAGAGCCGCCAGCCGTTGTCAATATTTCCTCAACCGGTAACAGTGAACGTGAATAGGTTTCTTTAACAATTAAACGCGAGACTCTTAAGTGCGAGACTCGCCAGCACCCGGCGATTCGCGCGCCGTTTTCAAGATTCCCCTTCCCTCTCGGCACCACTCCCTAAGTCAAGATTTCAACCTGTGACGTGAGTCGCTGAACGTGATACGCTTCCGGTGCAGCATCCTTCAACTGACTTCCAAGCTAAGGAGGAATTTCCGATGGTGAAAGTTGGTTCGATTCGCTGGTATCAGGCGCTCGTGGTGAGC
>JASHPE010000243.1 GCA_030038235.1 Terriglobia bacterium
ATGCCGGGGCGGTCGAACCAGATCGAGTGCCTCAGCGTGCCGTCTTTGTCAAAGGCCTCATTGACCACGTCCCATACGAACACCTTGCCGGCGTAGTGTCCGGCGACGGTCATGATGTGCCGCTGCATGATGTCGTGCAGCTCTGCCGCCGAGTAATGTCCGTTCTGCAGCCACTGCGGATTGGACTGGTACCACAGCAGGTTGTGCCCGCGCACCTTCATCTGGTGAGCCTCTGCGAAACTCACCACGCTGTCGCCTCCGGCGAAGTCAAACCGGCCGGGCGCGGGCTCGGTCTCGGGCCACTTCATGGCGTTCTCGGGCTCGATCATGTTGAATTCTCGCGCGAGCGTCCCGGCATAGTCGGGCTCCGAGAAGTGATGAGGATCGACGGCCGCACCGATCAGCAGTCCGATTCGCCCCGTCGCGTCGCGAAGCGTCCGCTGAGGGCGCGGAGACGCTTGGCGCAGCGCCGGACAAGAAAGGATGATCACAACGGCAAAGGCGAGGCTCTTCTTCATGGCTCAATTGTCCTTTCCCGTCACCAATTTCCCGCAGCGTCCTAACTTGACCTGGGAGCGCGGGCATCCTGCCCGCCCCGAAGGTGAATCCGTCAAGGAACGCAAGAGCGCGCAGGATGCCGCGCTCCCAGGCCGGCCTTACGAGCCGATATACTGCGCGTAAATCCTGCGAGCGACCGCAACGTCCGCCGTGCCCTTCACAATCACCCGGCCGTCCGCGAATACGGTGATCTCGTAAGGCGCGAGTTGGCAGCGCAGGAGAAAGTCATTCACGCGTACGCGCCCGAACGGCTCGAGACGCGCGCGCAGCGCGGCGAGATCGAGCCCGCGATCATCCGGCTGGCGGATCTGGACCGAGTCGCGGCCGCAGAGTATCGTGCTCCGCGAGACTCTGCCGCCGGCGAGATATTGAAAATCGCGTTTCTGGCATGCGCGGCACTCGGGATCGATCGCAGGTGTGAGTTCGCGAAAGGAATTGGTCCAGATGTCGTAGGCCACGAGACGCCCGTGGAGGTCGGCAAGGCGGCCGGTGAGAATCTTGAGCGATTCGGTCGCTTGCACGGCTGCGGCCCAAGCCACCGCCGGCGAGATCACGCCGGCCGTGTCGCAAGTCTCCTGCAGGCCTTGGGGCGGGTCGGGGAAGACGCAGGCCAGGCACGGCGTCCGGCCGGGAAAAATCGTGAGCGAGGCGGCGTAGCTGCCGACCACAGCGCCATAAATCCACGGGATGCCGAGCTTCATCGCGGCGTCGTTCACCAGGTACCGCGTCTCAAAATTGTCGGTCCCGTCGAGAATCAGGTCGAATCCACGGACTTGCGCCTCGATGGAGCCGGCATCGACGTCGGCCACGACACCTTCGACCTCGACATCCGAGTTCAGCCGGCGCAGATGCCGCTCTGCCGCCGCCGCCTTGGGCAGATTTTCCGCCGCATCGGATTCGTCGAACAGCAACTGCCGCTGCAGATTGCTTTCCTCAACGTAATCCCGGTCGATCACGCGCAGGCGTCCGATACCCGCGCGCACGAGCGAATTCGCGCTCGCCGAACCCAGCGCGCCGCAGCCGACAATCACCGCGCTTGCGCGGCGTAACTTCTGCTGGCCTTCAGGACCAATAGGCGCGAAGATGATCTGGCGCGAGTATTTGTCGAGATTCATTTGAAGTCCATTATACTGGTGCCCGAAGAGGGTTGTGGGCAAGCAGTCAGCCATCAGCCGTCAGCGGTCGCCAATCAGCGGAAAGGCGCCCAAATGAAACGACCGATCATCCTCCTGGCAGCGTGGACGCTGTCCATCGCGCTGCTCTTGACCGCCATAACACGCCAAGCCACTCGTCCACGCTCGGTGCGCGCGGCTGAGCCCCCGGCGGGCGCTGCGGGAACGGCCGACGACTGGCCGGTCTACGGTCACGATCCCGGCGGCATGCGTTACTCGCCGCTCGAAGACATCACGCGCGAGAACGTGAGCCAACTCAAGGTCGCCTGGACATTCCACACCGGCGACATTTCCGATGGCAGCGCCGACCGCGGACGCAGCGGATTCGAGTGCACGCCCATTCTGGTGGACGGCACGCTTTACATCACCACCGGATTCAATCGCGTGATCGCGCTCGATCCGCAAACCGGAGGCCAACGCTGGGCCTACGATCCGTTTGTTGATCTGACCTCCGGGTACGGCGACGGGCTTATCAATCGCGGCGTATCGACGTGGGTCGATCCCGACCGGCCTGCGGGCAAGTCATGCCATCGGCGGGTCTACGAAGCCACGCTGGACGCCCGGCTGATAGCACTCGACGCCGCCACGGGCAAGCCTTGCGCCGATTTTGGCGAGGACGGCCAGGTGAGCCTGAGAGACGTGCCGCGCTACATCGGCGGTTGGTACCACATGACGTCGCCGCCGGCCGTGATTGACGGACTGGTGGTGGTCGGCTCGGCCATCGACGACAACGGCCGCGCCGAGATGCCAAGCGGCGTGGTGCGCGCCTTCGATGCGCGCACCGGCGCGTTGCGCTGGAAGTGGGACCCGATTCCGCCTGACACTTCGGGCTCAAGCGCGGACAAGACGGTGTGGCAAACCGGCGCCGCCAATGCGTGGTCGGTTATGGCCGTCGACCCGCAGCGTCATCTCGTCTTCGTCCCCACCGGCAGCGCCAGTCCCGATTACTACGGTGGCCTGCGGCCTGGCGACGACAAGTGGGCGGACTCCGTGGTGGCCCTGCGCTCCCAGACCGGCGAGATGGCCTGGGGATTTCAGCTCGTCCATCACAACCTGTGGGATTACGACACGGCTTCGCCGCCTTTGCTCGCCACCATCCAGCACGATGGCCGCCAGGTCCCGGTCGTGATTCAAGGCAACAAGACGGGATTCCTTTATGTTCTCGATCGCGACACCGGCAAGCCTGTGTTTCCGGTGGAAGAGCGGCCGGTGCCGCCAAGCGACGTGCCGGGCGAAGTGTCGTCGCCGACGCAGCCGATTCCGACCGCGCCTCCGGCGCTCGTTCCCCAGACACTTTCGGCCGAGGACGCATGGGGACTCACGCCCGACGATCGCGATGGCTGCCGCGCCACGCTGCAGGGTCTTCGCAACGACGGAATCTTCACGCCGCCCAGTCTGCAGATGTCACTCTGCATCCCCGGCAACGTTGGCGGCATGAACTGGAGCGGGTCCGCTTTCGATCCCGAGCGCGGCCTGCTTGTCGCCAATACGAACAATTTCCCGACGAAAGTCCGACTGATCCCCGGCGATCAGTTTGACGAGGCCCGGCGCACCGGCGAGCATGGCGAGTATACGCGGCAATCGGGCACGCCCTACGGTATGTTTCGCACTCCGCTGCTCTCACCGAAGCTCCACTTGCCCTGCGGTCCTCCGCCGTGGGGCACGCTGAGCGCGGTCGATATGGCTGCAGGCACGATTCGCTGGCAGGTTCCCCTCGGCACGTTCAGTCCCGTCCTTCCAGGAAAGGCGGCGGGGACCTTCAGTCTCGGCGGCCCGATCGTCACCGCGAGCGGGCTGGTCTTCATCGCCGGCACCTACGATCCTTACATCCGCGCGTTCGACATCGAGACCGGCAAGGAACTGTGGAAAGCAAAGCTCCCGGCAGCAGGCCACGCCACGCCGATGACTTATCGTTTGAATGGCAAGCAGTACGTGGTGATCGCCGCCGGCGGCCACGCCAAGATCGAGGAGGCGCCGCTCAGTGACGCGCTGGTCGCGTTTGCGCTGCCGTAACGTCAAGCGCCCGGCAGGTGATGTCGATTTGAGATTCTTCGCTACGCCCGGGATGACGTTCATTCCGAGCCCTTGGAAAGACATGTCAAGCGCAGCGGAGCCAAGAGAAGAATCTGCTTTTCTCCTCAGACCGCGAAAAATTTAGCCGTAGTAGTACCGTTGCACACAGAGGGAATCTCAATGAAGCGTGCTCGCTGGCTGGCGGTCTTTCCTCTTACGCTCTCCGTTGTTTTCCTGATCGCTGCTCAGAGGCGCAGTTCGCAGGCCGCGGCTCCGGAGCCGGGGGATGACTGGCCGGTGTACGGACACGATCCCGGCGGCATGCGCTACTCGCCGCTCACCGAGATCAATCGCAAGAACGTCAGCCAGCTCAAGGTCGCGTGGACATTCCACACGGGGGACGTCTCCGACGGCAGCGGCTTCAAGCAGCGCAGCGGGTTCGAGACCACACCGATTCTGGTGGACGGCACCCTCTACTTCTCCACGCCTTTCAATCGCGTGATCGCGCTCGACCCCGCCACGGGACAGCAGCGCTGGGCGTACGATCCCAAGATCGATCCAACTTGGGACTACGGCGACGGATTGGTGAATCGCGGTGTGGCCACCTGGCTCGATCCTGTCGCGGCGCCGTCTGCGTCCTGCCGCCGCCACATTTTTGAGACGACTATCGATGCCCGTCTGATCGCTCTCGACGCTGCCACCGGCCAGCCGTGCGCGGACTTCGGCGAGAAGGGTGAGGTCAGCCTGCGCGAGGTGCCGCGATACCACAACGGTTGGTATCACATGACTTCCCCGCCGGCTGTGGTTGACGACGTGGTGGTGGTCGGCTCCGCTATCAACGACAACAATCGCGTGGAGATGCCGTCCGGCGTGGTGCGCGGCTACGACGTGCGCACGGGCAAGCTGCGCTGGAAGTGGGATCCGATCCCGCCGAACGCCCCGGACGCATCGTCGAAGCCCTTCGGACAAACCTGGTGGAGCGGCGCGGGCAACGCCTGGTCGATCATGTCCGTCGACCCCGAGCGCCACCTGGTGTTCGTGCCGACGGGCAGCGCCAGCCCGGACTTCTACGGCGGCGCGCGCCTGGGCGACGACAAGTGGGCCGACTCCGTCGTCGCGCTGCGCGCCCAGACCGGCGAGATGGCGTGGGGATTCCAGCTCGTCCACCATAATCTCTGGGATTTCGACACCGCGTGCCCGCCGCTGCTCGCCACGCTGGAGCACGGCGGCCGGAAGGTGCCGGTCGTGATTCAAGGCAACAAGACGGGATTCCTCTACGTGCTCGATCGCGACAGGGGGAAGCCCGTGTTTCCCGTGGAAGAACGGCCCGTGCCGCAGAGCACTGTGCCCGGCGAGCAGACTTCGCCGACCCAGCCCGAGCCCGTCGCGCCGCCTGCCATCGGCCGCCAGCAGATGACCGCGGACGACGCCTGGGGACTGACGCCGAGCGATCGCGAAACCTGCCGCAAGGCGGTCAGCAGCCTGTGGAATCCGGGCTTGTTCGCTCCGCCAAGCTTGCAGGGGACGCTCAATATTCCGGGATCAATAGGCTCATTAAACTGGGGCGGCTATGCGTTCGATCCCAGGAGTTCGCTGCTCTTCGTGAACAACAACAATATCCCATACATTGTGAAGTTGATTTCCCGGGCACAAATGAGTGAAGCGCGCATGCATGGTCCGCGGGGTGAGTATGCATCGCAGATCGGCGCGCCTTACGGCATGTACCGCAACGTGCTCTTCTCGCCCTCGGGTCTGCCCTGCAGTCCGCAGCCGTGGGGCCAGATGTCGGCGGTGGACATGAAGACCGGTAAGATTCGCTGGCAGGTCCCGCTCGGATCGATGCGCGACGTGACCACCAACTGCGCGCTCTGCCACGGCAGCGGGACTCCGGGCACCACGCCTCCGCCGCCGTCCGCCAACGCGCCGAAACTTTCCGAAGGTTCCGGATCGCTCAGCCTGGGCGGTCCGATCGTGACCGCGGGCGGACTGGTATTCGTCGCCGGAACAATCGATCCGCACATCCGCGCCTTCGACGCCAAAACCGGCAAGGAACTCTGGCAGGCTGAGTTGCCCGCCAGCGGCCACGCCACGCCCATGACGTATCGACTGCCAGACGGCAAACAATATCTCGTGATTGCAGCCGGGGGTCATCCCAAGGTGCGAGAGGAGAAGCAGAGCGATTCGCTCGTCGCCTTCACGCTGCCATAAGCGGCTTTGCCGCTTGCCTTGCGCAAAGCCCCCCGAGGCCGTCAAAGAATCAAACACAGACGCACGGAGACCCGGAGAAGACAACGAGGATGAAGATGGCGTTGGTTTCCCACGTTCCCATCCTTCTCTGTGTGCCGCCGTCAGTTCCGTCGAAGCTCAGCAGTGTGGTGAGAGTCTGTGCCGACGCGGCGATCGCCGTCGCCATCAGGACGAACAAAAAGCTCGCTGAGACTTCGAACAGCCGACTGATCTTGTGCATGACACCGCCCCGATTCTTCCTTGTGCCTCGCGCCGCTGATGGATCGCCGCCCGTACGCCTGAAATGGGATCGATATTCAGATTCGCCTGGGAGCGCGGGCATCCTGCCCGCCGTTGGCCGTAGCGTCCCGCCCGGTCTTGATCGCAGTCTCCGGCAGCGCAACCAAGCGGTCCCGGCGACGAAAAATGAAAAGCGGGCAGGATGCCCGCGCTCCCACGTCAAAGCGGACGACAGTGCGCCTCCGTGGGAACTACCCGAGGGATACTCGTGGACTGGGACCGAGCGAAAGGGTTAGCGAATGTCATACGGGATACGGCCACGGATTTCGTCCCAAGGGCGGGCCCCAAAGCCAGCCCGCCTCAAAGGAAGGTTCCCGGACTGAGGTGATGATGAATCGGCGAGACCTTTTGAAGGACGGCTTGGCTTGTGCTGGATGGATGGGCGTTTCCTATGTGGCGGCGTTTGGACAAGGCGTTGCCCCGGCAGAGTCTCAAGGCCAGGCTTCTACCGTCGGCGGACTTGACCTCAGCAAGGCCGTGGTAGTCGCGCCTCGCGCTCTTTCGGCACGTGGGCGGAAAGCCGTGCAGGTATTGGTCGAAGAGGTCGAGAAGCGCACGCAAATCCGTTGGCCGGTCGCTGAAGAGTTGACGCCGGAGCAATCCTCCGTCGTGGTCGTGGGTTCCTGGCAAGCCTTAAGAGATAGCCATTCTGAGCTGTTGGGAAGCCTAGTCACGGCGAGCGGACGGGCAACGGCGGCAGAGAGTTACCGGCTGCGCAGCGCCGGCCGTTCAAATGGCTTTTCGGTTCTGGTGGAGGGTGCCGACGAGCGAGGCGTGCTGTTTGGCGTCGGGGGCTTGCTGCGCGCGCTTCGAATGTCCAAAGGACGCGTCGTGCTGCCCGGTCCCCTGGAGGTCGCGACGGCGCCGAAATATCGGTTGCGCGGTCATCAATTGGGCTACCGCCCCAAGACGAATGCCTATGACGCCTGGGACGTTCCTGTTTGGGACCAATACTTCCGCGACCTGGCGGTTTTCGGGACGAACGCGATTGAGCTCATCCCGCCGCGCTCGGACGACCTGCCGAACAGCCCTCTCTTTCCTCTTCCGCCCATGCAGATGATGATCGAGATGTCGCGGCTTGCTAATGAGTACGGTCTGGACGTCTGGATTTGGTACCCGGCCATGGACCGGTCCTATTCCGATCCGCAGACGGTTGAGCGTGCCCTCCACGAATGGGGAGAAGTCTTCCGAGCGTTGCCTCGCATCGATGCCGTGTTCGTCCCTGGAGGTGACCCCGGGCATACCGAGCCGAAATACATGATGGCGTTGCTCGAGAAGCAGACAGCCAACCTGCAACGCTACCATCCGCATGCCCAGATGTGGATGTCTCCCCAGTCCTTCGACGAAGTCTGGATGAACGAATTCCTGGAAATCATGACTCACGAACCGCTCTGGCTTTCAGGTGTCGTTTATGGACCTCAAATGCGGATCGATGTGTCCGAGTTGCGCAAGAAACTTCCTGAACGTTATCCCATCCGGCTTTATCCCGACATCACTCACAGCGTGGAGTGCCAGTTCCCGGTTCCGGACTGGGACGTCGCTTATGCCCTGACCGAGGGACGGGAAGTCATCAATCCGCGGCCCCTGGATTACGCCAACATCTTCCGTCTGCAAGCGCCGGACTCGATCGGTTTCCTGACCTATTCGGAAGGGTGCAACGACGATGTCAACAAATTCATCTGGAGCTCACTCGGATGGAGTCCAGAAAAGCCCGTCATTGAAATTCTGCGCGAGTACAGCGGGTACTTTATTTCCGACCGCTTGCGGGATGATTTTGCCCGAGGGACGCTGAGCCTCGAGGAGAATTGGCGAGGTCCCCTGGTTGCGAATGAGAACGTCACAACGGCACTGGAGCAGTTTCGCAGCATGGAGGATAGCGCCGCGCCGGAGGAGTTACTGAACTGGCGTTTCCAGATGGGCCTCTATCGCGCCTACTACGACGCTTACATCCGGGCGCGGCTCATCCACGAAACGGACTCGCGAGGCAGGGCATTTCAAAGGCTCGAAAAACTCTACAGCTTCGGCGCCGCGCCCAATCCGCTCGATATCGGCGAACCACCCAGCGGGCCGACCAGCAACGTCGACGCTTTGGAGTTGCTCAACGAGGCCGAATCAATCCTGAATGAACCATTGACCGACCCGATTGCACCGGAGTTGCGAACGCGGATCCTGGAATTGGGGGAGGCACTGTTTCAAAGCATTCACATGCAGTTGGCGGTCGAGCGCTATCGGGCAGAGGCCGTGTCGCGGGCGGCGAACCTGGATACCCTCGACGCGCCTCTTAGCGACGCTCCCTGGCTCAAGGGGCAGTTCGGAAAAATCCGCGCACTCACCTCCTACGCGGAGAGACGCCGGGCCATCGAGGCAATCATCAAGCGCACCAATCCCGGTCCTGGCGGATTCTACGATAGCCTGGGAGACTTGTCGCGCCGGCGGCATCTGGTCTCCGGTGCCGGACCGCTCCAGGATCCCGAGTTCAGAGCCTCCGCATTGGTTGGACACGGCTATCCGGAATGGTCGGGAGCGGCGGTTCCGCTGGCCTGGAAGTGCTGGGCGGAGTCCCGGTACGAAGCCCCGCTCGAAATGCACTACTCAAATCTTGACCCGAGCGCGCAGTACAAGATCCGAGTGGTCTATAGCGGCGAGCCCGGCTCGAAGATTCGGCTCGATTGCAACGGGGGCCTGCAAGTCCATCCCCTGATGCCAAAGCCGTGGCCTCCCAAGCCCTTGGAATTTGACATCCCCGTCGCGGCGACGCGAACGGGAGAACTCACGCTCACTTGGCACGGAGAGATGGGAAGGGGCGGGAACGGCCGCGGCTGCCAGGTTGCCGAGGTTTGGCTGATGAAGAAATAATCTTTCAGCTCAGAACGGGAGTGTTCTCGTTTGCCTCGCCCGCAGAGGCGCGGCCCTCTACGGAGAGCGACGAGCACGGCGCGAATCGGTTTCGGGTGGGTACCACGCCTCCGAGTTAGCCGCCGTGTGACGGACGGTACTGAGTAAGACCGCTTGCCCCTGCCAGCCATCTGGTAGAGCGGGCGTAAGAGCTGATTTTAATTCTTTCGGCAATGGCAGCGCCCGTACTTGACAGTGGCCGGCTCATTCGACTAAATGTCATCTCGCAAGTTCTTGGGAACGAAGTGAATTAGAAATTCGGCTAAGCACCCGGAGGAGCTAAATGAAGAGACTCGTTTCTGCCGCAGTTTTAGTCACAGTCTATCTTTCGGTGGCGGGGTTGGCACGGGCTGGCACCATCGCTTATGCGGGCTCGAGCACAGGCGAATTCGGCACCATGAACCTGAACACTGGCGCGTTCACCTCGCTTGGCAACTCCGGCCAGACTCTTGCGGGTCTCGCTGTAGCTGACGGGCTTCTATTTGCCACCTCGTACCACACTGCTAACGGAACTCTATTCGAGGTGAATCCAGCGAACGGCGCAGTGACGGCCATTGGAAGCGCGACGGGTGTAGATTATGATGACTTTGGGTCGACAACGGGGGGCTCTACGCCGTGAGTTTCGGGTCAACTCAGGATCTCTATTCCATAAATCCTACTACCGGAGCTGCTACATTGATCGGGCCGACTGGGCTCGGCTACGGGTCGTGGCGAGGTCTCTCAACCAATTCGAGCACGCTTTACTTTGCGGATGGAGCTGACCTTTACACCTTAAATACCAGCACCGGCGCGGCCACGCTGGTTGGGCCTTTTGGCAGCTCCGCGGAAATGGGAGTCCTGCTCACAGAAGATGGCACGCTATGGGGAGGAGACGAAACGAATTACACGGTGGACACGATCAACCCTACCACTGGAGCTGCCACCGTCGGCCCTGCCCCCTCGTCAAGTTTCTCGGGTTTCTTTTATGGGCTTGCGCCCTACCCGGTGCCAGCGCCGGAGGCCGGAACCTTGGGTTTGTTGGGTCTCAGTATCACCGCGTTAGCTCTGCTCCGACGCCGCCTGACATAACTTTCTGGGACCCATGCCGTGAGGCGTCGGCATCACTTCGAGTCGCGTTTCGAAGAGCTCCAACCTCGAACCGTGGGGAGCAAGTAGCGTAGACATAGCTCCTGGTCGACCTTGAAGGTCTGAATGCACAGCGCTGTGAGCTGCTTGTTCTTCAAAAGTTGGCAACTCACGCTTCCTGCTGTCCTCGCCCCGGCCAGCGCAGATGCCGGCGCAGAAACTCGAAGGTTCCCACGCCGTGGATGGCGTGCGGGCCGTTCCACCACTCGATGGCTGTATTCTCGGGGAGTCCCACCTCGGCATAGAAGCGCCGCACCCGTGCGTATTCATATCCAACCCACTCGTCAGGCGCGACGGGATCGTCATGACCGCGTTCCACCATAAAGGGCCGCGGAGCGATGAGCTTCGCCAGCTCGGCATAATTGACAACGTTGGCGAAGTCGAATTCGTACATGTCATATTCGGGCAGCAGCATGTAGCTATACGGAGATTCAACGCTGGTCGTCTTCCAAACCCACTCGTTGAAGTCAGCCGTGCAGATGGACACGGCGTAGCGGTCCACAAACGGCGGAACGCGCACCGCGGTCTTCCCGCCATACGAGATGCCGTAGAAGGCAATTCGTTCGCGATCCACGAAGGGCTGCGCGGAGAGCCAGTCCAGGATTCTTTGGTGCTGCCCGATGATGAACGAAAACAGGGCCAGTTTGATCGGGTGGCCCAGCCGCTGGATGATACGAAATTCGTCGCCGCCGATGTACGGATTCTGCGGCGCAAAAGTGACGAAGCCTTCTTGCGCCAGGGCCACAGCAACGTGATGCATGTAGCCGTCGGGAGTAGCGGGATCGGCTGCCCCGTCGGGACGTCCTTCCAGGCCGTGCTGGCAGACAACAACAGGCCGCCGCTCGCCCGGCTTGATGTTCTTCGGCAGAACCAGAATGCCGTAGGCGAAAACGGCGGGCCAGACATCGAGAACCACTTCGTATCCAGCAAGAGCGGCGGTATCGTAGATCAGCCGTGTCTGCGGATCAGGCGGCATCGTGGGCGCGGGCAAGCGGCCGACGACTTCTTCCCAAATATACCGGCGCTGGGGCGCTGTGGTTTCCTTCCAGCGCCCGATTGTACTGGTGTCACCGCTTGCCCAGAATTCTTCGCGCCGTCTCGCCGCTTGGCGGATCAAGCCCTGTGTGAAGCCGACCATCTGGTCGAACTGACGATGCAACCTCGATTCGGGATCGTACGTTCCACGCAAGTCGCGGAGTGGCTCTCGAGGCGATCGTCCAGGCTGGCGCAGGCCGCTGGCCACGCCGAGAGCGCTCAAGAAGCCCGTCAAAGCGTCCGCCAATCCTGGCGGTCCGTTCCCTTCATCGCTGACGGCCAGTTTGAGTTGCTCCCCAACATTCAGCTTGTCAAAGATCTCACGCGCGCGGGCCACTTCCTGCCTGACGTCGTCGAGCCGCGGCGTCGTAAGTGTGCCGTTCGGACAGGCTACGTTCGCCCGATCCCCCGTTGCCGGCGGAGGGCCATCAACAACGGGACTCGCACAGGCTTCCACAACCAGCGCTCGCGGGGCGATCAAACCGGCAAGCTCCGCGTCGCCGAACTCACGAAGCAGTCCCCAAACATCGCGGTAGATGGGTTCCTTCCAGAGTTGCTGGCGGGAGTGGAAGTAGCCGCTCACTCCCGTTGCTCGAATCCGCGGATCGAGAGCACCAGCATAAAGCGCGAGAAGTCCTCCCTCTCCGTAACCGAAGACTCCAACCGGAAGCGGATTGGATTTGTTCTCTCCCTCGAACCAATCGACGGCGGCAAGGATTTTCTGCGCCTCGAAGCCGATGATGTGACGCCCGACTTCGAAGGCCATGCGGTAGATCCACTCGCGGTGCGGCTGGTTCGTCGTTTTGACGCCGGCGATCTCCGACCACTTGTCGCTTCGATCGATCAGCACGGGGACAATAACCTGGCAGCCGGATTCGGCCAGCCTTCTCGCGAACTGGCCTGCGTCAGGAACTCCCGGCGCGAGGCCGGCGGCGGCTTCCGGCGTCCAGCCGGCATCAGGCACGGCGACAACTCGAGCCCGTGCAGGCCCCACCGGCTCCAGCAACAGGCCCTCACCTTCCAGCGCACCGTTGTCGCCGGTGGCCGCGCTGCACACCTCCCAGCGGACGGCGTAGGCCTTGAACCTCGAGTTGCGTGCCACCTCAACGAGCGCCGGTGACGCGGAGATGATCTGGAGCCACGGCGCGGGCACCCTGGGATCAACAGCACCGATGATCTTTCGAAGATGCTCGCGGTTGAGGGCGACCGAGTCCTCGTAGGCGCGGGCGGAAGTAAAGTCGCGTCTCCAGAAGCCGGGGCGGTCATTGAGGGAATCCGCAGTGGCCTGGATGAGATACTTGTGAATGCCTTCGACCATCTGAGCCGCCAGGTCGCCGGTGAGAGTAAGGGACGTTGTGCCAGGCAGCGGGTTCGGGGCAGGCTTATTTTCTTCCGTAGGGCGGAAAGCTGCGGCGCGAGCCACATCGAGGCCCTTCGCCATGCTGAACCCGAGCGGCAGCCCGATAGAGTTGCCGAGGAACCTACGTCTGCTCGTTTTCATCATTGGTTCGCGCTCCTTCCGCACGCATAATATGCCGTTCGCGCGGATGTTGCCAGCCGTCGCGGCGCATCCTTTGTGCCACGTGGCCTGGTTGCTGTAGCGCCGGTGTCCTCACCGGCGATTTTTGAGGCTCGATTGCGCCGGTGGGGACACCGGCGCTACAGCAACATGAACCATATCGTGGCTTGACGAGAGCCGCTGAAGTGATATATCAGGGTTTGCTCAAACGATCCAGATCGACAATCAGAGCGAAGACACATGAGTGACGAGGAGAGGGCGACGATGCGTCGAAGGAACTTTCTGGAGAGCTCGGTTGCCGCGGCCGCCGGAGTCTGGGGGATACCGCGAAGCGCGACGAGTTCCGCGCTCATTGCCCGGGCTCAGAATGCGGAGGCGGAGCCGTGTCCGGAGAGCCGGTATCGGGTCCTAAACGCTCTCCTCGACCGCGAGGCAATGCAACGCGGTTGGGCAAGATCAGTTGACCCGGACTATCAGCACGCCCCACAGTCAGCCGTCGAAACCTTCAAGGACCTCAAGTTTGGCATCCGCATCCACTGGGGTCTCTACTGCCTGATTGGCAGCCACGAATCCTGGGGTTTGGCCGGCGCCAATCAGCAGTTCTGGAATGTGTACAACGTCCTCTATCAATTCTTCAATCCCGTCAGCTTCAACGCCGATGAGTGGATGGCCTTCTTCCGCCGATGTGGGATAAGGTTCTTCACGTTCACCACAAAACATCACGATGGGTTCTCGATGTGGCCCACGAAAACCACGCAGGAGTCGCCCGCCCTCACGGCACAGGCGTTTGAGAACGGTTGCGAGTACACCAGGACCGCGACCAACAATTACAGCGTCATGGACAGCCCCTACAAGAAGGACATTGTCGGCGCCCTTGTGATGGCAGCGAGAAAGCACGGCGTGAAGGTGGGGCTCTATTACTCGCACGTTGACTGGCACGATCCGGCGTTCGCCTGGGACCCCTTCCACTACCAGTACGATTCCAAGTTCACGAAAGAGAGCGACCCCGCGCGCTGGCAGACCTTCATCGACCACGAGCGCGAGCAAGTTCGCGAGCTGATGACGCAATACGGCCCTATCGATACACTCGACTTCGATATCGGCTGGCCGGAAGCGGCCGCCAAGGAGATCGCGAGCATTGCCAAAATGGTGCGAAAACTCCAGCCAAACATCATCATGCGCAACCGGGGGATTGGAGCTTACGGCGACTACTACACGCCGGAGCGCCAAATTCCGGGTTGGAATTCCAAAGATGTGTGGAAGGTCATTTATCCCTGCGGGACGTCCTTCTCTTACATACCGAGCGACGAATACCGGCCTGCGGAATGGGTGTTGAAGAGTCTGATCACGGTGTGCGCCAAGGGCGGGAATTTCGAGGTTGGCTTTGGCCCCATGCCGACTGGAGCGTGGGCGCCGGAAGCGGTGGAGCGGCTTGAATATGTGGGCGAATGGCTGCGCGTGAACGGGGAGGCCATCTATGGGACCCGGGCGCGTGCGATGTTTCAGGAGGGCGACGATATTTGGTTTACGTCCAGTAAAGATGGCGGCACCGTTTATGCCATCAGCCTGGAGTGGCCGGGCCGGTCGTTTGCAACGCGGTCGGTCTCGCCGCGTCCTGGCTCACTGGTTCAGATGTTGGGCGTTCAAACACCTTTGAAATGGCAGCGGCAAGGGGATTTGGTGGCGGTCGACATCCCGGCAGATCTCGCAGAACACAAGCCATGCAAACAAGCTTACGTTTTCAAATTCCAAGTGGACCGTGGCTAGCCGGCGAGGTGTGTCCCGGTGGAGGAGTACACTACGGTTCTCCAACGATGCTGGAGGAAAGCAGAGAACATGCCGTCGTCCCGGAGGGACCGAGTGGCAACTGACGTGAAATGCCGGGCGGATTCCCGTTTCACCTCAGACAAGCGAGAGTTTCCCATCGAGCAGTTCAGAGCCTTTTGGACGGTCACAAAAGCAAACGTGCTTGTCCCTTGCCTCTTCCTGGTTGCCTGCCTCTGCCCCCCGTTCCCGTTACTCGGACAGGAAGCAGCTCGGGATCCGCTGCTTCAGTGGATGGATGAGACTGCCCAGCAGGAGCTGCGCGAACGTACGGCGGCGATCGATCTGATTCACACGGTCGCTGATGCTGGGCGCCGAAAACAGACTGTTCGCAAGAAACTCCTGGAACTCCTGGGGGGACTGCCCGACTACACAGGGCCTCTAAATGCCAAAGTCACCGGACGGCTGCAGCATGATTCCTATACCATCGAGAAGGTGATGTACGAAAGCCTGCCTGGCCTGTACGTCACTGCGAATCTCTATCGTCCGAACCAGCCGGGCCGATACCCGGCGGTCCTTTTGCAGGCCGGACACACGCAGGAGGGCAAACCCGAGGATCAGAGAATTGCAGCGAATCTCGCCCTCAAGGGCTTCGTGGCGCTGACATTCGATCCGATTGGTCAAGGGGAAAGAGAACAGACTTACAGCCGGCAACTCAGCGGTCCGCTCGCGGGCTGGTCCGTGCCCGAGCACATCCAGCTCGGAGCCCAGGCGCTCCTCATCGGCGAAAGCTCAGCGCGGTACTTCATTTGGGACGCGATGCGATCCCTGGACTACCTTGCGAGCAGGCCTGACGTGGATGCCGACCACATGGGCGCTGCGGGTTGCTCGGGCGGCGGCGCCCTGACAACGTTCCTGGGCGCTCTGGATCTGAGACTGAAGGCTGTTGTGCCCGCCTGTTACCCCAATTCCTACCGGTTGTTGTTCACCGGGCCCGATCCCGATCCCGAAATGAACCTTCCCCGATTCCTCGCGAGCGGATTGGACACCGCCGATTTCGTCGAACTCTCCGCTCCCACGCCATGGCTGATCGAAGCGACCGAAGGCGATTACTTCACGCCTCCGGGAGCCCGGCTCGTTTACGAGGAAGCTCAGAAATGGTTCGCGCTGTATGGCGCTCAGGACAGAATCGGCTTCTTCGTTGGACCGGGGCCACACGGCGTGCCTCTCGTCAGCAGGGAGGCGATCTATCAGTGGATGATCCGCTGGCTCAAGAACGGCCAGGGTGATTACCACGAGCAGCCGATAGGGCTCTATACCAATTCAGAGCTGCAAGTGACCGCCAGCGGCAACGTCGAGGACGAGCCTGGAAGCCGCAAGGTGTACGAACTCCTTCGCGACGACTTCCAGGCCAGGAAGCGGCAGGAGAGCATACCGGAATTGCTGGCCGAACTGCGTCGTCTGGCGATTCCAACCGATGGCTCCGCGCCGCAGTCACACCTCCTGGATGAGGCGAACATCGCTGAAGGACACCGGGAACACTTGAAATTTGAGAGCGAGCCCGGGGTTGATATCGATGCCACTCTGTACGTCCCGTCGTCGTCGGCTCGAAAGCCGGCGGTACTTCTCGTACGGGACAACACGCGCCTGCTGACGTCGACAGCCGAGCTGGCAGAGTGGATGGTCCGGCAGGGACGGGTGGTGCTCGAAATGGAGCCGCGGGATTCTCCAATCGCTGACGATCACGGGCCGTTTGTCGGGAACTGGCTGGCCAACCTGCGGGCCAACCAGATCGGGCGTGATCTCGCGGCCCTGCGGGCGCATGATATTCTGCGCGGGGTCGATTTGCTGACTGCTCGTTCTGATGTGGATGGGAGCTCCGTTCGCGCGTTTGGCCGCGGCGTGAAGGGCCTTTGGCTGCTGATGGCGGCCGCGGCCGACCCGCGTATCGCAAAAGTCTGGCTGGATCGGACTCCGTACAGCCTGCGGCTCGCCTTGGACAGCCCGATGAGCACCGATCTTTTTGACGCCGTCATACCGGACTTTGCGCTTCACTGGGATGTCGACGATCTCGTGAAGGCCATGGGAGTGCGGCCGGTTTTGTGGACGGATCCCACGAACTGGATGCGTCGTGTGGTCGCGCTCGGACTCCCATTTCGATATCGCTACGTGCTGGGCGATGCTACGGATTTCAGCGATGCGCAGGAGAGGGAGTTCGCGGACGAACTGCTGCGGCCAGTGCCGGCGGCTCATCCTCGTTGATCGATGGTTCCTGACAGGAAGAACAACTGCGCCTGCGTTCGCGGCCGTGATATGTCGACTATCTGTCGAGCGATCATTGCACTACTCGCCTTCGGGCCCGTATGGGCCTGGGGGCAAAGCCTGCCGGCAGCAGCACCAGAGGCGCAGGAGAAGGCGCCAAAGATCTTCGCGGTGCAGTGTGCCGGCTGTCATGGACTTGACGCGCATGGGACCGATCAAGGTCCTGCCTTGGCAGGTAATTCGGCGATCCGAAGCCGGTCCGTCGCCTCGCTGGGGAATCTGATCCGCAACGGGATTCCAAAGTCGGGCATGCCCGCATTCAATCTGCCCCAGGATGAACTCGCCGATCTTGCAGCCCTGGTCCACTCGCTGAATTTGCCTGCCGCGGAGCACGCCGTTCCCGGCGACCGCGAAGCCGGAGAACAGTTTTTTTTCGGCAAAGGCCAATGTTCCTCCTGCCACATGGTCGCGGGCAGAGGGAAACCGGTGGGTCCGGACTTATCGAGTGTCGCGCACGAATTGACGGTGGACGAGCTTCGCGAAGCGCTCGTTGACCCGAGTGCACACATTACATCGGGCTATGAATCCGTAACCGTAGAACTGCGGAAGGGCCAGACGGTCCACGGATTTGCTCGAAGCCGGAGTAATTTTGAAATCGTGGTTCAGGACTCGAGCGGCGAGTTTCATCCGATTGAGCAGAGCGAGATTTCCAGGCTCCGCGAGGAGAAGGAATCCGCAATGCCGCCGGTCGAAGCAAGCCCTGCAGAGTTGCAGGACCTTGTCGCATATCTTGCCGGGCTCACAGGCGTAAAACCGGGGGCAGTGAAGGCCGTCGAATCCGCTTTGCCGGGCGGCATACCGTTCTCGGGCATTCTCCATCCGCGCCCAGGCGACTGGCCCACGTACAACGGCAACGTCAGCGGTAATCGATACAGCGAACTCGGTCAGATCAATACCAGCAACGTCGACAAACTGGTCTTGAAGTGGATCTTCGCCGTTCCTCTCTGGAAACAGTTTCTACCCGACACCTCCTATTTCGCTGAGAACATGCAGTACTTCGGGCTCGAGGTCACACCGATCGTCGCCGGCGGGATCATGTATATTACGGGCCCGCAGCGCGCCTTTGCCTTGGACGCGCGCACCGGCCAGATGATCTGGGAGTATTCGCGGCCGCGGCCGGAGCACGTGTTTGGAGATGCCTCGCTCGGGACCAATCGGGGCGTAGCGATCCTCGGGGATAACGTATTCATAACGACGGCCGATGCACACCTGATCGCATTGAATCGCACCACGGGGCAGTTGGTCTGGGAGGTCGTGATGCCTGACGAGCCGATGCGCTACGGCTCGACGGTGGCGCCGCTGGTGGTGAAGGATGAGGTCGTGGCCGGCGTTTCCGGCGGCGATTGGGGCATCCGCGGATTTGTGGCTGCTTACCAGGCCTCGAACGGCGAACGTCGGTGGCGGCACTGGACCGTACCGCGCAAAGGAGAACCCGGGGCCGGGAGCTGGGGCGGCAACCCCAGGTCAGACGGGGGCGGGGCGACGTGGCTGACGGGCTCGTACGATCCGGAAACGGATACCATCTATTGGCCGACCGGCAATCCCTATCCCGACTCCGATGACGGCAGCCGGCCCGGAGCCAATCTGTATACCGATTGCATCCTGGCACTGAATCCCGATACCGGCGAACTGAAATGGTTCTATCAAGTCACGCCTCACGACGTTCACGATTGGGACGCCAACGCGCCGCTGGTCTTGGTGGACACGAAATACCAGGGACAGGAACGAAAACTTCTGCTGCACGCCGACAAGAATGGATTCTTCTATGTGCTGGATCGGACCAACGGTCAGCTTCTGCTGGCCAGCAGTTTTGTGAAGACGACTTGGGCGAGCGCCATAGGTCCCGACGGCCGGCCCGAATTATTGCCGGAGAGCGGGCTTGTCTGTCCCGATTACGGAACGAACTGGGGCGCGACAGCTTTTAGCCCCTTGACTCGCCTGTATTACCTGATGGCTCGCGAGAAATGCGAGGTCAAGCTCTCCACCGCCAACTGGAAAGCCGGACGGCCCCCCGAGGATCCCGGCAAGAAGTACCTGCGAGCCCTCGATATCGAAACCGGAAAAGTGATTTGGGAAATTCCGCAGGTCGGCCCGATCGAGGGTAAGAGAGAAGCGGGGGTACTGGCGACGGCGGGAGGAATTCTTGTGTATGGAGACCCCAGCGGGGATGTCGTGGCTGCAGATCAGCAAAACGGCGCAACGCTATGGCACTTTCCGACGAACGGCGAAAACAAGGCCTCGCCGATGACCTATATGGTCGACGGGAAGCAATTCATCGCTCTGGCGGTCGGGCCGAATATCCTCTGTTTTGGTTTGCCGTGAGAGACTGGCCTAATTGACCAAGATTATGACGGGAATCAGAAAGAATCGGAAGAGGATGTTGACGTTACTCGTTGCGGCGAACCTTTCCGTGGCCTTTGCCGCGCATGGGCAGCAGACAATGGTCAAACGCGACGTGCTCGAGCCCTCAGAAGCAAAGCAGACGGCAAAGGTCGAGCAGCGAGTCGCAAAGCAGCTCCAGGCTCTGCAGAAAGAGGCCCATGTGCGCGTTATGGGAAGGTGGGCAGCTTCAGAGCGCAACATTCAATTGACTTGTACCCTCGCGTGGACGAGCGAACTGAAGGAGCGCGAGGGCACCGATGCTGGAGTAGTGAGCTTTATCAGTTCTTCTCCTGGGAGCGACCCGGCTGTCCAGAAGCTCGTGGAGCTTCCTCGGTGGGCGGAGGGTAATGGGGAATACAGCTTCCACCACTTCGATGTAGCAGCGTGGCCCATGCGAGCTCACGCGTACGAAGGCAGCTTTGCAGTACGCATTGAAATGCGACAGGGCCTTTTTTGGGATTGGGCAGATTCCCACATCGCTGACGACTCACTGAACAAGAACTGGTGGAGAAAACTCGTAGCTCCCCAATGCAGGTAGCTCTGCTGCGGGCAAGCAGGATTGAAGGCGCTCGATGAGTTTTGCCTCATTCCTTACACAAGGGAGGAGTCACCTATCTGCGGAAAATGCTGACCCCGGCCTGTTCAGCGGCCCTGCGCATCGGAAGGTCGAGGGTGGCGAGGGCAAGGTTTTCCCGAGAGGCAAGATCGACATAGGCCGCATCGTAGGCCGTGAGTTCGTAACGCCTGGCCGCCGCCGTTCCGTCCCGAATGGCCGCCAAGGGCTCGGCGGCTTCGACCTCGATGCTCAACCGGGTCAGAGCCGTGAGAAAAGCTTCCTCGTCGGCGGAAGTGATGCGGTTCCGAAGATAGGCGACCGCAAGGCCGTTGGCGATTTCGCGCGCCCAGAGGTCTGGAACGCGCAAGCCGTCCCGTTCAACGGCAGCAAGGACGGCGTCGGCATAGTCGCTGCTTTCGTCGGGTAAGGCCCATGCAAGGGCGATAGAGGCGTCAGCAACGAGAGCCATTTACCGTCGACCGTAATTGACGTAATCGCGCGTTGTCCAGCCCGCGGGATCGGGTTTGAGGCGAGCGCGCAAGGCCCGCATTTCAGCAACCACGCTGCCGTGAGAAACGGGAGCGCAACCGGGGTCCTTCTCAAGCAGACGCAACACGGCGTCCTTCACCAGTCCCTCGGGGTCGGTGCCTGCGCTGGTGGCAATCTGCGCAAGCCGCGCTTCCTGCTCGGGTGTGAAGTGGACTTCCATGCCTTCTAGGGTAAGGGAAAATCCACGCGCGGGCAATGATGAAAAACCCACGTCAGTCAAAGTGGTGAGTCTGGCGAGCAGGCGGGTGGTTTCGGCTCAAGTTCTTAGCCTAAACTAACAGTCTGTCGAAAGCTCGTTCATCTTGTCATTCCGAGAAGGCCCAGGCAGCGAGAGATCTCGTGTTCCTGGAATTCCAGGCCGAAATTCCCCGGGTTCACTCGGAATGACAACGTTCGGTGAGATGCGAGTGCAAACCGGCGAGGAGCCCTCATGAGCGAATTCTCGAGGAGAGGCTTTTTTCAGGCGACCCCAGTATTGGTCGGTGCCCTTGCGCTCTCGGCGCGAGCATCGATCGCGGCACCCGCCGCCAAGAGCGGCCCGTTTCGAGGAACTCTGTGCTTCTTTTCGAAGCCGGTGCCGCAATTGAGTTGGCCTGAGCTCGCGGAAAGCGCCGGGCGCGCGGGCTTCGGTGGGATCGATCTGACAGTCCGCGCAGGCGGGCACGTTAAGCCGGAGCGTGTGACAACCGATCTCCCTCAAGCGGTCGCCGCGATTCGCAGGGCGGGGCTCGAAGTGCCGATGATCACTACTGAGCTGCTCGCGGCCGACGATTCCGCCGCAGAGCCCATCCTCAGCGCCGCGAGCAGGCTTTCCATTCCTTTTTTGAAGCCGGGGTACTATCACTATAAGTTCATCAACGTCCTGGCAGAGCTCGAGGAAGCCGGACGGAGCTTTCGCGGGCTCGTGGAACTGGCCGGCAAACACGGAGTCCAGGTGGGATACCACAACCACGCCGGCTACATCGGCGCCCCCGTCTGGGACATGGCGCGAGTGATTGAGCCGCTCGATCCGCGCTGGTGCGGCTATTATTTTGATCTTTGCCACGCGACGACAGAGGGCGGCGTCGCGGGCTGGAAGATCGCGGCGAATCTGGTGATGCCGCGGCTGAAGATGATTGGCGCCAAGGATTTCGTCTGGAAGCAGGTTGGCGAGCACCATTGGGAACCGGAAACCTGCCCGATGGGACAGGGGATGTCTCACTGGAAGGACTTTGTGCAAACGCTCGCCCAGTCGGACTTCCACGGACCGATCACAGTTCACGAGGAATACAGCATCCCGGGCGTGTCGGACAGCCAAGGAATCGCGCTCTCGCGCAAGATGGTGCCGGAAGTGATGGCCGCCGCCAAGAGCGATCTGGACTACTTGAAGTCCCTGATTCGCGACGCGTACTAATGGGCCCATGTAAATAGCCTAATCGTTATCGATGTGCAACTCAGTACCGAGGTAATACTTACTAAGTTAAAGTAAGGGATTTTTGCGAAACGAAACCGTCAGGTGATTGAAAACACAGGGCCTATGTTTTTGGCCCTGTTGCATCTGCGTGCAACTCATGTGCCAGCGCGTACCGAAAATCCGATGACGCGGCGTTCATTTCTCAAGACAACCGTCGGGGCGACGTTGTTGCCCTCGGTTTCCAACGTCATGCTGATATCCAAGTCCGCGGGCAAGTCCAGCGACATTCGCGTCAAAGGGCTTCGGATCGACTATGAGGATTTCCCCTATCGCAGGCCGTACGAATTCGGCGGACGTAGCGTCGATCGCACCACTCTGTTGAACGTTCACTGCACGGTGGAAACGACCGCGGGCCGGGTGGCTGAGGGATTCGGCTCCATGACGCTCGGCAATCTCTGGTCGTTTCCCACGAAGACCCTGTCCTACGACACGACTCTCGAGGTTATGAAGGGGCTCGCCGGCCGTATCGCGAAGCTCACGGGCGATTACGACGAGCCCGGTCATCCGATCGACATCAACTTCGCTCTCGAATCGCAATACTTGAGGGCCGCGGCCGAGGTGAGCGAAGAGATGCACCTCGATCAGCCGATCCCGAAGCTCTGCGTCCTGGTCACTGCCAGCCCTTTCGACGCTGCCATTCACGATGCATTCGGAAAGGCTCACTACCTCAATTGTTATCTGACCTACGGCCCCGAGTTCATGAGTCACGATCTGGCTCGTTATCTTGCGCCCGAATTCAAGGGCGCGTATCCCGGTCAGTACCTTCTGCGAGCGCCCAAGCCCTGGGTGTGGTGCAACCATTCTGTGGGAGCTGCCGATCCCATCGAACTGTCCGATGTGAAAAAGCCCGTCAACGATGGACTTCCCGAGGACTTGGCGGAGTGGATCGCCGTCGACGGACTCACTCACCTCAAGATCAAGTTGGACGGCAACAATCTGGAGCGTGACGTCGCTCGCGTATTGCGCATCGATCGGGTGACGGCCGAAGTTCAGAAGCGCCGGGGCATACAGAGCTGGCATTATTCCCTCGATTTCAACGAGCAGTGTCCCGACGCGGTGTACCTTGTCCGCTTCATGCATCGTGTCAAGAGCGCATCGCCGGACGGATACGACCGCATTACCTATATCGAGCAGCCGACGAGCCGCGACCTTCCCGACGCCCCCTCACAGTCGCTCTTTGAGATCTCGAAGCTAAAGCCGGTCGTGATGGACGAATCGCTGACGGGCTTCGACGCGCTGCTGCGCGGCCGGAAAATCGGCTATACCGGCGTCGCGCTCAAGGCGTGCAAGGGTCAAAGCCAGTCGGTGCTGCTGAATGCCGCCGCGCAGAAATTCAGAATGTACATGACCGCGCAGGATCTCACCTGCCCCGGCGCTTCGCTGATCCAGTCGGCCGGTATCGCAGCGCACGTTCCCAAGATCGATACCCTGGAGTCGAACGCCCGGGAATATGTTCCCGCGGCGAATCGTCCCTGGCTGCGGAAATTTCCAGGCTTGTTTGAGGTCCGCAACGGGAAACTCCGAACAGAGAATCTTGTCGGTCCGGGATTGAGCGCTGTGTGACCCGGAGTGTGAGCCCATAGGAGACGGCACTGTCAGGCTCCTCGGAACTCTGTTACAGTAGGCGACTCTCAGGCTCAACCAGGGCCAGGATCATTTTAGGGGACCAGGCACGCTCGGTCAGAGGAGGCCATGACATACAGGCATGTGCAAGTCGCGTTGGCTGTTCGTCTCTTGGCGTTCTACATCGTGATGGGAGGCGCCGCGTTGACCGTTGCTCCCTTTTCTCTCAGCGCGCAAACTTCCGGGACCGAAACGTTTCAGCGCGACCCTCATCAGGCCGTCGACGAATCCTACACGGAGCACATCAGAAAGTACACCACGGCGCCCGCCTTGAATTCCCCACTGACCGATTATCTTCCGGCGTCGAGTTCCGTCCCCACGCCCGCGAAAGTCTTGGGCGATGTTGCGGGTGCGCCCGACGTTCTGCCCTACGCGGAAGAGACTTACCGGTATTTTCGAATGCTTGCGGCGGCCAGTCCGCGGGTGAAGATCTTCACCATCGGCCACAGCGAGGAAGGGCGCGAGATGATCGCCGTCGCGGTTGCCGATGAGTCGCTGCTTGCCCGTGCCAGGGAAAACGACGCCCGCCTGGCGCAACTCGCCGATCCCCGGACCCTGAAACTGGATGACGCCAAGGCGCAGGCGCTGATCGGCCAGTCGTTTCCGGTGTACTACATCACCGGCGCCATCCATTCGCCCGAAACCGGCGCGCCCACAGCCCTGATGGAACTGGCTTACCGCCTGGCAGTGGACGACGCCCCCTACGTGAAATACATTCGCTCTCACATCATCACCCTGATCACCCCGGTGGTGGAGGTGGATGGGCGTGACCGCATGGTGGACATCTACAAATGGCACAAAGCGCATCCCGGCCAGGATTGGCCGCACCTGGTCTACTGGGGCCATTACGTCGCCCACGACAACAATCGCGATGCTATGGCGATGACGCTCGAGCTTACGAAAAATGTTCTGAACACCTATCTGGAGTGGCACGCACAGGTCCTGCACGACCTGCACGAGTCCGTGCCGTTTCTCTACGACAACACGGTGGGCGACGGACCTTACAATTCCTGGATCGATCCCATCCTGACGGGCGAATGGTCGATGCTCGCTTCCGACAACATGGCGCGCATGCAAAGTTTCGGCATGCCCGGCGCGTTCACTCATGGAGACTTCGATACCTGGAGCCCCGGCTACCTGATGTTTCTCGCGGCCATGCACAACGGCATCAGCCGCCTGTACGAAACCTTCGGCAACGGCGGCGCCGACACCGAGAAGCGCGTGTTATCTCCCGATGAGTACGCGCGTACGTGGTACCGGCCCAATCCGCCCTACCCCACCGTTTTGTGGTCCGAGCGCGACAACAATAACTATGAGCAAACCGCGCTGCTTTCCACGCTTCACTACTTCGCTCGAAATGGGCCACTCTTCCTGAACAACTTTTACCAGAAGAGCAAACGCTCGGTGGAGAAGCCGGCGAACGAGGGGCCGGCCGCTTACGTCCTCGCGCAGGATGCCCGGTTGTGGAACCGTCAGATGCAGTTGTTGAAGGTGCTGGCGTTGCAGCACGTCGAGATTCAGCGCCTGACGCAAGCGGCAACGGTGGCGCTGCCTCCGCCCTCCCGCAAAGAGAGCGAAGAACCCAAGCCCGGCACGCCGCCACCGCCCACGTCCGAAACGTTCCCGGCCGGCAGCTTCATCATTCGCATGGATCAGCCTTTCTCGCGTGCGGCAGATGCGCTGCTCGATCGGCAGTTCTGGTCGCCCGACGACCCGCAGAAGACGCCCTACGACGACACCGGCTGGTCTTTCGGAGATCTTTTCAACGCCAAAGTCTCGCGCGTCACCGACCTCAGCATCCTTTCCGCGCCGATGTCTCCGGCCCCCGACCTCGGCCAAATCGCCGCCGCCGAAATCGGACCGGGACCCTTCTACGCGGTGGATAACTCCGCTCAGGTCAGTCTGGCTTCGCTGGTTTATGCGTTGCGTGATTCCGCGGATGTGTCGATCTCCGAGGAAAAATTCGAAAGTGCCGGACATAAATTCGCCGCCGGCTCGCTGATCATCGGCCGCGTGGAAGGCTCGAGACTGACGTCTTTCTTGCAGCAATTCGATCTGCAGGCCGTCAGCATTGCCAGTCGGCCCGCCGTAAAGGCGCATCCTGCCGCGGCTCCCCGTATTGCCTTCATGCACACCTGGCTCTCCACGCAGACGGAAGGCTGGTGGCGCATGGCGTTCGATAAATTGCAGGTGCCGTTCGCGTACATCAGCACGCAGACCGTATCCAAAGAGGCGGACCTGCGCTCGAAGTACGATGTGATTGTTTTCGCGCCGGCCGGCTACGCCTCCGCGCAGCAGATTGTGAACGGAATGCCGATGTGGGGAAATGCTTTGCCTTGGCAAACCACCTCGCTGACTCCCAATCTGGGAAAACTGGACTCGACGGAAGATGTGCGCCCGGGCTTGGGCGAGGCGGGCGTGACCCATTTGAAGGATTTCGTGCAACGAGGCGGCTTGCTGATTACCGCAGAAGACACGGCCGAATTCGCCATTGACGAAGGCATGGCGCCGGGAGTCTTTGTGGTGCCCCGAAAAAACCTCAAGGTTGTGGGCAGCGTCTTGAATTCCGACGTGGTGGATAACCAGCGCCCCGTCGCCTATGGCTATGACGCCACGGTGCCCTTGTATAGCGCCGATGGCCTGGCTTTCACGGTAAGCAATCTCAGCGTCAACGGCCATATCCTCACCGCCAAGGATTACAAACGCCCCACCGGGCGCGGCGGTCCGGAAGATGAGGACACTCCCGAAGGCCGGCCTGCGGAGAAAGCTCCGCCCTTGCCCGCGCCGAAGGCCTGGCAAGCTACTCCCCTCAACGAAGAACAGGAGCGTAACAACCCTTACCTGATTCCCGCCGAATACCGCCCGCAAGTCATACTGCATTACGCGGCGATAAAAGACTTGCTTTTGTCGGGTCTGCTCGAAGATGGCGATCCCGTGGCCGAGCATCCGGCTGTCGTCGAGGCCCGCTTCGGCAACGGTGACGTGCTGCTCTTCGCGAACAATCCGATATACCGAGGCGAGACCATCGGTTCCTACGCGCTGGTTTTCAACGCCCTTATCAACTTCGGTCACTTGCATTAGTTTAGGGCAACGGGGCGCACAGCAGCAGACCGCAACCAGAAGAGGGTCGGGCCTCCGTCTTAAGCCGCGGAGCAGCAGCACGGCCCGCAGCAACGGCTTGCCGACTGCACTCTCTTGGTGCACTGGTTCGGCGACCGAGACCTGACACTGGCCTGGCGCGAAAGTCACCCGGTCGCTTGCGGATACGTCAGTCATCCCCCTTCCCGAAGGACGCCCTTTGCGTCGCCACGTGCTCTACCGCATCCGGCGTGCAACTCCGTGACTGCCTCAATCGTTCACCTAATGAGAGACGTGGGAGGGAAGCATGAAAGTGAAACCGACAGCCGGACAGATCGTGGTCCTGACGATGCTGGCAGCAGCGATTTTCGGCCGGACGAGCGCCGCCCAGACACCGGACTCCGACGGCCAAGCCGCAACCATGGCGGGCATGAACGGTAACGCTTCCATGGGCAGCATGGGCGCTCATATGAAGCTCACAGCCCTGCGGCCTATGGAGCCCGGTGACGAACAAAGAGCCGCGGCGGTCGCGGCAGCCCGAGCCGCCATCGAACCTTACCAGGATTACCATAAGGCGCTGGCGGACGGTTACCGCATCTTTGCCCCGCGCGTCCCGCAGAAGATCTACCACTTCACCAAGCGCGACTACGGATTCGAGGCCACTTTCCGCTTTGACCCGTCGAAACCCACGTCGCTGCTCTACGAAAAGACGTCCGACGGAGGATTCAAGCTGATCGGCGCCATGTATACGGACCGCCGCGGCGCCTCGGAAGACGAGCTGAACCAGCGCATCCCGCTGAGCATCGCGCGCTGGCACGAGCACGTTGACATCTGTCTCGCGCCCAAAGGATCGGGCCTCGCTCCGTACGTGGGCGCTCATCCCGAATTCGGCGCCAACGGCTCCATCGCCACGGAGCAGGCGTGCAGCACCGCCGGCGGCCGATTCCTCCCGCACGTGTTCGGTTGGATGGTGCACGTTTATCCGTTCGAGAGCGACCCCAAACAGGTCTGGGCCCTGGACCGCGATCATGAGCACGGTGCCTCTGCGTCCGGCGCGCCTATGGCCGACATGAAGATGAAGCCTTGAAACCCTCCAGGATGCGAAGAAAATCCCCACCTTCGTCATTCCGAGCGAAGCGAGGAATTTCGTAGTCCCTTCTTCGCGGAGCGAGATTCCTCGCTTCGCTGGGAATGACGAACTGGAGGTTTATCATTTTCCCGAGCGTCCCCGGCCGCAGGACTCAGTTGTACTTCCACGACTTCGTATCCGCTCCCTCCGGTGCGGACTTCGTGATGTGGTCCGCCATCCAGCGGACCATCTCTTCTTGCGTGGCCGGCTGCCATCCGTGACCCTTCTCCGGACGGCCGTATTTAATCTCGCCGTCGTATGGAGGATCGGTCGTGCTCTTCAGGAAATCCTCCACATCGTAGACCGCGAGGTTCAGGTAGTAGTTGTCCATATCGCCCACGTAGATGTGGAGCTTGCCGCGGAGCTTGGGTCCAAGCGTCTTCCAGTTCGTGCGCAGGTCGTAGCTGAGATCGAACCCATGATCGCGCATGTAGCCTGCCACGCTGTGATCGATCTTGCCCGTCCGCTTGTCCCATAGGGGTTTCGGATAACCATCGTCGCCGATCGGTCCGTAGGCTGCCTCCCAGATTTCGAGTTGCTGGCCCGAGCGCCCGTGGCTGCCGAGAACATCCTCCAGCTCGCTGAACTTCTGCACGGACGTCTCCGGCTGGCCGTACGACTCGCGCTCCATGTAGCGCGGTGATTGCAGCCAGTGATGTCCGGGCTCCCAGAAGGCGCTCTCGTCCTCATAGGCGTTGATGAGCTGGTAGTGGCGGAAGTCGATGGGATCGGGATAGAGCGTCCAGGTGCCGTTGAAGAAATCCGGATGCAGCACCTGCAAGGCGAACGACTCCCAGCCTCCCGTCGAGCCGCCTGTGAGGACGCGCGCCCAGCCTTGAGGAATCATTCGAAAGTGCGATTCGAGATAGGGAACGAGTTCGGTGAGCAGCGCGTCGCCGTAAGGTCCCTCATTCACCGAGTTCACCGCGTAGGAATCGTCAAAGTACGGCGACGGATGCTGAAAAGTGACCGCGATCATGCGCGGAAAGTTGTCGGAGTTCCACGCCTGGTAGAACTGATAGCCGGTCTCGAGGTTGTAACTCTTCAGCATGCTCTGAAAACGCGGCGGGGGCTGCTGATTCACGGTCGAGAAACGAAACGCCGGCGACAGGCTGAAGTGGCCCTGTTCGTAGATCACGGGATAATGCACGTCGGGATGCGAGTCGTATCCTTTGGGTAGCAGCACGACAGCGCCGATGTACATCGGGTGCCCCCAGAAAGCCGTGAGCAGCTTGCTTTGAATCTTCACGTGCTTCACCCACGGCGTGTCGGGAGGCTCGTGAATCGGAGGAATGACTTTCGTGAGGCTGAGCTTGACATCGTATCCGGCGGCGGGGTCGAGATGGACTTTCTGCACCTCGCTGTAGAGATTGCCCGGCGATCGGTTGAACTGCTGGCCCTCCCACTGATCCATGTGCGCCCAGATGGTGTGTCCGTCCGAACGATGGAACTCGGTGTAGACGTTGACCAGCGCCTGAACGTAGTAGTCGCCCGCGGGAACGTCGCGCAGGCTGTCGACAGGATAGCCGAGTGTAGCGCCGTCGATCACGGCAGCGTCGCCGGGCTTGAGTTGATCCACATCTGCGCCGAACAGCGGTGGCGCGTCACCCCAGAATCCGGCGCGCAGACGCGGCTCCGGCTGCGACTCCGTCGAAAGTACGACGAATA
>JASHPE010000244.1 GCA_030038235.1 Terriglobia bacterium
CTGTTGGCGGCGGCTGGCGCCATCCGGTTAGCGGACGTGAGCTATCACGACGTTCATGCGTTCTGTAGCGCGCGGAAATGGTCTGACGAGGCGAAGAGCCTTTACTTCGAGCGCTGGCTGCCGGCCTACATGGCTCAGACAGCCTGGGGCCGGCAGCAGCTTGGCAAGACAATTGATTATCTCGCCCTCGACGACAAAGAACGCAGGGAAGCCCTGGGCGAGTGGGCGCGGGGGGTGAGATGCGTTTGCAATTTGGTGCGCAGATAGGCGAGATAGGATTCCGGAACCGGCTGAGCGAGCAGTTCCTCGAGAACTGGCAGAAAGTAATGAAGTGATCGGATACGTCCCAGAGGCATGGCGTCGGGACGGCGTGCCGCACGACGGGCTGAGGCCAGCAGGAAGGCCGCCTCGACGATTCGAAGCGGAACCTCACGTTCCCAGAGCTGGCGCACCCGACGCAGGTCGTGCCGGCTGGGGGGCGCGGCGTATCGGGCAGCCGCAGGGCCCTTCCTGACTGCGCCTGCGGCGATGATATTCCAAGCCAACGCCGCCTGCGGCGACGATACTGACCCGGTCTCTCGACCGGCTCCGCTCAAATTTCTACATTCTCCCATACGCGGCTACAATGTGAGGGTGATCGCAGCCACAATCCGCCCCAACCCTATCAGTATCATGCGTGCCAGGACAGGCGGGCTACGTCGCTCCCTGTGGCGAGGCCTCGCGCTGAATCTTGAGCCGCTGCATCATGGCTGAGAGAGTTGACCTGCGCAATCCGAGTTCGACCGCGGCTCCACGTGGTCCGCTTACAACCCAGTTGGATCTGCGAAGGGCTGCCACAATATGCGCTCGTTGGGCTTCGACGAGCGTGTTGCTTGACGGCGAGACCGCCTTGGGAGAATCCAAGCGGATAGCCCAAAGGTCGAGCCCGGGACCCGTCGTTAAGATCACCGATCGCTCGATGACGTTTTGCAGTTCTCGGATGTTGCCAGGCCAGTGATGCCGTTTCAGAACCCGCATCACGTCGGCGGGAATGAAATCGATCGACTTGCCGAGTCGTTGGGCAAACTTTCGCATGAAGTGCTCCGCGAGCAAGGGGATATCGTCTTCGCGTTCCCGCAGAGGCGGCAGGGTAATCGGAAGAACGTCCAGCCGGTAGAACAGGTCAGCCCGGAATTTTCTTTCCTCAACCATCCGGACCAGGTCCTGGTTGGTCGCCGTGATGACTCGCACGTCCGCCTGGATGGTGCGGCCGCCGCCCAGCCGCTCAAATTCCCCTTCCTGAAGAACGCGGAGAAGCTTGGGCTGCAGATCGAGAGGAAGGTCGCCAATTTCATCCAGAAACAGTGTTCCGTGGTCGGCTGCTTGAAAGCGTCCGGCGGTCTGAGTCACCGCACCTGTAAAAGCGCCTCGTTCGTGGCCGAAGAGTTCGCTCTCCAACAGCGCGCTCGGAATCGCGGCGCAGTTGAGGGTCACGAAACGGTTCTGGCGCCGTGGACTCGCGTCATGAATCGCCCGGGCGATCATTTCCTTGCCGGTCCCCGTCTCACCTTGAATCAGGACGGTGGAATCTGTCGGCGCAATCCGTTCTACGTTTTCGAGTACGGCCCGAAATCCCGGACTGGATCCGATCAAATCGACAGTAGCCATGAATTTGCTCCCTTATAAGTGCAGAATAAGTGCAGATTGACCTGCTATCCCCCCATTTTCAGCTGGCTGCGCTACCCTCCCGGCGCTTGTCTCGTGATCCACTCGCGGACATAGGGATCGCAATTCACCAGTGCTATGCCGGCTGCCTCGCACCGGGCCAAAAAGTTGATCCCGTCCTGACCCGTCAAAGTCATATCCTTCAGGTCGAGAAGGATACGGCGAGCTTTCCCCTCCGCGCTGATGAGCGACTCCAGCTCGGCAATATCCTCTCTGCCGATCCGGCCGCTTAGCGAAAACACTACATCCGCGTTCTCTTTCCGGCGGATTCTTAGCATTCGGGCGCCTGTCGGACTGCGAAGCAATCCGGGTTCCAGGGCGCATGTGATTGAATATAAATAGATTGACCACGCCTAGAATTGACGAAGTTCGTCAATTGACGAGCGTCGGCCGGAAATCGTCAAACGACGGTGAGTGCGAATCAAACGGAAACGGGGCTAGTTCTCTTTAGCTGCATCGGGGCCCTTGAAGCGGTTCTTATTAATTTTCAGCGCCTTGATCTTCGACTCCAGCGTGGTCCGCGGAATGCCCAGCTTGGCAGCGGCGCCGGAGGGTCCATACACGCGTCCTCCGCATTCCCGCAAGGCCGCCTCGATGATGGCCTTCTCCTCGCCAGGAGGCCGGTTCAATGCGCTGGACTGGATTTCCGGGTCAGCGGGCGGAGCCTCCCGGGATATCCAACTTTCATCCATCGAAAATGTGGACGTTTCATTGACGATGACGGATCGCTCGATCACGTTCTGCAATTCCCGAATGTTACCCGGCCAGGCGTACGACTGCAGCAGATCGAGGCTCTTCTTGTCGACTGCCGTAAAATGCCTGCCGGCTTTCCGCGCGTAGCGATTCAGGAAGTACGTCACCAGCAGGGGGATGTCTTCGCTTCGTTTCCGCAGAGGCGGAAGCTCAATAGGGAAGACGTTCAGCCGGTAAAAGAGGTCGCGGCGGAACGTTCCCGCTGCGATGGCGGATTCCAAGTCGCGATTGGTCGCGGCGATTACCCGTACATCGGCGCGAATCGTTCCCGTTCCTCCGATGCGCTCAAATTGGCGCTCTTGCAGGACACGCAAAAGGGCAATCTGGGTTTCGGCGGGTAGCTCTCCAACTTCATCGAGGAAGAGGGTGCCCTTCTCGGCCAGTTCAAAGCGTCCCAAACGACGCTGAGTTGCCCCCGTGAAGGCGCCCTTCTCATGCCCAAATAGTTCCGATGCGATGAGGTCGCGGGGGATCACCGCACAGGTCACGCTCACGAACGGGTGCGAATATCGCGGTGACCCGTGGTGAATAGCGCGCGCCACCAGTTCCTTACCGGTGCCGGTCTCGCCCGTAATCAGGACGCTCGAGTCTGTCGGCGCAACTTTGGAGACCCGGGAAAGTACCTGTTTCAAGGCCGCCGATGTTCCCACGATCTCCTCGAACATCGACGCCTTGTTGACTTCTTCCCGCAACGCAACGTTTTCTTCGTGGAGCCTTTGCTCGGCCATCTTGCGATCTTCGATATCGGTCCCAGCGGCATACCATCGGGTAATGCGCCCTTGCTCGTCTGACATCGGACTCAAGCGATAGTGAAACCAGCGATAGTGCCCGTCCTTTCTCTTCAGCCGCACCTCGTATTCAAAGAGCGCCCCACTTTGGAGTTTTCCGGGAAAGTCCCTTGCCACGATTTCGGCGTCCTGCGGATGCAGCACCTGCTGCGTCTCCGCGTTCTGCCATTCCTCCAAAGTAGTGCCGAAATAATCCAATGACGCCCGATTCGTGTAGAGGCGAGTCCCATCGGGCCCCAATTCGGTGATGTGCAATGGCGACAAGTCGAGAAGTTGCCGGGCTTCCTTTTCGCTTTGGCGGATTTTCTCTTCCGCCTGCTTGGCGGTGGTGATGTCCGTGACGGCGCCCGCAAATTCCAGCTCGCCAGAGGCATTCTCCAGCGCCTGGACTACAACATGCAGATACTTCACCGAATTGTTCCGCGTCATCAGACGATATTCGATATCGAAACCTGTCCTTTTATGAATTGAAGAGTCGATGGTCTGCCGGACACGAACGCGATCCTCGGGATGAATTCGCTGAATCAGCCATCCCAAGGTTGGCTCAACGGAGCGATCAAGCTCATAGATGTTGTAGGTTTCTTCCGACCAAAAGAGTTTTTCGCTGAGAACGTTTCTGCCGAAGCTGCCGGTGTGACTAATCCTTTGCCCTTGGGCCAGGAAAGCTTCGCTGCGTTGCAGCTTCTCTTCGGTTTTCTTCCGTTCATCGATATCGGTGCTTGTCCCGTACCATCGCAAAATTGTGCCCGATTTGTCGCGGAAGGGCTCGGCGCGAATGAGAAACCATCGATAGATTCCGTCATGGCGTCGCAATCGAGCTTCGATCTCGCCCGGTTCGCCGGAGGTAAGCATCTCTCCCCACCTTTTCATCAAGGGAGGGAGATCGTCTGGATGGAATGCGGCCTGCCAACCCCATCCCTGCGCCTCTTCGGGAGAAAGTCCGGTGTACTCGTGCCAGCTCTTGCTCAGGAACTCATTAGACCCGTCCCTCCGATTGCACCACGAAAGGGTTGGGATGGTGTCAATGATCAATTTTAGTTCACGCTCGCGACCTTTGAGCGCTTCTTCAGCACGCTTCTGGTCGTCGATGTCGGTGATCAAGACATACCACCGGACGATGGCGCCTGCTGCGTCGCGCAGGGGCAGGCCGCGTACCACGAACCAGCGGTAGAGGCCGTCGGCACCACGGATGTGGTGTTCGATGTCATACGGTTCCCCGGTTTCCACCGAGT
>JASHPE010000245.1 GCA_030038235.1 Terriglobia bacterium
GTCACGTCCGGCGGCAAGGTGATCACCGTCAGCACGTGGAACCGCGACAGCGGCCCGACCTCCCAAACCATCACCACCCAACACCCGAGCGGCAAGACGACCGTCGAGCGCGTCTCGGGCGGCAAGCTGATTCCCTAATGCAACCCTGCACCCGCCGCGAGGTCCCTCGGGATCGCTTGCCAGGGGCCTCGCGGACGGCGCTTGTGCGAACGACTCTCAGCAACGGAGGCGTAGTGAAGTGCCACGTGGGGACTCGTGCGGCACAGGCAGTCCTCAACAGCCAACATGGAGGATCGCGTTCGTATCCCTCGTGGCTCGCTTAAGCTCTTCGATGGCCTCTGTCGTCGGAAGGGTCACCAGTTCGATCTTGCGGCGCTCGGCCTCGCGCCTTACCTCCTCCGCCACCGGCATCCGGCCATACGCGCCCGTGCCCACCACCAGCCGCTGGCATTTCCAGGGTATCTCTTCCTCCGCAGACAGCGGCATGTGGCAGTGTTGGTCCCGGAGTCTCTTCGGGGACTTCTTCTTGCGCTTGCGGACGCCGCCATGGTCGATCACCACGTCGCAATCGTACGTGACGTCATCAATCTGGATGGAGCCGAACGAGAAGCTCTCGAATCGCATCGGCACCTCTGGCGGCATCAGTGTCTCTCAGTACCTTCCCCGCCGAAGTGCTCGGGAGTATAACCGATTCCGGCGAAACGCAACATCATCACCTTAAAGGTGTTGATCGCTGAGTTGAGATTCTAGCGGCTGCGGGCCAAACGGACCTTGCCCACGTCTTCGCGAGATGTGACGACGGAGGCCGAAATATCACCTGCAACAGTGATCAAGGTCACAGACGACATGATCGCTCCAGCCGATTCTGGGCGATATTTTCACACTGGGCCCGTGGCGGCCCAACGGAGGTGCCTATGAAGACCGTGCGCTCCGTGTTGCTCATCCACAACGAACCGGACGCCTTCCGGGGGCTGGAAGAGACCCTGCACGAGCAGGAGATTCGCACGTGCCACGCGCATGGCTGCGGCGAAGCGCGAAGCCTGCTGAAGCACGCGGGGGTCGATCTCGTTTTGACCGACGCCGTGCTGCCGGGCGGCACCTGGAAGGACGCCATCAGCCTCGTGAGCAAGGTCGCGAAGGGCACGCCCGTCATCGTGATGTCGCGGGTCTTGAGTATGCGGCTTTACCTCGACACCCAGGATGGCGGTGCGGCTGATTTCATCGTGCCGCCCATGACGGCGCGTGATCTGGACTACGTCCTCATAGGCGCAATGAATCGCGTCCGCCTCGACCGAAGCACCGGCTCGCGAAGCCCTCTCTGCCGGGAGAACTCCAATTCGCTTGAATCGTTTCAGACGAGAGGGGTCTACCGTATGACTCAGGCGTTCCGGATATTGTCGACGACGATGGCCATCGGTGTCCTTGCTGTAGCGTGGAGCTTGGGCGCTGGACGGCCGGTCCTGCCTGGACTCAAACAGGCGAGTGCCGGTTCAGACGCCACAGGGAAGATTCAGGGCAGGGCGGTCTTTGAAGGAACCAAGCCGACGCTGGAGCCGGTCGATCTGAAGCTCGCTGACCCGGTCTGTGTGGCAGCGCATTCTGAACCGATATACAACGAGGACGGGGCCGTCAACCCCAACGGCACTTTGCCGAACGTTTTCCTTTACATCGAGGACGGGCTCAAGGGGACATTCCCATCTCCTTCGGAGCCGGTCATCCTCAGCCAGGAGGGCTGCATCTACCAGCCTCATGTCCTCGGCGTCATGGTCGGGCAGGAACTTCGCGTGGTTTCTACCGATCCCACAACCCACAATACCCATTTCCTTACCCAGGCCAACAAGAACTGGAACGTCAGCCAGTTGCCAGGTGGCAGGCCCCTGGTCCACCGCTTCACCAGGCCGGAGATCATGGTTTCAGTGTCGTGCAACAAGCACCCGTGGATGGATGCCGAGATCGGCGTCACGGCAAATCCGTTCTTCGCCGTCACGGGAACCGACGGTGCTTTCACCATTGCTGGCCTGCCCCCCGGAACCTACACGCTTGCCGCCTGGACGGCGACCTTCGGCACTCGGGAGCAGAGCGTGACTGTGAAGGCTGGCGACGCGACGCAGGCAGACTTCCGTTTCACGGGCAAGTAGGCGAGTGTGCCGACGCCGCCTCGTGACCGGGCTTTGCCTATCGGTCGCTGTCGTGCGCGGTAGATGGAGCGCTTAAAGTAACCGTCGGATCACGGGCGTGTCGAATTTTCGGAAAGCTGGAGGTGACCCATGCTCTTCTCGAACGAAGCCGAGCGGTACCTGTTGATTCAGACCCTTCCCAATGGAACCCCAAAGGCAGTACAGCCAGTCGCAAACCTCGAAGCCGGTGAGTCGAAGATAGTGAAGCTGATCCACCGTCGCGAGGACGGATGGTACCTCTTCGACACAAAAGAGCGCCGGACCGTATGGCCGCGTGATCGCGTCCGAAGCCAGAAACATTCAAAATGAGTCGCTATCGAAAGGCTCCGGTAAGTTCGTGTCAAAACGTTCCGCTCCCCTGAGCCTGTTAACAAAATTCCAGTCTCAACGGCGGCCTAATGCCAGGTCCGACGATTCCTAACCCCTCTCGTGAGAATTCCTCATTCCCACTTCGGACTTTTCTTCCGGCGAGCTTCGTTGCGCCCACGGCTTGGGGGCGACGCGCATCCCTTCGGGAGTTCGCATTCCTTGCGCATCACAGCGCCCACGCGCCCGAACACCGCAGAGCCTTGCTCTGGGTACTAACCGGTGTATATGATCGGCCGCAGACACACAACGTTCGCCTACCCTGGCGTGAATCCCATGGCCGACGCGGCACACCGGCGAGAACTCAGCACGAAAGGAGTGGAGTCATGAGCACGCGATGGCCGACGGCCGACGTGGGGCTGCGCCCAACGACCTTCAAAGTCAAGGCTCGAATCAGCCGTTCGGATGCCCAGGCCATTCAGGACGCGCTTGAGCAATTGGCTGCCAAGGGCTCGATCACCAAGGCCGCGAGGGACTTCATAGTCGAGGCCGAAGTGGAGGGGCCTAGCGCGAGGGAACTGAACCGCACGCTGCTGTCCGCGCTGCGAAAGGTCCGGATGGAGGCGAGGCTCCGCGCCGAATGGGTCTCCAGCGACAAGACCGTCGAGACTTTCTTCGATTACACCTTGAGGAAGAGGAGCAGAAACGGACTGCCGAACAGGCGACCGGCATAAGGTCGCCCGATTCGCCATGATCTGAGCCACCTTGCTCCGGAGCCGCAGTTAGATCATTCGTGCTCATCGCCCATCATTGTTAAGATGGCACTATCATGAGAACACTCCTCCGCTGTGCGCATGTCTGTGTAATGCTGCCCGTACTGGCTCTTGCGAGTTTCGCACAGAGCGGTGAAAACCCCGCCCGACGAGATGAATCTGCTCAAGCCCGGAGCGCCCAAATGGAACTCACCATCTTTGCCCGCTTCCATGCACGTGAAGGACAGGAAGGAGCCGTTGCGGCGGAACTGCGCGATGCCGTCGCCCGCGTCAGCAAGGAACCGGGGTGTCTTGGCATCGAGGTATATCGGTCCACGAGGGACCCGCGGCTCTTCTGGTTGCATTCGCGGTGGGTTGATGAAGCGGCATTCGACAAGCACGCGGCGCGACCTGAAACCAATCAATTCGTGGACCGCGTCCAGCGCCTTATCGACCATCCCTTCGATGTGACGCGCACGCACCTCCTTTTCCCGTAGCCGAAGTCCCATGGCCCTTCATGAAGCGGCCTGACGGAGATCGACCCTTTCAGGCCGCTAGCATCGGTCAAACGGAACGGCTAGACGAGCGGGCTCGGTGATCGGAATGGCCCGGAATGCCCCACCTTTGGCGGTGGTTCAAAAAGGTAGGCTCGGCAGCCCTCTTCCTGCGGCTTCAAGTTATTGATTCGACGTGGGTGGAAAACACCAATGAGACTGGGAGAAGCAGGTCCAAAAGGAAAAGTCAGTAAACCAGATTGACTATTCATGAGGCCTTGCTGGATCCTCAGGCTGGCTCATCGCCTGTTCGCACTACGTTCACTGCCCCGTCGGCTGATTCACCGGCACGTCCCCCGACTCACCCCATTGCGTGGTCGTCATCTTGCCATTGCTCGATTGCAGGATGTACCACGTCGCATTCGAGGGACGCCACACGGCAATGTCGGTCTTCTCGTCGCCGTCGTAGTCCTTGGCGACGGGAATATCGCCGCTCTGTCCGAACGGCGTTTCGACGATGTTTCCGGTGCTCGACTGGATCGTGTACCAGGTGCCGTTCGAGGGACGAAAGACCGTGTAGTCGGCCTTGGTGTCGCCGTCGTAATCGCCCGGTACGGGGATGTCGCCGCTCGCGCCCCACTGCTGGGTCACCTCTTTGCCGCTGCTGCTATAGATGATGTACCAGGTCTGGTTCGACGGACGCCAGACGGCATAGTCGGTTTTGCCGTCGCCGTCGTAGTCCGCAGGCACTGGAATGTCGCCGTTCAGGCCCCACGACTGCGTCACCATTTGGCCCGTGCTGCTGAGGATCACGTACCACTTGCCGGTCGAGGGACGCCAGACGGCGTAATCGGTCTTGCCGTCGCCGTCGTAATCGCCCGGTACGGGGATGTCGCCGCTCGCGCCCCACTGCTGGGTCACCTCTTTGCCGCTGCTGCTATAGATGATGTACCAGGTCTGGTTCGACGGACGCCAGATCGCATAGTCGGTTTTGCCGTCGCCGTCGTAATCGCCGGGCACGATGATGTCTCCATTGAGACCCCACGACTGCGTAACGTAATTGCCCGTGCTGCTGTCGATCACGTACCAGGTGCCGGTCGAAGGCCGGAACACCGCCAGATCCGTCTTGCGGTCGCCGTCGAAGTTCGCAATGTGCTTGTCGCGGCGAATCATCGAGGGCAGATGCGTGGCCGGAATATCTCCGGTCTCGCCCCACTGCGTGATCAGTTGGCCGCCGCTCGAGTACATCACGTACCAGGTCGCATTCGATGGACGCCAGACCGCGTAGTCGTTCTTGCCGTCGCCGTTGTAGTCGCCGACGACGGGAATGTCGCCCGTGATGCCCCACGGCTGGCTGACCATCTGGCCGGTGCTACTATAGATCACATACCATGTGCCCGTGGAAGGCCGCCAGATGGCGTAATCGGTCTTGCCATCGCCGTCGTAATCGCCTTCGACGGGCATATCGCCCGGCAATCCCCATGGCGTCTCGACGATCTTCCCCGTGCTGCTCAGGATGACATACCAGGTGTAGTTCGACGGCCGCCAGACCGCGTAATCGGCCTTGCCGTCGCCGTCGTAATCGCCGATCACCGGAACGTCGCCCGGCAAGCCCCAGACTTGCTTGATTTCGGGGCCGCCATCGGAGGGCAGGATGTACCAGGTGCCGGTGCTCGGGCGCCAGACCGCAATATCGGCTTTGCCGTCGCCATCGTAATCGGCGGCCACAGGCACATCGTCGGGCTCGCCCCACTGCGTGATGATCGGACTATTCGGATTGCTGCTCGGGATGATGTACCACGTGCCGTTCGAAGGCCGCCAGATCGCGTAGTCGCTCTTGCCGTCGCCGTCATAATCGGCCGCCACGAGCACGTCGCCTGACTCTCCCCAGACCTGTTGCAGATTGCCGCTGCTGTTGCTGTTCAAGTGGACGTACCAAGTACCGTCCGACGGCCGCCAGACGGCAGGCTCACCTTCGCCATCGCCGTAAAAGTCTACGGTCAGGGTCGGGCTCTCGGCCAGTGGTCTGCCAAGCGTCAGTGAAAAAACTGTGCCGCAGCCAGGCGGAGGTCCCTCGAAGCTACAACCGTTCGCGGCCCCACCTAAATTGGTCGTCCCATACAAGTTCCCATTGGTCGCCTGAATCAGCGCCGATAGGGGGGCTTCACCGTCGGTACAATTGGTGCCACCTTGCGAGCAGAAACTGTAGAGGGTCCCGAGCGTACCGCTGGTCGTGATTCTAAAGGCGCTTCCACTTGCGTAGGCCCCTCCCGCTTGTGCTGTCCCGTAAAGATTTCCGTCCTTGGCTTGGACCAGCGCATTAGGCTCAGCTCCGTCAGTTCCATCGAAGCTATGGAGTATGGTCAGAGCACCGTCAAGAGTAATTTTGAAGATCGTGCCACAGCCCGGATTGTCGCGAACGAGCGTGCAGGAGTCATCTCCACCAGCGATTGTAGTCCCGTATAAGTTCCCGTCGGAGGCCTGGACAAGCGCCGCCATGGGCAAGGCCCCGTCGGTGCAGCCGGAACCGCCTTCTGCGCAAAAGCTATAAAGCGCGGTCAGCGTGCCACTCGTCGTGATTTTGAAAACCGTCCCGTAATTATTCGCGCCAAAGCCTGCCGCAGTCCCATACAGGTTCCCGTCGGTTGCCTGGATCAACCCTGCAGCGGGCCCACCGCCCTCCGTACAAACTTGTCCAACCACAGAACAGAATTCGTAAAGGGTTGTCAGGGTGCCGCCGGTCGTGATTTTGAACACGGTGCCGGCCTCGAAAATGCCGCCACCAAACTCCGTTGTGCCGTAAAGGTTCCCATCGCTAGCCTGAACCAGGCCCGCCACCGGGAAATCACCGTCGGTCATGTCGAAGCTGTGCAGTGTGGTCAGCTCGCCGCTGCTGGTGATCTTGAATACCGTGCCGCAGCCGAAATTCATGGAACCTACAATACAGCTATTGGCGCCGCCCCAGCCTGTGGTCCCGTAGAGATTCCCGTCCGACGCTTGGATCAGCCCGCTGTAGGGGTTGGCTCCGTCACTGCACCCAGCTTGAGAGCAAAACTGATAAAGCGTTGTCGGTGTGCCGCTCGGAGTGAGTTTGAAGACCGTTCCGCATCCGCCCGTCGGGCAAGGCCCGTCGGGACCGCTATCGAGTCCGCCGCCGTAGGTTGTTCCGTAGAAGTTGCCATCCGTGGCTTGAACCAGCCCATTAGGCAGGGCGCCATTCGTGTAGTCGAAGCTGAAGACGGTATTGAACGTCTGCGCGCAAGCCGTGATCGACGCCAGTGCGCACGCTGTGCAGATCAGACAAGCAATCCTAACGAACCTTAGCTTTTCCATACGCCTCCGGCGCCAAGTGCCGTTTTCGGGCCTCTCGCCCGCCTCTGAGAATGCACCAGGGCGGGTGTGTGGTCCACGACTCCTGACCTGTTTTCTAGGTTTGGCCTCGCTGATCTGATCGCCCACCGGGGAACCTCCTCCCGACGGATGACGTTCCGTCCGCGCGCGTGGATCGCCGGGTCAATCGACTTCGCGTGAGTGTCCGATTCGCTAGATCCCAACCGCTCCCTCTGGGCTCTTGGCGTCTCAGGTCGTCGCCTGACCTATGCTACCCGGCGGGCATTGTACCCGAGCACGCAGACGAAACGCCATGGCAAATATAGGAAAGAATTGACGGGCGTCAGAACCGCGCTACGCCCTTGAACAGGTGCGGAGCGAGCGCTCTTGGCTGGTGTGGGTCACTTTGACGTAGGGCGCAGCCCGGGCGGCCGCCCAAATGAAGAACGGCTCGGCAAGGGCTGGCCAACAAGGGCTGCCCCCTCGATTGCTCGATGACTACGTCGGGACGTGCACGGGCCCTGCCCGGCACGTCAAGCTCCCAAGCCCAGGCGCGGGCGCGGGCGGAATGCCTTCTCGTTGTAGCACGGTCTCCTGACCGTGCTACACGCTGGGACCGAACGCCACGGAGGCAGAAGGGGCACCAATGGCCGGGGTAGAAGAGCAGCACCAACGGGCTCTGGCAATCCAGCGCCGACAGGCGCTGCGGCGCTCCCGTTGAATCCGGCAACTCGAATTCGTGCGCAACCGCATTTCGTGATCTGAAGGATGGCGGGGCTATTGAGATTGGTCTGACGGTGATGATTGTGGTTGGATGCCCAAAGGCTGGTCTGACTTCAGCTCCTCGGTGGAGGTAACGCTGAAACTTCCGTTCGGATTCCGCACGCTGGTGGTTCTCGTCTCCCCGGTGCCCGCAGGCCCGGACGTCACGACATCTGAAATCCTGGTCATGACTTTCAAGTCCAGGCCATCGGGATCAATCTGCTCAATCTGTTCCTCGGTTGTCGTTCGGCCTGCATCGCCAGCCCGCACAGTTGTAACGCGCTGGATCAGGTGCAACTGACCATCGCGTGTCCGGCCGGGAACATCAAGCGAATAGGTCTCAGCCGTCTCCACGTCCTGCCCGTGACTTTGCCTGTCATGGGCAGACGTCCGCGAGACCTCCGAAAGCTTGCCTTCGAAGTCCGGACGCGAAACGCTTTCTTCGGTAGTTCGATTTTCGCCGTCTTGTTTGACCACCTTCTCTCGGAGTTCGGATAGTTTCCAACCGCCCTGGCCGAAATCCGCCAGCTCTGTTGTCTTCGTCGTCTTTGTATGGTCGTTGTCGCTTCGCTCCTGCTGTTCATGCGTCTGCCAGACTGGACCCAGATCGCCGCTACTGCTGCCGCCGCCGCTATCACTCAGGTAAGTCGAGGTCTCGATTTCCTGCGACTCCGGGCCGCTGTTTCTTGTCTCGGCGACCTCGCGCTTTATGATCTGGAGGTTTCCTCCGGGAGTGGGGTCCGATGTTGTCCGAACCACGGTGGATTCGCCATTGGGCAAGTGTTTTGTTTGTTCCTCTATCACCTGCACCAATTGTTTCCGCCCACTCCCGTCCGGGCTGTACCGGCGCTCGGTTGAGCGGGTGGTCGTGGCGTCTTGCTGGACGGTTTCTTTCTCAATGTCATAAGAGGTTCGGTACCCGTCGGGGCCCAGCTCCTCCACGTTCTTCGTGTAAAGGGTTTTGCTGCCTGATTTGGTGTACTTCTCGGTCTCGAGCAGAGGGCCGCCAGTGCCCGTCACGACCGTCATGACGGTCCACGATTGGCCTGCGTCGTTCGAAACAGCTTGCGGTTCTGCGGAGACCATTAGACTCGGCCAAACGATCAAGAGAACGATCAATCGAAGCGGGAACGAAGCGGGAAAATGTTTCATGTTGCCCCTTTGTTGGACATTTCTTGCCGAACCGGGGTCGCAGCGAAAGCAACCTGTTTCTCCTTGCGTCGCGCCCTTCGCGAGCCCTCGTCATATAAGGGCGGCACATGCAGGTGACGACGGCAGCGCCGGGACCGGGATTCGCGGAATCCAAGCTGCATAACGCCCGGAGGCACAATCACTCGAGCACGCGGAACGGCACGTTGCTGTTGAGCGTCCCGCCGGGCGTGACCACCTGGACCGTCCCGGTGGCGGCGCCTGCGGGCACGGTGGTCGTGATCAGGGATGGCGAGACAACGGTGAACGTCGCAGGCGTTCCGTTGAACGTGACTCTGGTGGCACCGGTCAGCGTATTGCCGAGAATTCTGACGGGTTTGCCCGTCGGGCCAAAGGTCGGCTCAGTTCTTACGAACGGCTCAAAACCCAGGGACAACCTGAACACGGTGCCACAGCCGTCCGACTGGCACGGGTTTCCGCCGAGGGATGCTGTGCCGTACAGGTTTCCGTTGGTGTCCTCCGCCAGCGCGGCCGTCGGGTAAGCCCCGTCGGCGCACTGCGTCTCAGAGCAGAAATTGTAAAGCGTCGTCAGCGCACCGCCTGGAGCGACTCGAAAAACAGTGCCCCATCCGTTGGCACCGCCGCTGGAAGTTGTGCCGTAGAGGTTACCGTCAGTGGCTTGAGTCAGTCCGCCAAGCGAATAGTTGCCGTCGGCACAATTTGTCTCGGAGCAAAAGCTATGTAGGGTTGTCAGAGTGCCAGCCGGTGTGATCTCAAACACCGTGCCCCCGCTGTGCTCGCCATAAATTGCAGTTGTTCCGTAGAAACTTCCGTTGGTGGCACGGACCAGCGGAGCCACGGGTGCCCCGCCATCCGCGCAATCGGCCTCGGAGCAAAAACTGTGCAGCGTGGTCAGCGCGCCGCCGGTCGTAATTCTGAACACAGTTCCACAACCGTACGCACAGGCGGAGACCGCGCCGCCATATTCCGTCGTTCCGTAGAGGCCGTCGGTGCCCTCGACTAAGGTTGTGTAGGTAGGGTAATCGCCGTCGCCTCCGTCGAAACTGTGCAGGGTTGTGAAATCGCCCGCAGGGGTGATCGCAAACACCGTTCCAAGGCCGTAGGTTCCGCCCCGATAGGTCGTCCCGTAGAGCTTCCCGTCGGCCGCCTGGACCAGACCTCCCAGAGGGTAGGAACCGTCCGTGCAGTTACTTTGAGCGCAGAAATTGTAAAGTGTGGCCAGCATGCCATCGGGGCCGATTCTAAAGACCGTCCCCCCGCTGTTAGCCCCGCCATAGGCAGCGGTCCCGTAGAAGTTTCCGTCGACCGCCTGCACCAGCCCGGCGTAGGGCTCCGTCCCGTCGACGCACTCCGGCTCCGCGCAGAAGCTGTAAAGAATGGTAAACCGGCCGCTAGGCGTGATTCTGAAAACGGAGCCATGGCCGCCTCCGCCTCCGCCCCCGCTCGTCGTCCCATACAGGCTTCCATCTGTGCCCTGGACAAGCGGCGCAAAGTACGGGTTGGAATCGGAGTTTGCGGCGAACCTGTGCAGCGTGCTGAAGGTCTGGGCGAGCGCGGGCAAGGCCAAAGCGCCGCAGAGCAGCATCGCGGTGCCGGTCATGTTCAACCACCCTCTGCCGAGGGTCTCAAATCGTTTGATTTTCCTCATGCCGCGCCCTCCCCGCTCATCTGTTAACGGGAATCGTCAATCAAAATGTTCCGATCCCCTTCAGGCCCACCGTTTGCGGGCTGCCACCGCCATCATCGATAATCACAAGATCGCCGGAGCGGTTGCCATTCGCGGTGGGCGTGAAGGTAACGTCAATCGAGCAGCTTGCGCCCCGCGCCACGCCGGTGCCGCAATCGTTAGTTTGCGCGAAGTCACCGGCATTCAGACCTTTGATTGAGATGCTCTGAATATCGACCGTGCTGCCGCCCTTGTTGGTGAAAGTGACCGTGAGCGGCAGGCTGGTGCTGTTCACGGGCTGGCTGCCGAAATTCAAGTTCGCCGGTCTCAAGTCGACATACGTGCCCGTACCGGTGAGCGTGAGCGCCTGTGGGCTGCCCGGTGCATTGTCCGCGACGTTTACCGCGCCCGTACGCGTGTCTTTGTTCTGCGGCAGGAAGGTGACCGTGATCGTGCAATTGCCGCCCGGCTCGACGCTGGAGCCGCAAGTATTGGTCTGGTGGAAATCGCCGGTGGCGGTGATGCTCGATATGAGCAGCGAGCCCTGGCCGGCGTTCGTGAGCGTTGCGGTCTGGGGCGCGCTGCTTGTGTAAACGAGCTGGGGAGAGAAGATCAAGCCTTGCGGCGAAAACGTCACTGCAGGCTGAACGCCGGTGCCGCTCAGTAACACGGTCTGGGGACTATTCGGTGCGTCATCCGTAATCTCCAGCACGGCGCTTTGCGCTCCCAACGCCAAGGGTGCGAAGGTCACGCTGATTTGACAACTGGCGCCGGGTGAAAGCGAAGACCCGCAGGTATTCGTCTCGATGAAGTCAGCGCCGTTTGCGCCCGTGATGGTGATACCGGTGATGTTCAGCGCCGCAGTATTGCTGTTGCTGAGTGTCGTCACTTGTGGCGCCGTGGTGCTGCCGAGGTCCTCGTTACCGAAATTAAGCGTCAGCGGCCAGACCTGATCGCCGGGAGCGAACTTGGTCACGAACGCCACGTTCCCTTCGCTGCAGTCCTGGCAGGAAGTGTCAAAAGCGCCAGGTGTCACCGGGAAGTTCAAGGACTCCGTGTAGCCGGCCAGATAGGCGTTGGCGGAGGAGTCCAGCGCGATAGCGTTCCCCTGGTCCGTCTGAGTTCCACCCAGGTAGGTGGAGTAAACCAGCGCCGTGCCGGTCGGATTCAACTCTGTGAAAATCGCGTCGCTCGAGCCTCCGCCAAATTGGGTGCTGAAGGCGCCGGCCGTTGTGGGAAAGTCGAGTGAAGCGGTTCGGCCGGTCACATAAGCGTTGCCCGACGGATCTACCGCGATGGCGCTGCCCTGGTCATGCACGCTGCCGCCGAGAAAGGTGGAATAGACCAATGCCGAGCCGGCCGGGTTCAACTCGGCGACGAAGCCGTCATACGAACTACTTGGGCAAGCGTTGCAGATGGTGTCAAAAGCTCCAGCCGTTGTGGGAAAGTTATACGAATAGGTGAAGCCAGTCACGTGGGCACCACCCGAGGAATCGACAGTGATACCCGAGACAAAGTCCGCGTTTATGCCTCCGAGATAGGTGGAGTAGACCAGCGTCTCACCGGACGGAGCAAATTTCGTTACGAAGCCGTCATAAGTTCCGCCGCCGAAGGTAGTCTGGAACGCGCCCTGCGTGACCTGATAGCCGTCGCTAGTCCCGCCGGCCAGATAAGCGCTTCCGGAGCCATCCACGGCGATAGCCGGGAGGTAAGCTGGAAAAGCCTGCAATATGCAATCGGAATAGACTAGAGCGGAACCAGACGGATTGAGTTTGGTTAGATATAGGAAGGGACTACCGAGGGGGGCGCAAAGGTCGAATGCTCCGTAAGTGGTCGGAAACTTGCCATCGGTAATGCCCGCCACATAAGCGGAGCCGGAGCTATCAACGGCGATGCCACCACCTTCGTCAAAAGTAGTACCGCCAGAGTTGCTGTTGCTACCCAAGTATGTAGAGTACATCAGGGCAGAGCCGTCAGAGTTAAGCTCAGTGACAAAGGAGGTACCGAGACCGCCCGCCTCAGCGTTACAGTCGCCGCAGGTCGTTTGAAAGGCCCCGGGTGTGACAGGGAAGTTCGTCGAGTTGGTTGTTCCCGTGATGAAGGTGTCGCCCGAGGCATCCAAGGCGATAGCGGCACCGCTGTCACCGCCGCTGCCGCCGACATAGGTAGAATAGACAAGCGTCGATCCGGTGGGATTGAACTTGGTCACAAAGGCGTCACCGAGGACATCCCCGGTACCGGTGCCGCCGTAGACGCGCTGGAACGCGCCCGACGTCGTCGGGAAATCCGCCGCCTGTGTATTGCCGGTGACATAGGCATTACCGGACGCGTCCACGGTGATTCCGTTCGCTTGGGTCACACCCGTCCCTTCCAGGAACGTCGAGTAGCTCAGCGCCGGATCGATCACCAAGGGACGGGCGTGATCGTAAGACCCGACTTCGAACGTGACGTTACCGTGGGTCAGGCGATAGCGGCCCTGAACGGCATGCCTTCCAGTCCGGGCTCCTGAGTCCAGAGCCGAGGCAGGCTGATACACCACAGGCTTGTGAAAGCGGACTTCGCCGCCGCCGATCTTCACGACGAGGTCGCCCTCGGCCGTGAGACGCGGTTCGGCCTTCCGGCTGCCTGCCGCCAACTGACGACCGCCTTCCGGCCGTGTCCCGCCTATGCTGAGTCGAATGGCCCCCGGGTCGGCACCGGACGCCAGCACGAAGTCGTATTCGACCTGACCCTGGTTGCCGTAATAGACGAGGTCGACGCCGGGATACACGTTGGCATACCTCACCCTCGCATAGTTCGCAATGTTCGTCCTCCACTTGCTTGGATCGTTGCCGATGAAGTAGTTGCTCTTGCCGGGCGACTCGGCGACACCACTGATAATGGCCGCGGTATTGGCGCCAACCAGCCGCATTTGCAAAACAGAACCAGTCGCTTGGGGCCCCGCGTTCGTTGTCGCCACTCGGTGCCCTGTCTGGGGCGAGCGACGAGCCACAAGTGACGAATGGCGACTCTTCGCGGTTGAGCCAAGCGTCGAACTACCCGCAGTTCCTTCTGATCTCTCACTTCGGATTTCTGGCTTGTTCAAGGCGAGCAGCGCTTCGTCGCCGGTCAGGAAGAGCGCGTAACCGGCGCCGCGCGAGAGGAACTTTACGCGAGCGTCCGTTTGTCCCGTGTTGATCTCGAACGTCAGCGGAAGCCTGCCGTAGCTGGCGATTACCCGACCCTTCGGGCCTGGTTCGTGTACAACCGACAGTGCCGGCTGAACCCACTTCGAAGACTGGGGCGATTGCGCACTTGCCGGCAGGCTCAAGACTACGAGAGCAATCACCCAGCACAACCCGAGTCGACGCATGTCTTGGTCCTCCTGGGCCGCATGATGCTGTTGGTGTTGCAGGCTACCACAAAGTGGTCCATCTTAGCCTTCGCCAACGCACTCCGCGCCGTGCCGTCTTGGTTTCATGGCTTGATCTTGAACACCGTCCCGAAGCCGTATAGTCCGCCGGATTCCGCCGTGCCGTAGAGACTTCCTTTGGGGTCTAGTGCTCAAGAATCCACGTCAAATCGCATTCCGAAGTTTGGTTCACTGCACCACCTGGAACGGCACATTGCTGGTCAGCGTGCCGCCGGGCGTCACCACTTGGACTGGGCCCGTGGTCGCGCCCGTTGGTACGCTGGTCGTGATCAGCGACGGCGAAACAACCGTGAAGGTCGCCGGGGTGCCGTTGAAGGTGACGTTGGTTGCGCCGGTGAGGTCCGATCCCAAAATGTTGATCGGCTTTCCTACCTTGGCGAACTCCGGCATCGTTTCTACAAATGGCCTAAGGCCTGTTGCCACCTCGAAGAGCGTCCCGCACCCGCCCGGACAGGCGTCACTGCTGCCACCGTACCCTGTAATGCCATAGAAGCGTCCGTTGGTGTCCTGCGCCAGACCCGCGAACGGCAAGGCCCCATCCTCGCCGTCGAAGCGGTGCAGCGTTGTCAGCTTTCCCGATAGAGTGACCTTGAAGGCCGTGCCGCAGCCGTAGTATTCGGGGCATGCGTCCGCATTTCCCCCATCATCCGAGGTTCCGTAGAAGTTGCCGTCCGGGGCCAGGAGCAAGGCCGACGTAGGGTCGAAGCCGTCGCTGCACTCAGCGTCGGAACAGAAGTCGTAGATCGTCGTCAATACGCCTTGGGGACTGATCTTGAAGACAGTCCCGCAACCTACCGGGCCGCACGGCGCAAAATCGTTCTGGGCGCCTCCCAAAGACGCTGTCCCGTAGAGATTGCCGTCGGGCCCTGGGACCGGCGCGGCCCGAGGGTACTCGCCGTCGCTGCACGCGCTCAGCGAGCAAAAGCTGTAGAGCAGCGTGAATGTGCCGTTGGCGGTGATCCGATAGACCGTTCCGTAGCCTCCGTTGCTGCTGATGCCGCCATACAGGGTGGTCCCGTAGAAATTCCCGTCCGGTGCCAGTGCCACTCCGCTCGGTGCGACCCCGTCGGCGCAACCGGGTTGAGAGCAGAAGTTGTAGAGCGTTGTCGGCGTGCCGCTCAAAGTGATTTTGAAAACGATCCCGGAACCATAAATGCCGCCGCTTGCAGTGCCTACAAGCTGCCGTCGCGTCCCTGGACCAAGGCTTGCTGCGGGCTTGCGCCATCCGTGCAGTCACTTTCCGAACAGAAATCGTAAAGCGTGGTCAGCTTTCCATCGGGCGTGATCCTGAAGAACGTCCCGCACCCCGGGCTGCCGCAGATGTCTTGCTGACCCTGTCCTCCCCACACCGTTGTGCCGTAGAAATTTCCGTCTCCCGCCTGGACGAGTCCGGCAAAGGGACCATATCCGTCTGCGCAATTGCTCTTGGCGCAGAACTTGTAAAGTGTGGTCAGTTTTCCGCGAGGGCTAATCTTGAAGACCGTTCCGCATCCATACGAGCATCCGCTGTTTCCCCCATAGGGCGTCGTCCCGTATAGGTTGCCATCGGTGCCCTGGACCAGGGATGAGGCTCCGTCGAAGCCATCGGTCGAGTCGAAGCTGAGCAGCGTACGGAAGGTCTGAGCGGGCAATGCGGTTGTCCACGAGGCGCATAGCGCAAAGACCGCGCAGGCTTTTATCCACCAATTCAGGCCACAGCCGGGCGGGTCGCCGCGCCGCCTGCGGAATAAGGATTGAAAGCACGCGAGCGATTCCGACCGTCCCTCCGAGTTGCGCATGGTCTCCTCCCCAAGCCCTGCCCTTGCGCTGTACGCCGCCGATAGATGGCCACCCGAGTGTGGCATCCATGATGCTTCCCGGCCAGTCCTGAGTCAAGGGCTTGCCCAGGCTGCCGTTACCTGACTGAATTAGAGCTTCAAGCCTGTCAGCCCACCGAGCATGGAACGAAGCGGATTGAGGAGCGAGCGCCGATTTCGCCGTGCGCCTCTGGAGCATTCCGATCCTGCGAGCACTAATTCGCGAACCTTGACAGGCATTCTGCGTGCGCCGCTCGTGCGAGGAAGCGACTGCCTTTCTTGATCATTTTTCCCCGATTCCCCGACCGCAACCGAACCCAACTCAATCGCATCGAAACGCGCATGGCGGGTTTCACAGGCGAACGGCGTTGACCGAATCCCCTCTACCCCCCCTTTGAGGGACGGGCAACTCTCTCTGAGACCCGCCATCCATGCCTCGACGCCAAGCCCAAGCCTGAGACGGTGAAATCAACGTCCGTGCTATACTCCGGCACATCCAATCGCCTGGCCGGCGGTGACCGAAGGCATACAGGGGGCTGACAGCCGTGAGACGCTCTTGGGTTCTCTCGATCATCCTGGTTCTTACAATCGGCGAAACTCCTTCATTTTTTTCGCAGACTGCGGACTTGCGGCCTGAAGCCAGCGATGCCGATCACATAGCCGGCAGCCACCCGGAGCCGCAGTTCACGGTGCTGTACAGCTTCACCGGAGGGGCTGACGGCGGCTCTCCGGTGGCAGGGGTGATCCGCGATGCGGCGGGCAATCTCTTCGGGACAACAAATCTCGGCGGGAACTTGTCATGCAACATCGGATACGGCCCAGGGTGCGGCACGGTCTTCGAGATACGCGCACCCGGAACCGAGACGGTGCTGCACAGCTTCACAATCACCGACGGGGCGGTTCCAGCCGCAGGCCTCTACCGCGACGCGCAGGGAAACCTGTACGGCACTACCTTCCTTGGCGGCGATCTGTCGTGCCCCGCCACCGTCAATGCTGGGTGCGGCACGGTATTCGAGTTGAACTCGACGGAAAACCTGACCGTGCTGCACGAGTTCACGGGCCTTGCCGATGGGGCTGAGCCCACGGCCGGGGTTACGCTGGATGCCGCGGGGAACCTCGATGGAACGGCAGGCTGTGGGGGCGAGTTCGGCCAAGGAGTGGCTTTCATGCGGAACCCTTCCGGCCGCGAGACCGTCCTGCACGCTTTCAGCGGTGGGGCGGACGGGGGAAAGCCCATGTCGAATCTGATCTCTGACCCGGCCGGAGACCTCTATGGGACCGCACCTTTCGGTGGAACGGGATGTGGGGTGGTCTTCAAGCTGAATCGATCCGCCGGGCAGACCGTGCTTTACACTTTCACGTTTTCCGACGGCTGCGAGCCCTACGCGCCGCTTATCAGGGACAGAGAGGGAAACCTCTATGGAACGACATGGGACGGCGGCGCGGGCGGTGTAGGAACAGTCTTCAAGATTGACATGTCTGGCGTGGAAACCGTGCTTTACAGCTTCCAAGGTCAGCCCGACGGAGAGAACACCACGGCTGGCCTGGTTCAGGACGCGGCCGGGAACCTATACGGCACGACCTTCGCAGGGGGCGAGTCTGGCCACGGGATGGTCTTCATGCTGACTCCCGCTGGTGAAGAGACGGTGCTCCACAGCTTCACCGGGGGAGCCGACGGAGGGTACCCGGAATCGGGCCTGATCATCGACCCATCCGGCACCCTCTACGGAACAACAAACGAGGGCGGCAGTCACGGTAACGGCACGGTGTTCGCAATCCGCACGAGCCAGTAGACCGGGCGAAGCTCGGCCGACGATTCCACCACTTTGATCTTCGGCGACTCGCACCTCATATGGCCGCATCATATGGCCGCATCGGGCCAATTCACCCAGCGGGTCAAAAAGCAGTAGACGCTGGACCACACTGCGTTGTGGAAATCGCCGCTCAAAATAGGATGTTTAGCTCGCACCGCGAGAGTGGCCTTATGAACCAGCCCGGCAGGAGACTGATGACAACGAGCAGGGCCTCCACGCCTGCTCCGGACCATGGCAAATTTCACCCTGCCCGGTCATGCTTCAGGTAGCCCACACTGGTTGCCAACCGACGGCCTGTAAGGAAGCCGTCATTTTGCAGAGCGACTCGATGAGAAAGGTGCTCGAGACCCAATCAAGCCCCTGATCATAGTCGATATGATC
>JASHPE010000246.1 GCA_030038235.1 Terriglobia bacterium
TTCAATAGATTGATAAGATGATGACCATCGCAGGGAGAGATTGATCGATGGAAGTGAGACAACTGCAGATCTTTCGGGTTCTGGCCGAAGAGCTGAGTTTTACCCGCACCGCCGAGAAGGTCCACACCGTCCAGTCCAACGTCACCGCGCAAATCCGTGCCCTCGAAGACGAGCTCGGCGTTCCTCTCTTCGACCGCCTCGGCCGCCGCGTCGCGCTCACTGACGCGGGCCGGCGCTTCCTGCCCTTCACCGAAAAAGCTCTCGCCGCCATGGAGCAGGGCCAGCGCGCCATCGACACCGGCGCCGAACCCAGCGGTCCCCTTCGCATTGGCTCGCCAGAGAGCGTGCTCACCTATCGCCTGCCTCCGGTTTTGCATGTCTTCCGCCGCCAATTTCCGCACGTCGAACTCATCTTCGTCCCCAACATGAGCGTGCCGTTTGCCACCGCGCTCGAAGAAGGCAAGCTCGACATTGCCATTACCGCGGCGGACGCTGTGCCTTCCGCCAACATCAAGTCCATCCGCCTGCGCACCGAAAAGGTCCTTCTCCTGGCCAATCCCGGCCACCCGCTCGCCTCTCAGCCCTCGGTTAAGCCCGCGGACTTGAACGGACAAAGTCTTCTGCTCACTGAATCGGGTTGCAGCTACCGCGAAAAACTCGAGCGCGTCCTCGCCCTTGGCAACATTCGCCCCGGCAACACAACCGAATTTGCCAGCGTGGAGGCGATCAGGGAATGCATCGCGCTTGGCATGGGTATTGGACTGCTTCCGGCCATTGTCGTCGCCCGCGAGTTGCGGCAGCGCCATCTCAAAGCGCTCAATTGGGCCGGCCCCGATCTTGACATTTCCACTCGCATCATCTGGCACAAAGACAAATGGGTCTCTCCGGCCATGGACGCCTTCAGCAAGCTGGTGCAAAGCAAACTCGCAACACCGCAATAAGCGATCCGCTTGTCTCACGCGGTGGCTGGCCTTGTTCCCGTGACCGAAAGCTGAGTTCTGCCAAAAATGTGGGTGCCCCGGGGTCCGGATTTGAAAAGTCCGTATCCCACTTAACGCTAGCTGCCCCGGGTGCCTCGCACCTGGGCACCCGGGAGACCACATCACCCAGCCAGCATTCCCGACAGCAACGCCAATGGTCGACACCGGGCGGGGGCCTCGATATCAGGAGCAATTCTATTAAGCCCCCCGTCACTCGCTTTTGGGACCGGGGCTTGTACCTGCGACCGTCTCGCTCCGACGCGACGCACGAAGCACCGCATCACGGCCCCGGAGGGGCCATGGCAGGTTAGCCCAGGACAAGTTCGCGCCAGCGAACGCAGTCCTGGGTTAGCTGCAAAATCAACCCGCAGCCCCGTCGGGGCGGCGCAAACCAACAAACCCTCGCTCGCGATTGTGCCTGCGACCGTCCCGCCCGGGGTGCATCAAATGGGATGTGTACCCGATCCGGGGCTTGTGCGCGGCTCGGCTCAAAGGTACAGTACGAACAGGCAGCATCTTTGCTCAGGAGAATCTATGGCCACCACCACCGTAGCGCCAGCCGAGGAAACCGTTAAGAAACAGCCACTTTTGCTCACGCCAACCGCGATCGCCAAGGTGCGCGAGATCATGGCGACCCAGGACCCGCTCCCGGCAGGGCTGCGCATCGGCGTGGTCGGCGGCGGCTGCTCCGGCTTCCAGTACTCCATGGCCTTCGAAAACCAGCCCGGCATGATGGATAAGGTCTTCAATTTCGACGACTTGAAGGTCTTCGTCGACGCCACCTCGCTCATGTACCTCAACGGCTGCACCGTCGACTACGTCGAAACCCTCGAAGCCGCCGGCTTCAAGTTCGACAACCCCCAGGTCAAGTCCACCTGCGGCTGCGGCTCGTCCTTCCACGTATAAAAGCAGGAACGAGAATCAGGAACCGGGATACAACAAGGCTCGCCCCATGGGGTGAGCCTTCGCATTTCTGGCGCAGGATAAGTGCCTGCGCTACTGCGGTGCCGGTGTCTCCGGCGGCATAGCACTTGTAGGATTCGTACTCGGCCCGAACGGACTATTGGTTGGGTTCGTCGGATTCGTCTCCGTTCCGTTCAGCCCCGTACTTCCGCCGCCAATGGTCTTGACATCCGACAGCGGATCGTATGTGAACTCCCACTGGTTGTAGCGCTGCTTCTTTTTGTAGATCAGGATCGAAGCCCTGTCGGCGCCGGGCTCGAAGCCGATAATGCCGGCCCCGCCGAAGCTCTGCCCCGACAGCCCCGTACTCGATCCCGTCCCGCTCGTCGCGCTCGTCGATCCTGCTGAGCTGCCGTTCGAGTTATCCGTTCCCGTTGATCCCGCCGCCCCACTGGCGCTCGACTGCCCATTCGTGTTGTCCGTCGAACTGAAGATATCGCCCCCAAAGCCGTTTGTGGAGCTGCCGGTCGGCCCGCCCAATCCGCTGCCCGGCATCGTGATCCCCGGTATTCCCGCGCTGCCGCTTGGCCCAATCCCCGCCAGCGTCGACGCGCCTCCGCTCAACGCCTGCCCGAAGAACCCCATCGCCGTCGGCGTCTTGTTCTGGCCGAACAGGATCGGCTTCCAGTCATCCTGCCTCGTGATTGGATCTGTGTACTTCTTGCGCAAAAAGCGAATTTGGTTCGTGTTCACCAGCGCATCCACATTCGGCGGATACGCATGGAACTTGCGGTAGTAAAGCTGGATCGCGCGCCGGTATTCCATCCCCCGGTGATACGTCTCCAGGTCCTGGTCGCGCTGAATCGATTTCGCGATCTTCGGCGCCGCCACCGCCAGCGAAAGCACCAGAAGCGCCATCAGGAAAATTGCGATCAGCAGCACATAGCCTTCTTCGCCTTTGGGAACGGCTTTGCGCCCGCGCCTGCCGGCGCTCTCCCGCGCTGCCGTTGAAGGGCTCTCGGTAATCCGAGCCGCCGGCGGTGTTCCCGGAATTCGCTTTGTCGCCATCATTCTGCGATGTCCTTCATCGCGCAACGAACTGCGTCGTCGCAAACCGTTGTTCCCCTCAATTCGCTGAGATCGGGATGGTCTGCGTGTTGTTGTACGCCAGGTCGGTAATCTCGACGTTGGTCGCGTGTATCGCGCCCACTTTGTAGCGATGGTCGACGATATCGCCGGTCTTGGCCATAAAAATGTCGTCGCCGTGCATGAAGAACGCCTCCATCACCTTGTGCTCGTCCTCGGAGTAGCCAAAGTATCGCAGATCGATGGCCGGAGGCTTGGGCGCTGGCGGAGGCACATTCTGCGCTTGAGCCGCCGCTTTGCCAATCGGCCGCGCCGGCGCAATCGGCGTGGGGAGCGGAATCGGCGCCGACTCTGCGGAAAAAATGTTGCGTCCCGTGCCGGAGTATTCCACGTCCTCGCTTTGCGCCAGCTTGTCAAAGTGCAGTGCCGGGTCGATGCCCGCATTTGTCAGCCGCTGCGCCTCCTCGCCCGCCGCCGGCGTCGCTCCCGACGGAGCGTGAGCGAGCGCCGGCGCTGCCGGAGCCGGTCCCGCATCCGACGGCGGCGCTCCGAAGAACATGCGGAACACCACCACCGCGCAAATCACCAGCACCACGCCGAGCACGCTCGCCATCATCACCTGGCGTTTGTTTTCGAGGCCGAGAGCGATCGCCATGGTTATTCGCCCTCCCGCCCGGCCGGGTCCTGGTCCGTCGGCTCGCCGCTCTTGTCCTGCGCTGCGGGCAGCCCGCTGGCCGCGGCATCCGCAGGCCGCAGCCACGTGGAAACGCGCAGCCGCAGGTTCACCATGCCGCCCT
>JASHPE010000247.1 GCA_030038235.1 Terriglobia bacterium
TCAAAGTTCTGCATGGACTGATCGACGGAGAGGATGCCATTCAAGCCTCCGCCGATCACGCCGCTTAAAGTGCTCGAAATCGTGCTCAATCCGGCTGCAAGCAGGGCGCAGCACGGATCGATGAACTGGCTCTTGACCGGCCGTGGCGCGACTAACGCAAAGACTAATCCCAGCACCGCTGCCCTGAGCCGGTGGCCCCAAGCCCACCGTAGACCGCCCTTCAATCCCCGCAGGGCCCTGTTGACAAGCTGCTTCATGTCGTCACCTCCTTTGGTGTTCATTTGCGTTGGAGCAAGTTGATAATCTGGCTGCCGAGTTGGCTGGTTGAGGTGGCCGCGTGTTTGCCAAGCGCGTTCTCATGGGCCAGGCGCGCGGCCTCCTGCCGCAGCTCGGCAGCCAGCATCTTCTGCGTCATTGCCTGGCTTTGGATGCTGGCCACCACGGCGGCCGCAGTCAGAAAGGGGGCCGATCCGGGCGCAGCCTCACCGGAAGCGTCCTCCAACTGGTCCGCGGCCTGCAGCGTCAGGTCGCCGGCTTCGTCCGTCTCCTTCAGCGTTTTCAGGTTGTCAAGCGCAAGAGCGTCGTCCATATCGGTCATGGCGCGGTCGGGCTCGCTCGCGGCCGTCGTTGAAGGCACCGGGCCGTAGGCACTGCCATAATCGGTGGTCAGCGTTCCGAAGTCATTCGTTTGCTGATTCCTGATAACCTGTTCGAGCTTTTGCGTCACGGGGAGCGTGGCGCTGGACAGGTTGATGGTGAAGACACCCTGCATGAGATTCCGGTAACGACTGACCATCTGTGTCACCTGAGAATGGGCTTGGTTTATCAACTGCATGGGCCAGGCGACAGTCTGGTGGAGGTTATTGATGGCGGTTCGGACCGAGTTGATTGAGTTGAGCGCCGTATGAATGACACCGTTAATCACGTTCAGGACAGATTGGATCGCCGCGACTAAACCTCCCTGAGCTTGCACGCGCGGTGGCGCGATCAACACGGCGACGGTTGTCCCCGCCAAAACCAGCGCGATCACTTGCCGTCGTGTTTTCGCCTTCACCATGAACCACGAAAAGAGAACGAAGAAGACCAGAGTCATGCCGTTACCCTCCCACCGTTGAGTTGGCTCCTGACCGAAGTTCTTCCGGGTCAGGGCCCCTTTTTGCCCCCGCCCCGGACGAGAACCCGCTGCAGGCGGGGCGCCGGCGACAACCACCCGGGGACTTCGGTCGTGGAATCCGAATCGACTGCGACCGAGCAAGTCGCCATAATTCACCTTTCACCCTCGGCTAGCGCGGCGTTGACTTCCCCTGAAAGCTCCTCCGCAAGGGGCGGCACCGCTGCCAAGCCGCTCGGGAACTTCTCCGCCAGCTCCAGGTACGACTCCAGCAGCGGTCGGTCGCCGGCCTTTTTCAGGAACCAGGTTCGGTAGCGGCGCTCCCTCGGGAAGGTCGTGCACACCCAGTAGTCGAGTGAGGTAGGCACGATGCGAATGACCTGCGTGGTGTCGGCTTTTTCTCCGAGTACCAGCAACGCTTCGGCGTACTGTCCCTTGCGCGGCGCGTTAAACAACCTGACCTCGTTCAGCGCCGTTGGATTCAACGCGAGGTGGCTCACCAGCGGGGCCGTATCTCCCGGCTGCTGCCCGACAATTTTTGTCGTGGCGTTCTTGAGGATTCCCGGACCGTGCTCGCGCGGCTGGGACTCTGTTCCTACAAAATCCTCTACCGTCTGCGAGATGCCCCAGACGCTTGAGTTGCGCTTGCGAGCCGTGCGGAAGAGTTGCACCACCTCGGGCGCCAGTGTCGGTGAGTCGAGCAGCGACCAGCATTCGTCAAGCACCGTAATGCTCGGCTGCCCGGTTCTTCCCGCGGCCCGCGTCGTCATCGCATTGGCGATCAGCATACTCATAGCGGTTTCGAGCCGGGAATCGGAACTGAGCCCCTCAACGTTGAAGAAAAGCCAGTTGCTGTCGATCTTCATGGTCGTCGGTGCGTCGAACAGCTTGGCGTAGATTCCTTTTTCGCCTGTCCAGGAGCGCAGCTTGATAGCGGCCAGCTTGGCCTCATCGATCGTGCGCTGCATGCGCTCCTCGTCTCGCCACTGCGCCAACTCTTCCCGCAGGTCGTTAAACGTCGGGATCGGATTCGAGTACCGGATGGCACACCGCTTATAAGTACGGGCGATGGCGTCGGTAATGAGGTTGTCCAGGAGAGAGGCATCCGAGCCCGGGCTCTCGCCCAACATGTGGCGCGTCAGGTTCTTGAGGAACGCGATCTTCTCTTTACCTGGCGCAGTCTCCCCTCGGGGAAGGTCCCAAGGATTCAGGGTTTCGCTGCCCTCCAGGTCCACGTCAATCACACGTCCGCCCATAAGCTCCACTAGCAGCCGGTAAGAATCTCCGCGCTCCAGAATGGAGATCAGCGGGTTAGCGCGAGCCATCATCAGAAGAAACAACTGCGCCATGAAGGTCTTCCCGCCTCCGCTCTTGGCCATGATGAGCATGTTGGCGTCGCCCAGGCTGGAATCGAACGGTGAGAAGGGAATCAATTGCCGTTGTGGGGTCTCGAAAAGGATGAGTGGGGAATGAGGCGTGCCACGCCAAGGCATTTCTACGGGCAGCAGGTCGGCCGCGTTCAGGGTTAATGCGTCCACCTCACGCTTGTTTTCGCCTGCCATCGTCGGCAGCCCGCCGAAGAACAGGCGCTTCTGGGCCAGCGTCTCGGGGATCCCCCGCGCCCCGTTCATCCGGGTGATGGCATGCAGTAAGCGCTGTCGGCGATCGGCCAGGATGCGCTCCGCCTCCTCCCGCTCCAGCCTGTTGCGGGCCGGCTTGGAGGTTCGCACGGCGACAATCAGGCTGATCTGGCAGCTCTTCAGCGAGCTGGAGATCAGGTTCTCCAGGACCTTCATCAATTGCCCTTCTGCAACTTGGGCGTCCACGTTGATGCGGAAGCCGCCGTGAAAGTCCCTCTGTGCCGCCAGCATCTTTCGCAGCCGGCTCTTGTAGTGTTTGACCATCCTGGCCTGATCGGGAAGAATGACTTCGGCGTTGATCACCAGCGGAAAGTCCATCAGGACCAGCTCGCGCATCATGCCGGGGAACGTGGCGTCGGGCAGGTCTTTGAACGTGACCCAGGAATGAAGAAGCCCTCCGAGCTTCAGGTAGTCGTCGGTTTCGTCTTCGAGATTGACGTTGGCGACCTGGCTTCGCGCGCTCGCGTAAGTGAGCGATCGTTCGGGAGGTCTGTAACTGACTGTGTCGCCCGATAACGGGTTGAGGGCCCGCTTCACCTCCAGGAAGATGTCGTCGTGGCTCATCCGCTTTATAGCCATCCCAGTGGCCTGCAGCGTTGCCTCCACGCCCGCCATCAGGCTGTTGAACTCGGCGAGCAGATCCTCGTGCTCGCGGCGCGTGCGCTCGACACACTTCGTCGCGGAGAGACCGCCGCCCGAACTGCGCATCTTTTTCTTCCACTCGAGGTCGGCCGATTGATGGTGGATCCTCGGGTTCCAGATGAAATAGGCGTGAAGCAAATGACGCAAATACAAGCCCTGGCTGTCGCGGCTTCGCCAGGCGTCCACGTGCAGCCGGTCGATCGCTTGCAGCACCGGGTTCTCGTTGTGCTGCTCACGGTTGTAATGGCTCATCAGGTCAGCGGCGCCTTCAGCGATTTCGAATCGCACTTGCATCCGCATGGAGCGCTCCGGAAGAGATCGAACCAGCGCTTCGAGGCTGTTCTTGGCCCGATTCCGCATCTCGTCACTTCCGTAGTAGGAGTGCTGTCCGCTCAACTCGTAAGCGGCGACGAACGACCCGTCGAGCTGGATAGCGACGTCGTCCAGCAGGTCGCGAATCCGCAACTGCTCACAAAGGGGCGGCGCCGACAAAGACCTGTCATACTCCTGCATCGTCACCGGCATGCTTCGTCCTCCGCCTTGAGGTATTGGCGCATCACTTGAGTGTCTCGTTCGAGCGCCGAATAAACGTGTGGTTTGGAGTGGAACATCACCCAATCGAACAGATAGCCCCTCTGTTTCCCGTATTTGAAAAGCATCAATGCCGGTATGCTCAGCAGCGGCACCGGGTACTGCAAGACGAGGTTCATAGGCACGCCGAACATCTCGCGCTTCAAGAACCTCCCGAGAATATTGCTGACCACCGCCAGCGCCAGGATGGCGAACAGGTCTTCAGCCTCGAGCCCGAGAAAGGTTACCCGGGTTCGTAAGTTGCGATAAACCGGCGTTACATCGAGGGCCATGAATTCCTCCGTCTAGGTGACCCCGCCCGTGCCACGGGTGACAAAGAACTCGCCGAGCCGGAGTACTCCCGACAGCAGCAGACATAATCCCGCGGCGGTGAAATGACGCATCCAGGAAATGGGCTGGAACCGGTTCGTGATTCCAGCGAGTTGCAAGCCGCCAGCCGTCACCTGCAAGGCCGCGTAAAGCGGCAGCAGCACATTGCAAATCCAATCGATGAGGGTGACGAGGGCCGTCCAGAACAAGTCCGGGTCATTCCAGCTCCGTTGGGAGGCAAAGGTCTCGAAGGCTCGCAACAGCCCCGAAACCATGAGGCACATGAACCCGCCGTACAGCGCGTGGGAACACGCCGTTCCCTTGGAGAACTGGAGGATGGCGATGGCGATGAACAGAGCCGCCAGCGTCGGCAAGACCACGTTACCGGTCCAATTCGTCAGGTTCAGGATGCCGTTATAAAAGGACATGCCCACTCCGGTTTCAGGCGACCATTGCCAGAACCAATTGCCAGACGGCCGAGACCGACAGCAGAGCCAGGGCCACGCCGGCCAATCGCAGTGCCGGCCGCTGCGTAGCGAAGTTGATGATCGCGCCGATGATGGCGAGGCCTGCGGCGATTGGCATGATCGTGGTGACGAGATAAGTCCATAGACTGTCCAGCACATCCGCGGTTGCGTATTGCGTTCCCGTGTTATAGCCCTGCAGGAGGTTATAGGTCGTTTGGATCCCGAGGAGGAACATCGCCGTCAGGATCGAGGGCAGCGGGTGCCCACCAGCCGCGGCGTCCAGAATGGCGCGCAACACGAAGTACGCCGCGAGCGTTGTCGCAAGCCGCCCGACCACAAAGCTGCTCACAAAGCTCGCAACATCGGTTTCGAACGAGGCAAGCCAACTGCTGCTGATGCCGCCTCCGGGGAGCGGTACGCCGATTCCGAACGAGCTGAACCAGCTCAGAAGCGGCTGCAGGGTCAGGAACACCACGGCCCAGAACATCCACTTGGTGAAGCCGCCGCCAATGAGAAAACTGATTCCTCCGCCCTCGCGACGCAGGCTGATGCCGGCGAGCACTAGGCATAGAAGCGCGCCTGAGGGTGCGAGTAGCAGCAGGACGTTCAGAATGTCGTTTAAGAGTTGCGGTACCGCCATGGCTTTATTGCTCGTGTTTGAAATTAAAAGGATGAAGTCACGGCAGGCAGCCGGATCGAAGCTTTCCGGCTTGCCCGCCGCATCACTTTGGGGATTCTCGCCTTCTTGTGCTAGGTAACACCTCCTGTTCCATTCGTGATCCAGAATTCGAGCAAACGTGTCACGCCCGAAACTGCCAGCAACCCACCGGCTGCAAACAGCCAGCGGCCGAAGCCACGGCCCGTGAGCCAGGCGACGATGGCTCCCAGGACGGCTCCGCCCGCACCCACCGGCGCGATGACATTGCCCACCCAGTTGATTAAATTCAGGAACGCACCTTCGGGCTGCGCCCCGGTTTCACCTTGGACTGCGACATTGAACTGCGGTGTGCCGCCCAGATTCTGGGCCAGAACGTACTGACCGGCCAGAATGAAGCAG
>JASHPE010000248.1 GCA_030038235.1 Terriglobia bacterium
CTCGGAATGTACTCCATTTCTTTCGTCAAGCAGGGCTTCCGGGAGTTCATTCACCGCGACGTCGAGATGCGCCTGGAGACCATCACGCTGAACGCCGAGTTACAGGTTGGGTCCACATCCCAGACCATTACGGTGAGCGCCCCGGTCGCGCTGCTCGAAACGGAAAATGCCGAGCAGAGCACGACCCTCACCGGGGCGCCGGTAACCGAGCTTCCCAACGTCGGAGCGAGCTGGTACAACCTGCTAGCGTTAATTCCCGGAGTGAACCAGGGCGGGGCGCCGGGAGGTTACGGGGGCGCTTACGGATCGAACGTCGGCGTCAACGGCATGGGAGGATTGAACTCCAACTGGCAGGTTGACGGGGGGCGTGCCTTCCTGGTGGAGGATGTGAATCCGGACTGGATGCAACCTCCCCTGGACGATATTGCAGAGATCAAGATGCTCACCGCGAACTTCGGGGCCGAATACGGAAACGGCACTTCGGTGTTCAACGTCATCACCAAGAGCGGCACCAACCACTTCCACGGAGACGCCTTTGAGTATGTCGAGAACGACAAATTGGACGCCGCCAACTTCTTTACGGTAGGCCCCAAAACACCGCTACGCTGGAACAAGTTTGGCGCGGCGATCGGGGGACCCATCAAGCATGACAAGCTGTTCTTTTACTTCAATTGGCAGCAGAACACTAACATCAACGATATCCCCTCGTTCGCCACATTCCCCACGATGGCCATGCGCGCGGGAGACTTCACCAACCCGGGACTGCAGACGATCTACGATCCCGCCACCTTGACCGAAGTGAATGGCAACTACGTCAATCAACCCTTCCAGGGGAACATGATCCCGCAGTCCCGCTTTGACCCGGTTACGGCCAAGATCGCGGCCAACTTTCCCGCGCCGAACCTGCCGGGGCTTTACAACAATTTTTACTGGGTGGACCGCCAGACGCAGCCCGGCCATTGGTACAACACGAAGATCGACTACGACGTTACTTCGTCGCAGCGGATCACCGGCAACCTGGAAATAGTGCCGGCGGGCCTGGGTTATCCCGCTCCCGACCCTCTGATTGACAACGATGCCTGGGATATCCACGAATATCAGTCGGAGATTACCGACGTCTGGACCATCAGTCCGCGCCTCGTTGGCGAATTCCGTGTTTCCCTCGCCCGCGAACACGGCGTGTATAACACGGTGGCTTACGGCAAGGATTGGCCGTCGCAACTGGGATTGGCCAACCCCGTTGCGAATATGTTCCCCTCGGTCACTATCGAAGGGTCCCTGAGTACGTCGATTGGGACCTCCGGGTCGGGGCTTGATACCGAGATGGGCTATGGCCCATCCGCGGACTTCACCTGGGTCAAGGGAAAGCACATTATCAAATGGGGCGGCGAATATACCAAGGACTGGTATAACTCGAACAGCCTTCAGGAAGGCGGGTTTGACTTCAACGGCATTTTCACGCGGAATCCCTCGATTCCGAGCAGCACCGGCGAGGGATTCGCGGATTTCCTCCTCGGCCTGCCCGACACCTGGGGGGTCTACGACAGTCCCACCACCGGCGAGCGGATGTGGACCACGCAGCCGTTCGTGCAGGACGAGTTTAAGGTCCGCCCCAACCTGACACTTACGGGCGGGGTGCGATGGGTTATTCAGTCCGGGTGGGGCGAAGCGTTCAATCGCGTTTCGAACTTCGACCCGACGTTGATCAATACGGCTACCGGGACGCCGGGCGCCATGACCTACGCCGGCAACGGCTGGACAAATCTACAGAACACACACTATCACTTCTTTGCGCCCCGGGCGGGATTCGCCTGGACACCCAAGAACAACTGGTCGATCCGGGGCGGGTACGGCATCTTCAGCATCCTGTGGTCCCAGTTCAATTACGGCAACAACGTGGCGCAAGGATGGGCGATTACCGGTTTCGAAACTTCCGAGGACCTGATTCATCCCATCTTCACCATGCAACAGGGTCCGCCCGCGGCGCTCTACCCGAGCAGCGCTACCCTGACCAACGATTTCCTGAACGGCCAGTCGGTGGGCTACAATCCTCCGAACATGCCGATGGGCTACAACGAGCAATACCGGCTGGATGTTCAACACCAGCTCAAAGGAGGCATCTTGCTGGATGCCGCTTATGTCGGCAACCACTCGTTGCATATGCCCGGTTCAGGGAACTGGCGGGACTTTAACCAGGTTCCCGAGAGCCTGCTCGGTGTCGGCAATGCCCAGTTGAACCGGCCCTACCCCCAGTTTGCCAGCATCACCGACTACAACCCCGTCGATTACGGCAATTACAACGCCTTCCAGTTTACGGCGAAGAAAGACATGGGCCACGGCCTGATGTTCCAGGCCAACTATGCCTGGTCGCACGCGCTGGATACGATGACCGCCAATGGCGGAACCGGTGCCCCCACCTATTGGCAGGACGCCTACACTCCGAGTCAGGATTACGGCGGCGCGGCCACGGATGAGCGAGACGTATTCAACGGCGACGTCATCTATCGGTTCCCCGTAGGGCGAGGGCAGCGTTTCCTGAACGGCGGCGGGGCTGCCGATGCCATTCTAGGTGGTTGGGAACTCACCTCCGTGTTCACCGAGCGCACGGGCACCCCTTTTACGCCCATGATGGGCACCGCCGACCTCAGCGGAGCGTTGTCGGGAGGCTGGCGCCCGAACCGGATTGGCAGCGGGAACGTCACGAATCCGACGATCAATGAGTGGTTTAATCCGGCGGCGTTCGTCGAGCCGGCACCCTATACCTTCGGGAACTCGGGGCGGGACTTCCTGTACGGGCCGCCCTTTCACGACATTGATTTCGCCTTGATGAAGAAATTCCCCATCTCGAAGCTCGGCGAGGCTGGGAACCTGACGTTCAAGGCGGAAACGTACGATACCTTTAATAGTCCGAATTTTAATTTACCGGCCGCGAACATTGGAGTGGCAGGCGCCGGTGTGATCAGTCAGGCTCTCGATAATCGGTTAATCCAGCTTGGGATGATGCTGAACTTCTAAGTTAGCTGGCGATCTCACATGAGGGATGCCGTGCGGGGATTTCCTTTCGCGGGACCATGATCGCTCAGGGCGAGTTGTATGATGACCTCGCTTCTGCATTTCGGCACCTTAGTGGTCGACTTGTCCGTGGGCGAGTTATGCAACAGTGGCCACACGAGTGAAGCTGGCGAGCGGGGATTACGTCAAGGTCGTGAGGTCTCAGTGCGGCGGGGGATGGTGTCCGCCATGTCTCTCCTCAGGCGGATGCATGTTCTGCTGCCACTTGTGAATCACGTCGTCGAACTTCTGCGCTTGGTCGGGACGAAGCACCTGGCGAATCTGGTCGTCGGTCTGCTGGCGCAAAGCGTCAAACTGCGGACGCGCCTGGGCGCGCAAATCGTCGAACTTCTTCGACGAAGCGTCGAGAATCTGCGTTACCTGGTCGATCTGGTTGCTGTCGAGCTTCAGTTGGTGGCTGAGGTACTTGACGAAATCGTGCCGGGTCATCGGCCGATGCCAGTGGCCGCCGTACCAGGCATAAAGGAACATGCCCACGGCGCCGACGGCCACGCCCAGCAGGAGAGTGAGTACAAAGTAGAGAGCGGCGCGGCGTTGCATCCGGTTCAGTGTCCTCCGCTCTGTGCCGGGGCAAACTCGTACTCGCCTTCGATGGCCTGATTGGAAAAGATCGGATAATTCTGCGCCGCCATGGCTTCGGACCTTGCCGTCTGTAATTCCGCGGCCTCAGGCGAGCGGACGGGACCTGAAGGCGGCACCAGTAGTCCGAGCACCAGCAGCACGGCAGCCAGAAGTCCCGCCAGCACAAAGCGCCGTCCGGTTCGTTCGAGCAAGGCCTCGCTGGCCCGCGCTTCGGCCGCGGCGCCCGGCAACTGGCGAGCGAGGCGCACAGCGAATCCCAGGCTCGGCTCCGGAACGGGATCCTCAGCCACGCGCCGCAGAGCCGTTTGCACGCGCCCCCAATCCTTCGCATAGGCGGCGCAAGCGGGGCACTGGGCCAGATGCCGCTCCATCTCCCCGGAGAACTCCGAAGAGCGGGCGGCCGGAGAACCCAGTGGCCTTTTCTCCACGATTAACTTCCGGACCTTGCGGCAGCGCATGGTTATTTCCCCTCCTGCCAACGGCGGAAGTCCGCCAGCATGCGCTTGCGAGCGCGATGCAGCCGCACCTTGACGGTGCTGGACTTCAGCTTCAACAGCTTTCCGATCTCTTCCACGGAGAGATCCTCTATCTCCTTCAACGTCAGGATCACGCGATCCTCGGGCGGCGCGCGTTCGAGCAGCTTGCCGGCCAAGTCGCGGCTCTCGATATCCGCTTGGACACGTCCGCCGCCACCCTCGCGGCTCTCCGTTCCCAGCACGACCGCCTGCTCGCTCTCCTGCGACATCTCCGAGAAGTACGTAAGCCGCGAAGACCGCCGCCGCCGCAACTGATCGTAGCAGTGGTTGATCGCAATGCGCATCAACCAAGTGCCGAACGCCGCCTCGAAGTGGTAATTTCCCACCGCCAGGAAGGCTTTGACGAAGATCTCCTGCGAGACCTCTTCCACTTCCTCGCGCCGGTGCAGGATCCTGTAAACCAAGCTGAACACGCGGCGCTCATAGCGCGCGACCAGCAGAGCGTAAGCGTCGCCGTCACCCCGTTGGGTGCGGCGGATCCACTCAACCTCTGGGTCATCCTTTTCGAGGGTGGCCATCGAGTTTCCATGAACTCGCCTTCCCTAAGGCTAAAGACGAGGCCGGTAATCCTCAGGTTACAACGTCTTTGCACCCGGTGGACAGGGCAGAAAACCGCCGGCTACTCTCCCAATCTAGATTAGGGGCGGCCCCTGTTTCCGCCCAACTGGTTGCACCTCAAGGGCCAGCTGCAATCGTGCGGCCACGGAGGGTCGCCCCTGAATCTGAAACCGCAGGCTCCAGACAGCGGTTTTGCCGTTGACGGGTTAGCCGCTTTGTGTCAGCATCCTGAATGATGCTTATCGGGAAGCGCCTCCGGGATCTTCGGGAGAAGTTGGACCTTTCGCAGGGCGACATCGAGCGCCGCACCGGGCTGCTTCGCTGCTATATCTCCCGGGTTGAAAACGGTCACACGGTGCCTTCTCTCGAGACCCTGGAACGGATGTCGGCGGCCCTCGAAGTGCCGCTTTATGAGCTGTTTTACGAGGGCGATAACGCTTCGGGGCAGGGTCCCAAGACCAACTCCAAGGAACAGGCTGAGGCCGAGAGCGAGGCCCGCTTCTTCGAGAAGGTCAAACGGCTCACCGAAAGCATCGACGAGAAGGACCATCAACTACTGCTCTATGTGGCTCAGAAGCTGGCCACCCGCTGACTAGGCCCGGCCGCCTGTTCCTCGGGCGACGACCTATTCCCATTCAATTGTGCCCGGGGGCTTCGACGTGATGTCGTAGACGACGCGGTTTATCCCTTTGACCTCGTTGACGATCCGGGTGGAAATGCGCTCCAGCAGCGCGGGCGGCAACTTGGCCCAATCGGCCGTCATGCCGTCTTCAGATTCCACGGCGCGCACGGCAATGGTGAAGGCGTAAGTACGGGCGTCGCCCATCACGCCCACGCTTGAGACGGGCAGCAGCACGGCAAACGACTGCCACAGGCAATTGTAGAGTCCGGCGCGCTTCACCTCCTGCTGCACAATGGCGTCCGACTCGCGCAACAGCCGCAGCCGCTCCGGCGTGACGGCGCCCAGGATGCGCACTGCCAGGCCGGGCCCGGGAAAAGGCTGGCGGCCGACCACTTCTTCGCTGAGCCCGAGCTCCCGTCCCACGCGGCGGACCTCGTCCTTGAACAGCTCGCGCAGCGGTTCGATGAGCGTGAACTGCAGGTCGGGCGGCAGCCCGCCGACGTTGTGGTGGCTTTTGATGGTGGCCGCCGGGCCGCGGACCGACACGGACTCGATCACATCCGGGTAGAGCGTCCCCTGGACCAGGAAATCGACCTTGCCGACGCGGCGCGCTTCCTCTTCGAAGACGCGGATGAACTCCTCGCCGATGATTTTGCGCTTCTTCTCGGGATCGGTGACGTCTTCGAGGCGCTTCAGGAATCGGGCGGAGGCGTCGACGGCGCGCACGCGCACATGCCCCTGCTGTTGAAGCGCCTCCGCGACCTCCTCGAACTCGTTCTGGCGCAGCAGGCCGTTGTTGACGAAGACGCAGGAGAGCCGCTCGCCGAGCGCGCGGCCTACCAATGTAGCCGCCACGGCCGAGTCCACGCCGCCGGAGAGCGCGCAGAGCGCATGCCCGCCGCCCACCTGCTCGCGAACCTGCTCGACCGTCCCCTCCACGAAGGACCGCGGAAACCAGTTCGGCCGCGCGCCGACGATATCGAACACGAAACGGCGCAGGACTTCAGTCCCCCGATCCGTGTGGTGCACCTCGGGATGGAATTCCACGGCGTAAACGCGCGCCTCTGGATTCTCAATCACCGAAACGGCATTCTCGGTTCGGCCCGTCACCCGGAATCCCGGCGGCACCTCCGCGATGTGATCGCCGTGGCTGTTCCAGACGCGCAGTGGCGAGGGCAGCCCGGCGAGAAACCCGCCTGAAGCATCCAGTTCGAGCTGCGCAAAACCGTATTCGCGTCGCGCCGCGGGCTCCACTTTGCCGCCAAGCTTGTGCGAGATAAATTGCAGACCGTAGCAGATGCCGAACACCGGCAGCCCGAGGCTGAAAATGCGAACGTCCGCCGTGGGCGACGTCGGATCGTAGACCGAGCTGGGGCCGCCAGAGAGAATCAGCGCCTGCGGCTTCATGCACGCGAGATCGTCGAAGGGAATGTGGCAGGGCACGATCACCGAGTACACCTGCATCTCGCGAATCCGTCGCGCGATGAGCTGGGTGTACTGGGAACCGAAATCCAGAACGACGATAGGTTGCGGGTGTTCCATGAATTGACTCATTGACTCATCGACTCATCGATTCATTTACCTCAACCCGGGCCTTTGCTCCCATTCCAGGCGGCTTGGCATTGAGCCGATGATTCAATGAATCAACGAGTCAATTATTTCACGACGACATTCACCAGCTTCTTGGAGACAACGATCACTTTGACGATCTGCTGGCCATCCGTCTGCTCGCGGACCTTGGGCTCCGCCAGGGCGAGCGACCGGATTTCGTCGTCGGTGACGGTGACGGGCACACGGATGCGCGCGCGCAACTTGCCGTTCACCTGCACCGGGATTTCGAGTTCTTCTTCGGCCGCCAATGCGGGATCAACCGCCGGCCACGCCACCCGCAGCGTGGAACCCTGATGTCCCAGAGCCTCCCACAGCTCGTCGGCGATGTGCGGGGTGAAGAGAGCCAGCATGAGGACCAGCATTTCGAGCGCAGACTTGAGCACCTCCGCGCGCACCGCGCCCGATTCGATCGACGGCGCGAGGTCCGCGATCTCATTGGCCAGCTCCATGACCAAGGCGACGTCCGTGTTGAAGTGCCAGCGCTCTTCCATGTCGTCGCCGACGTGCCGCAGCGTCCGATGAGCCTTCCGCGCCAGGCGTCGTTCCTCGGGGCTGAGCGCGTTCGCGCCATTCCAGGCCGCAATCGCGCCGGCGGACACGTCACGCAGGCGGTCGGCGTAGCGCATCACCATGCGATAGACGCGATTCAGGAATCGCGACGCGCCCTCGATGCCCTTATCGCTCCAGTCCAGATCCTTCTCGGGCGGCGCGGCGAACAGCATGTAGAGCCGCACCGTGTCCGCGCCGTAGCGCGCGCACATCGCCACAGGGTCCACAACGTTGCCCTTGGATTTCGACATCTTGGCGCCGTCTTTGATCACCATGCCCTGATTGAACAGGCGCGACACGGGCTCGGAGAACTTCACCAGGCCGATGTCGCGCATGACTTTCGTCCAGAACCGCATGTAGATCAGGTGCAGGATGGCGTGCTCGATGCCACCGATATACTGGTCGACCGGGAACCAGTGCTTCACCGCCGCACGATCGAAGGGCGCCGTGGCGATGCTGGGATCGGTGTAGCGGTAGAAATACCACGACGAATCGACAAACGTGTCCATGGTGTCGGTCTCGCGACGACCGGCGCCGCCGCACTTCGGACACTTCACATTTACGAACTCCGGCACGCTGGCCAACGCCGCGCGACCCTCACCGGTCAGCTTGACGTTGCGCGGCAGCACCACCGGCAGATCCTCTTCCGGCACCGGCACGATTCCGCATCCATTGCAGTAGATCATCGGGATGGGCGTGCCCCAGTAGCGCTGGCGCGACACGCCCCAGTCGCGGATTCGGAAGTAGACCTTGCGCTTGCCGAACCCGCCCTTCTCCGCGTCGTCGGTCATCCGGGTGATGGCTTCTTCGGAGCCTAGGCCGCTATACGCGCCGGAGTTCACCAGCACTCCATAATCCGTAAACGCCTCTGCCCCAGTCGCTGGCCTCGTAACGCCGGCCTTTAGGCGGGCATCTGCCGCTACCTGCGCGGGAACAATCACGGTGCGGATCGGCAGACCGTACGCCGAGCAGAACTCGAAATCACGCTGATCGTGCGCCGGCACGGCCATGACGGCGCCTGTGCCGTAGCCCATCAGCACGAAATTCGCGATCCAGATGGGAACATCGACGCCGTTGAACGGATTTCGCGCTTTGAAGCCCGTGGGCGCGCCTTCCTTCTTGAGATCTACTTCGACCCGTGTCTGCACCGAGGACGCCTTGATTCGCTCGACCTCGCGCGCCAGTTCCTCGGGCTGCTCCGAGGCCGCGATCAGTTCCTCGATCAGCGGATGCTCGGCAGCCAGGAACAACGCAGTACAACCGAAGATGGTGTCGATCCGCGTGGTGAAGATGCGGACCGATTCTTCCAAGCCATCGACGTCGAAATCCACCTCGGAGCCCATCGACTTGCCGATCCAGTTGCGCTGCATGGTCAGCACGCGCTCCGGCCAGCGCAGGCCCTTCATGTCGTCGAGGAGTTGATCGGCGTAGGCAGTGGTCTTCAGGAACCACTGCTCCAATTCACGCTCCTCCACCGGCGTGTCCTCGTGCCGCCAGCAGCAGCCGTCCACCACCTGCTCGTTCGCCAGCACGGTTTGGCACTTCGTGCACCAGTTCACTCGGGCTTCCTTGCGATAGGCCAGGCCGCGCTCGAACATCTTGATGAAGAACCATTGGTTCCAGCGATAGTACTCGGGCACGCAGGTGGTCACCTCGCGCCGCCAATCGTAACTGAAGCCGAGCCTCTGCAACTGGCCTCGCATGCGGTCGATGTAGGTGAAGGTGAACTCCGACGGATGCCGTCCGCTCTTGATGGCCGCGTTTTCCGCCGGCAGGCCGAACGCGTCCCAGCCGATGGGATGCAGCACGTTGTAGCCCTTCATACGCAAATATCGCGCCAGCGCATCGCCGATCGAGTAGTTGCGCACGTGCCCCATGTGGATGTCGCCGGAAGGATAAGGCAGCATCTCGAGGACGTAGTACTTCGTCCGCGCCCGGTCGGCCTCCGTCTCGAATAAATGCTCGCGCGCCCACCTGTCCTGCCACTTCCGCTCGATCTCTTGATGGTTATAGTCCAAGGCAGTTTCTCAGTACGTCAGTATGTCAGGTCTTCAGTTCGGAGTTGTTCAGTTCGGAGTTGGACACTCCGAGCTTCGGAGTGAACGCCAACGCGCAAGTTTGATTTTCGAGGGTTTGAAACGGGATGTCAATTGAAGTTCGTCAGTTTGTCAGTATTTCAGTTTTCAGTTCGCTTAACCGCCGAACTGACAAACCGACGTACTGAAATACTGACGTACTGACAAACTGAAATAATCACTCAGTTGACCTGAGATCCTTCGCGAATTTGCGGAACGCTTTCTCGAGCGCGAGCTCGCCACGCTCCGGCGCCCGGTCGCCCTGAACCTGATATATCGGCTTCTGGTCGGACGGGTCGCGGACGGTAATCGTTGCCTGAAAAAACGTTTGTTGGATGGCTCCCCCGGCCGCCGGAGCGACAGCGCCGGCCGAAGCATTTCCTCCGCCCGAAGACTCCCCGTAGTCGGAGGCCTGCGAAAACTCGAAAGTCATCACCGCGTCGGCCTGGGTGCAATCATTCACCAGCTTCCACGGCAATTCATTCACAAGGCTATTGGGCTTGCGCTCCGAGTTGAAGAAGCTCTTGACCATCCCGGCGTAATAGGTCCCGATATCCTGGACTTGCACACAATACGTGTGCACGCTTCGGAATTTTTCGGGGTCGAGAACCTTGCCGGCGAACTTCGTGCCTTTTGCAGATAGAGAGCCGGTTATCAATAAGATCGCCATCGCGACGAGGGCCACCACACCGCGTTTCACAGCTCCTCCCGGGGGCCAGCGCGTCCACAGGCGCTACTGGGTGGACTTGAGATCCTTGCCGATTTCTTTGAACGTCTTCTCCATCGCGCGCTCGCCGCGTTCCGGCGCGCGGTCGCCCTGGACCTGATAAATCGGCTTCAGGTCAGACCGGTTCGAGACCACCGCCGTGACCTGGAACCATGAGGTATTGATCGTCCCCATGGATGCGCCTGCGTAGAGACTTCCTCCCTCAGTAGCGTTGGAAGGTTCTGAAGTTTCTGAGAACTTGAAGCTCATGACGGCATCGGCCTGGTTGCAATCGTTCACCAGCTTCCAGGGCAATTGATTCACCATGCTGTCGGGTTTGTCCTGCTCGCGGAAGAAGCTCTGGACCATCTGCGCGTAGTGAGAGCCCAAGTCCTGGGTTTGGATGCAGTAGGTATGCAGGTTGCGAAAGGCCTGCCGATCCAGAACCTGGCCTGATAATTTCTTACCCTTTGCAAGCAGGGGGGCGGCTCCGATGAGCACCCCCGCCACAACCACTAAAACTATGCTCCGTTTCATAGACCCTCCTCCCCTCATCTGCTCTGATGCTATTGGGTGGACTTGAGGTCTTTTGCAAGGTCCCGGATTGTCTTTTCAAGCGCACGTTCGCCGCGCTCCTCGGTCCTGGCGCCCTGAACCTGATATATCGGTTTCGAATCAGTCCGGCTGGACACAACTGCGGTGACCTGAAACCAGGTGACATTCACGATTCCCATGGCCGATCCGACCTGCATATTTCCTCCGTTCGTCGCGTTGGCGGGCTCCTCGGTCTCGGAGAACTTGAAGCTCATCACCGCATCCGCCTGGTTGCAGTCGCTCACCAGCTTCCATGGCAATTGATTCACCATGCTATTGGGCTTATCCTGCTCGTTGAAGAAACTCTGCACCATCTGCGCGTAGTGAGACCCCAGATCCTGGGTTTGAATGCAGTAGGAATGCACGTTGCGAAATGCCTGCTGATCCAGAATTTGGCCCGACGTCTTCTTAGCTTTACTGAGGATGGGCACGGCAGCGGCCAGCACCACAGCCAGAACTGCTGCAACGATGTTGCGTTTCATGGTTTTTTGCCCCCGAATTTGAAGTCGCTTCATTCTAGATCGCGTAGTTGGATTTGTAAACGGTCTGCTGCCGCGATTGCCGCGATACATCGCGTCGTTATCCACTCACGCCAGCCGCAAGCGCGTAGGGGCGCATCCTGATGCGCCCGCGTTGCACGCCCAGTCCTCTCTCGCCCGGTTTTCGGATGGGGGCGGTTCAGGTTTCGTGATGGGGGGCAGTTCGTGAACCGCCCCTACGTGCATCGAGTGGCCGCCGGCAAAAACAAAATGGGGCGGGTTGAATGCCCGCCCCTCGGAACTAACAACCAAATGGAATGTCGGGGCGGTTCGCGAACCGCCCCTACGGTTTAGAACTCCAAGCGCCCCTGGAGGGCAATCATGCGGACAGCATTGTCGCCTCCCAGGCCCGAACCGAGCAGCCCGGTCGGCGGCTTCACCTCTGAATTGATGGTGCCGACGCCCACCAAGGTGGATGCGATACCAGGAATACCCGCCGTGGGGACTCCACTCATGTTGAAGCTGGGATGATTGAACACGTTGTAGAACTGCCCGTCAACCCGCAGCGTAAGCCGCTCCGTCAGCTTGAAGCGCTTCGTGAGGAAGAAGTCGCTCCAGAAGAAGCCGGGACCGAAAAGCGAATTGCGGCCCATGGAACCGTACTGGCAATTGGCAGCCGTGTTTGCTTCCACGCCGCCGGCCCCGACGCAGGTGTCGGTGCTCGGATCGATCACCGATTCGAACGCAGCCGGATTCAGCCACTGCACCTGGCCCGGCTGGGTAACGCCCTGAATGGTCATTAACTTTGAGTACGGGTTCACACCGGATAGCTGGTTGGCAAAGCACAGCCCGCTGCCCTGGATGATGTATGTCCCGCAGCTCGCACTCTGGACCGAGAAGGGGAAGCCGGTCCGCATGAACAGGTCGCCGGAGATCTGCCAGCCGCCGATCGCCTGGTTCAGCCACGCGCTCGCGCTGTGGAAAGGAAGCTGGTAAACGTAGTTACCGTTGAAGGAGTTGCGAACGTCATAGTCGCAGTTGCCGTAATAGCGGTATAGCTCGCCAGGGATGGGATTGGTGTTGCTCGTTGGGCTGAAGCCGTTACCGGCGTTGGAGATGGTGTCCAGGCAGTGGCTCCAGGTGTAGTTCCCTGTGAACGTGAGGCCGTGGCTCAGACGCTTAGTCATGCTCGTCTGCAGACCGTTGTAAGTGGACATCGCGCCTGGCAGGTACTGGGTAACGCCTCCCATCCGCTCGTCCACGGGGTTGTTGAAAGGCCATGGCGAGAAGCAACCCGCACAGGCGGTTTCAAAGCCGTTCACCTGCTCGTTGTAAGGCTGGTGGACCGCCCTGGTCCCTACATACTGGACCTGCAATCCCCAACTGTTGGCAAACTGCTGCTGCACCCCCAGGCTCCACTGCATGGAGTAAGGATATTGCATCTGGCCGCTGGGCACGGCCGTGACGCCGGCCGAAGGCACGCAGTTCGGAGGAGGCAGTGCCGTCGGCGCTGCGCAAGAGAGCGCTCCGCTTGTGAAACCGGCCTGGAAGGCTGCGTTCGCGGCGGCGTCTGCACTCTCAATGCTGCCGGGCACGCCGGGTGCGACGGCGTTTCCGCCGATCCCCGGTGATCCAAAAGGCCCGCCCACAAACTGAGGATCGTAGGGCGGGTTCTCGGCCATCGAGTCCGCCAGGCTGGCCGGGAAGATGTCACTGAAAACTCCAAAGCCGCCACGGATTACCGTGTTCGACTTCAACTGGTAGGCAAATGCGCCCCGCGGCTGCCAGAAGATGAGCGGCGTGCCCGTGCGGAAAAGGAACGCCTGATCCGGACTGATCACCTGGTTGAGCGGCTGGTCGACACTGTGAGAGATGCTGAAGAACGAACCGGGCAGCTCGGAATAAAGATCCTGCTGGTTCTTGGGGTTGGAATTCCAGGTCGCGCGGACTCCGAAGGTCAGCGTGAGCTTCTGCGTGGCCTTGAAAGTATCGTCGAAGAATGTGTCCAGGTTGACGATTCCGATGGGCTCGTCCTCGCTGATCGGGAAGTTCTGAACGCTGAGGTCGGCGGCGCCAAAGGTGAATGCCGGCAAGTCGAAGTCTTCAACCACCGGTGTGGCTAAGATACCGGTGTCGTGATCGCTCACCAGCACCCGGCGCGTGTTTGCGCCGAATTTGATTTCGTGCTTGCCCTTGGTCCACGTCATGGTGTCGTTCAACTGCCACTGCGTGACGTTGCGGCCCTGGGGCCAGACCTCATCGATGCCGCCCAGCCCCTGGAAGTTAGAGAACAGATCGATGGGGAAAGCGTCGAGCGTCTTGGTGAGGCTTAGCGGCTCGAAGATGGCCGAGTACCAGGCAAAGCCCGGGTTGAAGTTGTTCACCAGCGTCGGACCGAAGGTATGTGTCCACCCCATGTTGCCGTTACGCTCGGGCTGGATGGAGATGGCGTCGAAAATGGAGTTGATAGGGTCCTTGTAGGTGGGCTGCTGGCCGTTGTCGAGCTGGAAGCGCCACCAGAGCTGGTTCTTCTCTCCGGAGCGGTCCACCTTGCCGGTGACCAGCGTCTCTTTGGCGAAATTGATGAGGTTGAACGTGCGCTGGTTGGCGCAACCGGCACCGTCGGGAGCGCTCGTCCCTGAGCTGATCGTGGAACCATCGGTATTTAGTGGGCAGCCGATCTCCGGTAGCGGGGTTCCGCCCGGATTGCCGTACAGGCCGAACATGGTCTTATAGAAGGGGACTTCCGCCGGTTGAGCCGGAAGATTCCGGCTGAAGACCGGATCGAATCCACCGCTCGGCAGAGCCGTATTCAGCACGTAATTCTGGTAGTTGAGACTGGGAGTGGTGATGTTGGATTCGACGATCGGGATCGCGATCCGGGTGCCTTCCACGTCCGCGAAGTAAAACCACTTGTCCTTGATGATCGGGCCCCCCACGTTGCCGCCGAATTCGTTCACGTTGGAGCGCGGCTTCGTGCCGCCCGTCGCGTTTACGAAATAGTCGGCGGTATTGAAGAGGGAGCCGTTCCAGATCTCGTGCAATTGGCCGTGGATCTGGTTGGTGCCGGACTTGGTGGTGTAATTGATCTGCGACGCGCCCAGGCGGCCCTGGTCGGTGGCATACGACGTCGTATTGACGCTCACTTCCTGGATGGCGTCCAACCCGAGTTGCAGGTTGGTGGCGCCGGAGTTGTTCAGGTTCAGGAACGGATCGTTGGCGTCGAGACCGTCGATGGTGAAGTTGTTGGAAGTCGCCGGCAGACCGTTGAACTCCACGTTGCCGTAACCGCCCGTGTTGTTCATCACGCCGCCGGGGGCGAACTGCGCCTCAAAGGTGAGGTCGCCGCCCGGGTTGGGCAGGTTGGCGATGGCCTGCGAGCTGACAGTGGTGGTCGTATTCGGGTTGTCGACTTGAATGATCGATCCCTGCGCGGTCACTTCCACCGTCTGTGTGGCCTGGCCGATTTCCAGACTGACGTTCTGTGTCGCGGTTTGCGCCACCTGCACTGCGATCGGACCTACGTCCGCGTTGCGGAAGCCGGCGGCCTTCACGTTCAGCCTGTATTCGCCCAAGGGCATTTGGGCGAAGTTGAAATTCCCATTTGACTCCGACTGCACCGTCCGGCTGTAACCGGTGCCGTTTGAGGTTGCCGTCACCGTTGCGTTGGGCACCACGGCGCCCGACTGGTCGGTCACGGTGCCGGAAATGGCTCCAGTAGTCAACGTCTGGGCGTTTGCGGCTGGCGCGCGCCAAAATGCCAGCGCGATGGCGAGCGCGATGGCGCTCCACACCAGGAAACTGTTGCGCGCATGATTACATCTGACGACCATGTGCGTCCTCCTCCTAGGCTTTGAATTTTCGCGATCTTAAAACCAGGACCCAACTAGGAGAGCCGTGCGCTATCCCAGCCCGCTAGACTACACCGGATCAAGCACGTCGTGACTCCCTCGAGCCGACCTCACTGATGCCCGATCCCAAGCGCAAAATGCGCAATGTGACAAAATATAAACGGGACGAGGTGAGGTGCTCCGGCCCACGCTCGCCCGGCCAAATAATGTACCCCTTTTCGCATGAGGTGTCAACACATTTTTCGTCTAATCGATTCTATAAAAAGGATTAATTACTGGTTAGCTAGAGCTGTCGTTGACTGCTCCTAGGGCTGTTTGGAATCACGAGGCCCGTCTCAACATGGTTGTAAGTCAGTTTGTCAGCACCTCGGGCTGTCGGTCAGCTTGAGTTGAGACTGATGCACTGACATACTGCCCGACTGAAGAACTGACGTACTACCCTCGACTCTCTGGGCTTGACTTTTCCACAGAACCATGATATAGGTAATATTTACATGACAGAGGGATTGAGCCCCGCTCATTCCACCAGGCCAACGCCTCCTTCCGGACACCGCTTTGAAAAGCGAACCCGAGCGAACCCGGCGCAGTTAACTCTAGCTGCTTCAGTCATTTATCCCCGAAGCCCCAGCGAGCGAACCCGACGAGGTTATCTCTATTGTTTCCAGTATGTTAAGGCTAAAAAAAGGCCGTTTTTTGGCAAAATGGGTGTCTCCAATTGCAGATTCGGCGAATCCGCTCTGTAACTTGACGAAGTCCAGCATGCGGAGGGGCGAAACTTGCGTTTTCTGCGGAGGCGTGGCGGCGGAGCGAGTCCTCGAAGCGACGATCGCGAGTGGGCGTGCGCCGCGCACGTTCGTTTTGCTCCGCTGCCCGCAATGCGGCTTGGTGACGACATGGCCGCGCCTGGGACGATCGGAGCTTGAAGAGTACTACCGGCCGGAATACTGGGGACGGGCTAACGCCGGTGATTTATCGTGGGTGCGGCGCGACCAGGCGTCGCGCACATCCTTCCTCGGGCGATTCCGGCAGAGCGGACGCATTCTCGACGTGGGCTGCGGGCTTGGCTTGTTCCTGCTGGCGCTCGATCCGGCGCGATGGGATCGCTACGGCCTGGAAGTGATGCCGGCGGCGTTCCGTGAAGCGCAGCGCCGGCTGGGTGCAGACCGTATCGTGACCCAGGATTTGAGCGCCGCGGTCTTGCCCGGCGCGCAGTTCGACGTGATCACGTTCTGGGACGTGCTCGAGCACCTGCCCAATCCGGCCGACGCGCTGAAGCAGGCTTTCCGCCTGCTCCGTCCGGGCGGTCTGTTGCTGGTGCGCGCGCCGAACTTCGCGAGTTACCTCGCGCAACGATTTGGCGCCGACTGGTACGAGTTGTCGCTGCCGTACCATCTGTTCCACTTCACGCCAGCCACGCTCACGCGCATGCTGGAAACGGCGGGTTTCAAAGTACGCGCATCCGGCAACTCGACGGGCACCGGGAACTACCATGCGTTCAAGCACACGATGCTGAACCGGCTGACGCGTCTCCACGGACCGCGCGGCGGACGCTTGCGTTACTATCTGCTGAAGCCGTCCTTTGGCGTCTGGGAATCGATCAGCACGCGCCGGGATGGCGGATCATCGTTCGAACTCTGCGCCGAACGCCTGGCTGAAGCCTCATGACGTCTGAGCCCATCGTGCCCGCAATCGCGTCGGATCCCGGCGTCAGTATCGTGATTCCAAGTTGGAACGGCCGCGCGCTGCTCGAGCGCTACTTGCCCACGATCGTCCGCGCCGCCGCCGCGTTTGAGTCGGCGTCCCGTGAGCCTACCGAGATCATCGTGGCGGACGACGCCAGCAGCGACGACACCCTGGCGTGGCTCGCCGCGCACTGTCCGCGCGTCCGCGCGGAGCCGACAGCCCGGCGCGCGGGATTCGCCCCTACCGCGAATCGGGGCGTACGGGCTGCGCGCTACTCGCTGATCTACGTGGTGAACAACGACGTGGCGCTGGAAGCCGCGACGCTGCCGCCGCTAGCGGCCCACTTCACGTCGCCCGCGGTCTTCGCCGTTGCCAGCCAGGTCTACGACTACGATACGGGCAGGTTGTCCGGCGCCGGCCAGTTGGGCGAGTTCCGGCGCGGGTTCATCGGCATTCACCGGCGCTACTTCGTCGAGGAATCGGCGGCGGGCTCGGACGGCCCGTGGCTAACGCTGTTTGCGACCGGCGGATCGTCCATGTTCGACCGCTGGAAATTCCTGGAGTTGGGCGGCTTCGACGAGTCGTTTGCGCCCTTCGGCTGGGAAGACGTCGAGTTGTCGTTGCGCGCCTGGAAGCATGGCTACGAGGTTCATTACGAGCCGCGCAGTACGGTGTGGCACCGGTTCTCGTCTACCATCACGCCCGCCTATTCACGTCGCCGCGTGCGGACGGTCTACGAGCGTAATCGGCTGCTGGCGCATTGGCGTCACCTCGACACCGGTGCTCAAAAAGCGGCGCACGCGGCATTCCTTGCCGCGAAGCTGGTGGGATCGATCTTCAATGGACATTGGGAACTGTGGCCGGCAACCGCGCAGGCATTTCGACGCCGGAGCGACGTCAGGAACCCGCAGTCCGGGTCCGATGACGGCACTCGAGCGACGCTGCGCGCGATCCTCAGCCGCGTTCGAGGCGAACTAAGCCGCCCGGGCGCGAGACTGGTTGATGAAGGCTGCGCGCCGACGCACCCCTGGGTCAGCTTGCTGTAGCGCCGGTGTCCTCGCCGGCGATTTTTTCAGGTCGAGCGCGCCGGTGGGAACACCGGCGCTACAGCAACTGACCACTACCTGATTTGGAGTCGGGCTGAAGGATGCGAGGAGGAAAAAGAAGGCCGCAGCGCGTTGGGGGGCGGGTCACCGAGAGGTGAGCGCCGTTGGGGGTACATCGACGCGCCACGGCCTGGAAAGGAGGCTGTGTGGTTCCGATTTTCTGACCGCGCGCCGCAGCGTCGCTGGTGCCAGCTCTTCGGTCCTTGCCCAGCCCCCAAAGCAAAGCTACCTGGGTCCTTACTAGCGCCTAGCCGTGATAATAGTCCGAGCCAGCTGACTAAGAACACGGACACCAAGTCGTTGGGCACGTCATAGCCCAAAGCGGTATGCACTCTCAAACCATTCATGAGGCGATCATTACAAGTTCGGTGTATTAGACGCGGACTATCCGAAAAGATAGTCGTGTATCATCTGGGATAGCTTAAAGGCAGTGACAGCTGGCAAGTGGCAAGTGGCAAGTAACATAACAGCGAGTGCAGGGGTCCCTGGCCGATTAAGATTTGGCGAGCGGAAGCGAATGCGCCCGCCAGAACGCGTCCACGACCCGTTCCGCCATGTCCTCCGGGAACTTGCGATCCATCGCCGTCATCAATTGCCCGTAGATCATCGGGCCCATCAACAGCCGCAAGCTCACGTCCAGATTCAGGTCTGCGGGCAGCGACCCTTCAGCGATCGCGCGCTTGAGCAACTGGGTAAGCTCAATTCGCGCGGGCGCCAGCATGGACGCTCGCCACGCCTTATTGAACGCGGGATTGCGCGCCGCATAAGCCGCAAGGTGTGGCATCAGACGCGCTTGCAGGTCGCCCCGCCGTGCCTGCGGTTGGCGCTTCAGCACGGCGATCATGTCAGCGCGATTGTCGCCGGTCTTCGCAAGCGGCGGCTCGTCGAGGCCGTGCAGACTCGCGAGCACTTCCAGGCACAGCGCGTCTTTATCGCGCCAGTGCTTATAGATGGTGGCCTTGCTCACGCCCGAGGCGGCGGCAATCGCGTCCATGCTGGTGGCATCGATACCTTCGGCGGCGAACAGCTTCATGGCGGCATAGAGCACGTTCCGATGGGCGCGAGTGCTGCGCGGGCGGGGCACGTCAGGCCTCGATCTTCGAAAAGAGGTAGCTCCCGACGGTGAGCGTGGCCACCGCGATCACGACGAGCACCGCCAGATCGATCGTAAGGCCGAAGTGCGAGCGTCCGATAAGCGTGCCGCGCAGACCGTCGATGCCGTACGAGAGCGGATCGGCCGTGGTGATGGCGCCCAGCACTTTCGGGAGATGGTCGAGCGGGAACAGCGCGCCCGACAAGAAGAAAATGGGCATCACGAGAAAGTTCATGATGAGCTGGAAGCCCTGCATGTCCTGCAAGCGCGAGCCAATCGCGGTGCCGAGTCCGGCGAAAACCAGCGCGATGAGGGCCATGAAAGCGAAAGCAAATGGGATAGCGGCCACGCTGCCCGGCCGGAATCCGGCAATCAAAGTCACGATCACCACCAGAGTCCCTTGGATGAGCGCCACGGTGACACCCCCCAGCGTCTTGCCGAGAACGACGGTCAGCCGCGGAACCGGCGCCACGAGGGTTTCTTTGAGGAATCCGAACTGGCGGTCCCAAAGCAGGCCGATGCCCGAAAAGATCGAGGTGAAGAGCACCATCATGCCGATCACGCCCGGCGCAATGAACTGGAGGTAGCTTCCGTTGCCCGAGCGCTGAAAGACCGGTCCGAGACCGAACCCGAGGGCAAGCAGATAAAGCAGCGGCTGCCCGAGCGAGGCCACGATCTGCGTGTGAGACCGCAGGTAGCGCTTCAGTTCGCGAAGCCAGAGGATGTACAGGGCGCCCATGTTATTTCCTCCTGGTTGTTTCAGTTTGAAGTGCAGGCTTCCCAGCCTGCGTCTGAGCCGTAGCGCCGGCAATACCCTGCACCATAGACTGAGGCACTTCTCATTTCCTCCACATCTTGACGAATTGCCGCATCTGGTCGGCGGAACCCGCCGCTTCGTCTCGGATCGACGATCCGGTCAGTGCCAGGAACGCACCCTCCAGCGAGTCGGTCCCGGTCTGTTCCTTGAGTTCCGCGGGTGTTCCCTGCGCCACGATCTTGCCGTGATCGATGATCGCGATGCGATGCGCCACGCGGTCGGCCTCATCCATGTAGTGCGTTGTCAGGAAGACGGTCACCTCCTCGGTTTCGTTGACGTGCCTGACATGGTTCCACAACTGATTGCGGCTTTGCGGATCGAGTCCCAGCGTGGGCTCATCCAAAAAGAGGATCTTGGGCGTATGCAGGAAACCGCGCGCGATCTCCAGGCGACGCTTCATGCCTCCGGAGAATCGCTTCACGGGCTCGTTGCGGCGCTCCCAGAGCTCGAAGAGCTTCAAAAGCTGCTCGGTGCGCTCGTGGCGCAGCTTGCGCGGCACATGGTAGAGCACCCCGTGGATCTCCATGTTCTCGGCGGCGGTCAGTTCCCACTCGAGGCTCGGATCCTGAAAGACGATTCCGAAACGGCGGCGCGCTTCGTGTTGCTCGCGCTGCGGGTCGAGCCCGTCGAGAGTGACCGTGCCGCTGGTGGGTTTCAGCAGCGTGGTCAGCATCTTGATGGTGGTGGTCTTGCCGGCGCCGTTCGGACCCAGGAACGCAAAGATCTCGCCCTGCTGGACTTCGAAAGAGATGTCCTGGACAGCAGTGAAGTCGCCGAATTTCTTGACCAGGCTCTGCACGCGGATCATCGTCGGTTCCTCCGGTTTAGAATACTGAACGGTTTAGTTTAGTTTGTCAAGCGGCTTCTCGGAATAGCACGAAAGCTTCACCGGCCGGCGCCGACGCCCGAGCCGGCCATCCGGTGGATCCAGGGAAGTCTCGCCCCAAGCCGGTAGTGTAGTCCACCCGTAGTAACCCGCATGGGTATATGGTCAGTCAGTTTAGTACGAAAACCCGTAATTGCAGTTTTACTATCGACTGACTGGAGACTTGACAGCACCTCGCCGGGGCTTCAACAATCAAGAAGCGAGAATTAGATTAATACGTGCGTGACTGCGAGCAGCTGATTAAGGCGGCGACCTGCGCCTGAGTTGCTGCTCCGATCGCCAGGGGGGCTTCACATGACGTACCACAGGTCTGACTCCGTTCTATCTAAAGCGAACCTACCTTACAGACTGCGCAAAAGGCTCCGCAGGGGTCCGTTCCGGGCCGCGCGAGGGTGCGTTCGGAGCGAAGCCGGCCAGGCTCTGGTCGAGTTCGCGCTCATGCTGTTGCCATTGCTGATGATCGTGTTCGGCATCATCAAGTTCGGGATCTTGTTCGGGCAATACGTCACCCTGACGAATGCGACGGCTTATGGCGCGAGAGAGCTGGCCGTAAGCCGGGGCGACGGCACAGGACCTCCAACGGCCTGCCAGGCGGCGACAACCGCTCTCGACAATGCCGCCACAACCCTCAATACGTCACAGATCACGGTCAGCATCACGTTTTCCGGCAGTGGTGGTTCCACGTGCACCGCGTTGCAGCCGGGAGACGCCGGGGAAGTCCAGGCCACCTATCCGTGCAACATGCAGATTCTTTTTCTCAACGTTTGGCCAACCTGCGAGCTCAGCTCACAGACAACAATTCGTATCGAATGAGGTGGATCATGAACTCTCCAAAACGCCGGGCCACTCACGGGGAAGACGGGCAAGCATTGGTGATGCTTGTGGTTTGCCTGGTCGGCCTCATGGCGATAACGGCGCTGGCCATCGACTTCGGTTTTATCTACCACGCCTATAGCGAGCTCCAAGCCTCGGCCCAAGCATCGGCCACCGCGGGAGCCGCGGAAATGCCCAACACGGACTGGGCCACCGTGGCCACGACCTACAGCGGATTGGCCGGCGACAAGAACGCCTACGGCGATCTTACCGGCGTGACCATGCTCCCCGGCTACCCCGAAGCGAGATGCCTGCAATACATCGTGAACACTGAGGGAATCACGTGTGACAATGCGGTGAACGCCAACGCCGTCGCCGTGGCGGAGTCGGTCACCGTGCCCACCTTCTTTGGCCGGGTGCTCGGCATCAGTTCCATGACGATTAACGGGTACGCGCTTGCGTCAATGAGGGGCGGGACGCCCAATCCGGCGAACGTGACGATAGTTCTGGACTCGACGGGTTCAATGGGTGCTGTCGATACCGACCCGGCCTGCGGCTCGGGTCTCGGGATTTTGAATCCCACGAAGCTGCAGTGCGCCAAATGGGCAGTCACGATTCTGCTGCAGAGTATGTCGCCGTGCGCCGCCAACCTCACTTCCTGCGGGACGGTCACAAACGGCAACGTGCCGAACGCCGTCGATGAAGTCGGTTTGCTGACCTTTCCGGGTATGAACACCACTGCCGAGACGGCGTCTGATTACACCAGTTGCGGGTCTGGCATGCAGAAGTCGTACGTCGCGCCGTACTCGCTTCCGACCATAAGTCCCCCGTATTTCACCATTGTCCCGCCTTCAAGCAACTACCGCAATTCGGACTCGAGCGGACTCAACGGCACTTCCTCAAACATCGTGCAGTCGACCACCTGGCAAGACGGCGTCGGCTGCACCAGCAGCCAATACGGCATTCAGGGCCCGGGCGGCGTGAATACCTACTACGCGGGAGTGATCTCGGAGGCGGCTACGGATCTCATCCAACTCGGCGCCCCGCGGAACACCATGCAGAATGCGATCATCATTCTCAGCGATGGTGCTGCCACCGCGACCGCAAGCGATTTCACTGCGGCCGCTTTGAAGGCCGACCCGACGATAGACCAGAACGAGTGCCACCAGGCAATCACCGCGGCCCAGACGGCTGCCGGGCAACAGAATGCCGCGGGCCTCTACACGTGGGTTTACTCCGTCGGCTTGGGAGCTTTGACAAGCAACAGTTGCACTACGGATTCCCCGGCCATTTCTGGATGCACCACCATGACGGACATCGCCTCCGACCCGTCGAAATTCTACTCCGACGACGCCAACGGCTGCGTGTCTCCTTCGCATCCCAACATAACCAGCCTGGGCCAAATCTTTCAGACCGTGGCTGAAGATTTCTACACGACGCGCTTGCTGCCCTTCAACACGAACTAGCGGCGGAGCGTAGGGCTCGCGTCTTACATGTAGCGGCGGGTTTAACCCGCCATTCTTGATGGCGGCATAAAGCCACCGCTACATCAAGGTAAACCACCCCGGCCTGACGATGTTAACTTTACATTCAATGGAGAGTTCAGTATACTCTACCCGCATTGGGAAAGAACGTGCCATCCTCTGAAGCCAATCCAGACAGCCCCGGGGTCACCGTCCTGGGCCCGTTCGATCTGTCCGCGCCCCAACGGTCCTTGTTCAAAGACTTGTTTGAGGCATCCCCGGATGCCTTGGTGGCGGTCGGTCTCGGTGGGCTGATCCTCGAGGTCAATGGGCAATTCGAGAGGCTTTTCGGTTATCACCGCAGCGAAGTTGTGGGGGAGAACGTCACTGTGCTGGTGCCGGAGCGGTTTCGAGGGGCGCACGCCGCCCATCTGAGAAGTTACTTCGCCGAACCGCGTCTGCGGCCTATGGGCGCGGGTCTGGAGCTTTACGCCCGTCGCAAGGACGGCTCTGAATTCCCGGTCGACATTATGCTGAACGCGCTCAAGTCGGGCCCCGAGCCTGTGGTTCTGGCCGTGGTGCGCGACATCAGCGAGCGCAAGCGGGCGCAGGAGGCGCTGCGGTTGAGCGAAGAACGCCTGCGCGCCATGGTCGAAAGCGTCAAGGACTACGCCATCTTTACCCTGGACCCTCGCGGCCACGTGACTTCGTGGAATGCGGGAGCAGAACGCATCAAGGGCTATCGAGCAGATGAAATCACCGGGCAGCACTTTTCGAAATTCTACTTGCAGGAGGACATTGACCGCGGCAAGCCCGATTACGAGCTGAAGGTCGCGGCGGCTACGGGGCGTTTCGAGGACGAGGGCTGGCGTGTGCGCAAGGACGGTTCCCGTTTCTGGGCCAACGTCATTATCAGCGCGCTTCGAGATTCGGCGGGAACGGTGCGCGGATTCTCCAAAGTCACGCGTGATTTCACTGAGCGCAAGCAGGCCGAGGAGGCTTTGCTGCTGCAGGTGACCAATACGCTGGTCTCGAATCTCGACATCGGCCGGCTGCTGGCCGCGGTTTCCGCGAGCATCCGCCAGGTGGCGTCCTACGACTACGCCGGCTTGACTCTCTTTGAGTCTTCGACGGGCCAGCTCCGTATCCACACGCTGGAAGCCCCCAGCGGCCGCAAGGTGCCGCCGGACGGCACGCCGATTCCGGTCACCGGATCGCCGGCCGGCCGGGCTTTCACCTCGCGTGAACCCGTGATCTTGAATCACGTGCGCCAGGAGGGGGAAACCTTCGCCCCCGAGAACATCAAGCGACTGACCGATCTCTCCATCAACTCCGCGTGCTGGATTCCCTTGATCAATCGCAGCCGTCCCCTGGGCACTCTCATGCTCGGCAAGCTGGCCGAAGGCGCCTTCAGCGATAAAGACATCCGGCTGCTGAGTCATGTAGCGGGCCAGATCGCGATCGCGATCGACAACGCCGAGACCTATCGCCAGGTGATTGAGGCGCGCGAGCGCTTGCAGGAGGAGAAAGCCTACCTCGAAGAGGAATTGCGGACCGAGTACGATTTCGAGGAGATTGTGGGCGAGAGCCACGCCCTCAAGCGCGTTTTGAAGCAGGTGGAAACCGTAGCGCCTACGGACGCCACGGTCTTGATTCTAGGGGAGACCGGAACCGGCAAAGAGTTGATTGCGCGCGCCATTCACTCCCTGAGCGGCCGCCGGGAGCGCACCTTCGTGAAGTTGAACTGCGCCGCCATTCCCAGCGGTCTGCTGGAGAGCGAACTCTTCGGGCACGAAAAGGGAGCCTTCACAGGGGCGATCACGCAGAAGATCGGACGCTTGGAATTGGCGAACCGCGGGAGCCTCTTCCTGGACGAGGTCGGCGACATTCCCCTGGACCTTCAGCCCAAGCTGCTGCGCGCTCTGCAGGAGAAGGAATTCGAGCGGCTGGGCAGTACCCGGACGATTCCCGTCGATGTGCGCCTGATTGCCGCCACCAACCGCGATCTTGCGGCCATGGTGCAAGCTCGCGAGTTCCGCAGCGATCTGTTTTACCGCCTTAAGGTGTTTCCCATCGAGGTCCCGCCGCTGCGGATGCGGGCTGAGGACATTCCCATCCTGGTCCATCATTTTGTCGGCAAACATGCGCGGCGCATGAACCGGATAATCGAGACGATTCCGCCTGAGACGATGCGCGCTCTGGAACGCTGGCTTTGGCCGGGCAACATCCGCGAGTTGGAGAATCTCCTCGAGAGGGCCGTGATACTTTCAAATGGCCCCGTGCTGCGCGTGCCGCTCTCGGAACTGACCTCGCCGGGGATGCCGGAGAGTGCTGGTGGAGCGGCGGACGCCCCTTCGTCGCTCGAAGCCACCGAGCGAGAACACATCCTGAAGGTACTTCGGGAGACCCAGGGCGTGATCGCGGGTCCGGACGGCGCAGCCGCTCGCCTCGGGCTAAAACGGACCACTCTGAATTCTAAGATGCGAAAGCTTGGAATCTCCCGATACGACATCTGACGATATGTCGTCACATGACGACATGTAACCGTCGTCACTCGCCACATGTTCGCCCGTCACAGCCACAATATCCGCGCCTAAGTCTTTTTATACCTGCAAAATAAACGGCCTCACCGCGTTTGGTAGCCGCACTGCCGTATGTGAAGGCGGAACGCAGAGCGCAAGGCGCAAAGGGGGGGTAGCAGCCGAGCCGAAGCGTGGAGGGGCCTGCGTTCAAAGGATTTCGGTTAATTGAACTACTGGAGATTGGCGATGGTTCGACAGAGCATGAGCGGCGTGGAAGAGAGGGCTTCGGCTTTGTTGGTTTACAGCCAGGAACATCCCCTACGCGAAGTCAGAAACCTCTTGTTCCGGCAGGGGGTGGATAGCTGTCGCGTTCGCGATTGCGCACAGGCCGCACGCGCTCTTTGCTCCAATACGCCGCCGGTTTTCGTGGTCACGGCGACGGATCTTCCCGACGGCACGTGGGAGGACGTGGTCGAATCTGCGAGTACGGCGTGCTGTGCGGTCCCGGTTGTGGTCGTTTCGAATCAGGACGATGCCCGGCTGAGTCTGCGGGTGTGGGAAAGCGGGGCCGCCGGCTACGTGGCGCCGCCCTTCGACGATCAGGAACTGGCCCGCGTGGTGCGAGCCGCCATGCTCAGTGCGTTCCTGGCTTCACCCACGAGCTGCGTTTCTACGGAAGGCTTCTTTTCGAATGCTGAGAATCACATGGGATCAGGAGTCCTCGCCACCCAGGCTTAAGCTTCACGGCAGGGTCAAAGGACCCTGGGTTGAGGAACTCGAACGAATCTGGCACGACATTAAAACGAAGGCGCCGCACATTATTGTGGACTTGACGGACGCGACTTTCGTCGGCATGGAAGGCCGGCGGTTGCTGGGAGAAATGGTTCGGCAGGGCGCCGAGCTTGAAGGCGGCCCGCTTATGCAATTCACGATCGAGCGGATCAGGCAGGAATCGCAAAACTTGGGCGGAGACGCCAAAAAGGGGGAACAAGATGCATTCACCATACGGAATGGAACTGAGCGGAAGCTGTGAGACCTGCCCGTTAAGAGGCGAGGGTTTCTTTTGCAACCTGCAGAAGTCGTCTCTGAAGTCCTTTGATGACATCAAGTTTACAAGCGGTTACCCGGGCGGCGCTGTCCTCTTCGTGGAAGGCGAGGGACCCCGCGGCATATACGTTCTGTGCCGGGGGCGCGTGAAACTGACTATGACCTCGGCCGACGGTAAGACGATGATTCTGAGGATCGTCAAGCCGGGCGAGGTCTTGGGGCTGCACGCGGTGGTCTCGGGCAAGGCTTATCAGGCTACCGCCGAGACAATGGAGCCCTGTCAGGTGAATTTCGTCAGGCGCGACGAGTTCCTGAGGTTCCTCGCGCAGAACTCCGAGGCGTCCGTGCATGCGGCCCAGCAGCTCAGCGGCGATTATCAAACCGCCTGCGACCAGATCCGCTCGCTAGGACTCACGCATTCCGCCTCCGAGAAGCTCGCAAGATTCCTGCTTGAGACCTCGGCCCAAGGCCAGGCGACGAAGCAAGGTATCCGCGTCCGGCTTACCATGACTCACGAAGAGATCGGGCAAACGATCGGCGCTTCGCGCGAGACAGTTACGCGGACGCTCAGCGATTTCCGGGAGAAGCACCTCCTGGTGCGCAACGGGTCGATGCTCGTGATCCAGAACCGCGCGGCGTTGGAAAGCTTTGCCGGTGTATAGCTTCCCCTTATCCTCCTACCGGCTCTGGCAGGCGCTGTAACAAGGTCGAACGCCTGCCAGAGCCGGGCCTCCCCGCTGATACTCACCGAATCCGTCCAGGTTTAACCCGCCCGACCGCGATGGCAAACACCCACACGGGTGACGCTAGTCACAGCACGAGGTTGCGCCGCCGTTTAGATTACACGTGTCTTTGAACCACGCGTGGCGCGTCATAAAGCCCTGTGCCGAGTTGCCGCGCCTGCACGACGACTGTCAGCGAGAGAGGTTGCGGTAACTATATGAATCCGCTGGGTGTTCCTGTACATATGCTCCACGAGGACCTGTTCAAAGGCTTGCCGGAGTCTACGATTCAGGATTTTGCCGCTATCGAGAGCCGACTGTTCTACCCGAGCGGCACCGCCCTTTTCACTGCAGACGAAACCGCTTCCGCCTTCTTCATAATTCACCGGGGAAGCGTGGGCGTGTCGGGTCTCGACTGGCAGGAAGGCCTCGCGGGATCCGCCACATCTCCGGCCGGAGAGGTCCTCGGGCTGTCGGCAGCCCTCGCCGGCGACAGTTACCGTGCGAGCGCGCGTACGCTGGAGTCTTCAGAGATAGGCCTCGTCGACCGCAGTGAGTTTCTGGAATTCCTAAACACCCACAGCGAATTCGCTCTCCGTCTGGTTGCACTGCTCAGTGAGGGCCTGACCAGCGCGCTGGATCACCTGCGCGCCCTGCCGCCCGCAGTTGAAGCGTAAGCCGCGGCACACTGGCCGGTCGACTTTGGCCGTCCCAGAAGCTACTTCAGTTGCAGCATGAACACGTCTGCGCGGCAATTGTAGGGTGACGTGCTGCCCGTCGAGCCGCCCGAGGTGGAACCCAATTGGCAATTCCAGTCGGACGCGAAGCCGAAGAACATCCCATCGGCGCTGACTGACCCGATGCCCTGGCTGGCGGCAAAAGTGGCCGATGGGTTTGCTGTGATGTAATTGCGGCCAAAGCGGTACACGACCCCGGAGCCTCCAGTGCTGAATCCGTCGATCTCATTGTTCCAGGCCTGCATGGGGACTTCGATCCCGGCAGTGAACGAACTGCTCAAAATCAGATTGGAGTCGGCCGCGTTGGCATTCTGCCAACTGAAATGGGTATCCCAAGGCGTGTACTGAGAGGGTCCGGTGGTCCACAATTCCGCGGCAGTGCCCGGCGTGCTCACGGATGCGAGTTCGACACTCTCCTGGTACGGGTAGGTCGAATCGTTGGTGACATGATTGTAGCCTAGCGCCAGGTGGCCTGAATTCTGGACCCCGGAAGCGGTGATGCTCGTGGTTCCAATCTGCCAGAAGTAGACAATGTAGAGGCAGGAGCCGCCCGATCCGGAGCCGTTGATGCAACTCTCGCGGTCAACCCTGATCCAGTTCCCGTCGAGACTGAGCCGCGCATTATGAACCTTGAATGTCTCGGTGACCCCCGTGACGGGGCCCGACTTTCCCCATTGACCCCCGACCTGCCCGGTCGCCGTGTCCCACCAGACGCAGCCGCTGGTCCGGTTATACGCGACCACGTACTCCGCATTATTCTGCCCCGCAACAGTCGAAATCGCGGTGGCAAAGGTTTGGTCATCAGCGCTTACGGTCGGCGGGTCGGTCCATTGAGTCTGGCCTTCATAGGTTACGCCGGCAGGAGCGCAGCCGGTGTCTGCACCGAAGTTGTAGACAGAAGTCCGGGAAGGCGGACTTGTCTGTGTCAGATCGTAATAAAAAATCTGCGGTTTGTAGTTATTGGATTCGCCCGCTTCGATGTCGTACATCCGTCCCGGAACAGTGTAACTGAACTCGCCGCCCGTGCTTGCCGTGCAGATCCGCATTCCGTTGGTGCTTGGGTAGCTCGACACATACATCCGGGTGGCTTGTAAAGTGGATGGGTTCCAGGTGAAAGGCTCCAAACAACTGCCCGAGTCCGAAACATAAAAGAAACTGTCAGACATATCCATGAAGTTGACCTCGGCGCTGCCTCCGGGGTCCACCTGGTAGTTGGCCTGAGGGGGAGAGGTCCCTAAAGTGTGGTAATCCGTGATTCTGACGACGGTCGATTCGCTGAACGGGTCTGTGGCTTGGGTATTGGCTCCGAGCAGTCCCCCAACGTACGGTGGAGCGAATGGCGGATTTGAAAGGCCGGTGATAAAACCGGGAAACATCGCGAAGACGCTGCTGTAAGTTAGTTGCGATACGAACAGGATGGGCCAGCCAAGCAGTAGAAATGGAATCAGCTTTCCTGCTCTGATTCGCGTGACCAAGTTGCAGGGACGAGCCTCATGGCTTGCCTGCCGGTTTGTGAAGAATTTCATCCCCCCTAGGCTCCTCTTTTATTTCGCCGCGTCGGGCAACCCGGCGGTGTCTTCCGTGGAGCCGCAGGAGGAGCACCCAGCACATGATTCTCTCCACGGAGATAAGCGTGAGGTGCGGTCTGCCGCACGCCTGATGAAAGTCAGTTAATGCCGTTTCTCGAATGAGTGTGAAGCAACCGGACTTCGCGAGCCCAAGCGGGCCCGGCGAAAGACCGTCAAGCACCTTAGCTCAAGATCAGGTGAATTTCAAGTTAAATTCAGGGTTTTCCCTTACGAAGGCAAAGCGAAGCAAGACGACGACGCGTTTTTTCGTAAACCAGGGGAGTTCAGAGTCTCTTACCTGCCCAAGTGAACGGCCGTTGCGGGAATTGCGGTATAGGCAGTTGGACCCGCATGGCGATTTGTCGTACACTCACCTCTGACATGCTGCCCGGCCCAAACGAGGTTGCGCGGACACTTTGCCCCTTCGGGCTTAAGAAAATCACGCTACCCGCAACCAGCCACCTGCCTGCGTCGCTGACGTTTGACGACGATTGAGGGCCCATAGCTCAGTCGGTTAGAGCAGCGGACTCATAATCCGTTGGTCCCAGGTTCGAGTCCTGGTGGGCCCACCATTAGCGCCTCAGCATTCAGCCTTTCAAGCTCGGTTAATCCGATGAACCGGATCAGATCCGAGCGCCACTCTCGCGATGGCGTAGCCTTGTTTCGGCCGTTCGCGAATTCGGAGTGGGGCAACCAAGTGCAAAGCGCGCACATCATGTATATTCGCCCTATGCGGAGACAGTATTTGTCACGAGTTCATCGGGTGGGAAGCTGGAACGAGCCGGTCGTGCGGTTGTTTCTCCGCCTCGCGGCGCGGAAGAGGCGGCAGGAGGGCATATCACTCGACGGAGCGGAGCAAATGGTCTTGACTTTCGGGGCCGTCTCCAGTACGTTGAATGGCTTGGCGGCGTTCTCTTGAACGAGCCTGGCAGTAGGAGTGGGGCCGGAGAGAAATCGGTTGTACCTGAAGGCCTACCAACTAGACTTGCCCAGAAAGCCGCGAACGTGACCTGGATAAGAAAGTAGCTGTTCTGCGGCGACGTCGCGGCGCTGCTTGGGGTGCTTCTTTCTCACGTCAGTGCGCCCGCGAAGATCGTTCCATCACAACGGAGAGGGATCAAACAGGAACCCATATGGTTCGGTGCCGGCACAGGCAAGACCTTGCGATCAGTTCGGATCAGAAGCCACATCACACTTCTTTCGACGGGCGGAGCATTT
>JASHPE010000249.1 GCA_030038235.1 Terriglobia bacterium
CTCCACGGCTCGGTCTGTACGAAATGCAGTCGGCTTCAGACGGGCAAACAAACATCATCGCCCACGGCGAGCGCCTGCGTGTCGTCAAACTATTGATTATGTTAGATTATTGTCAAAGGCCACGCGGGTTCTGTCAGAAGTTGACCTAACACAATGAAACTAAAACACTTAGATATGGCGGAGAGGGTGGGATTCGAGCACACGTAGGGAATTGAGTCTGCTTAACTTATTGATTTTGCAATGCGTACTATACCCAACAATCGCAAGTTACGCAGACATTTAGCACAGAATTAGCACAATTAAGTCAGCCGGGCTTGATCTACCAAGTACCTGCGCACGATCCTTCTTGCCCCTTAGATTCGTTTGAACACCCCATTGGACTGAGTTGTCAGACGGTTCCATCGATTTCGCCCGCGTCAGCGCTTCTTCCTCCTTCTGCTCGGCATCTTGCGACCTCGGCTGCCACGAACCCGTCGAGTTGCGCGCAACCTGGGACAGCCGCCACCGGCAATGACGGGAGCGTGGCTGGCTACTACTATTCTGATCCGGTGAACACGTCCGAGACGCACGGCGTCAGCTACACCTATGGTGGTGTGAGCCGCTTGCTGACGGCGGCCACCAACACGTCAACGGCCTGGGGATATCAGTACACGTACGACGCTTACGGCAATTTGTCCGTGATGCAACCCACGCAGGGAACCCCACCGTCAATGAACGTCACCGTGAGCGGGGCGAACAACCAGGTTACTACTTCCCCGTATGCCTACGACGCCTCCGGCGATATGACGAATGACAATTCGCAAACGTTCACTTATGATGCCGAGGGGCGGATCAGTACGATGGGCGGCAGCGCGCTGGGGTTCAATTACAACGCCTTCGGCGAGTACGTCTCGTTCACCGAGAACGGGACGGTGGCGGGGGCGGTGCCTTATGATCTGGACGGCCACAACCTGGGGCTCTACACCGCTGCTGACGACAATTGGACGGATTACTACGTCTATATGGGCGGGCGGCAGATTGCCTGGATGGCCCAGGTGAACGAGTACTTCACCCACTTCATCCACACCAACAACACTGGTTCGACCGCGCAGGTGACGGACCAGAGCGGGAATCTGGTGTACGACATGATTTACTACCCGTTCGGGATGATGTGGACGGGCTCGGGAAGCTGGGGTGACACGCTGTTTGGGGGCATGGAGCCCTACAACTGGGGGATGGGGCTGAACGAGGCGCTGAAACGCTGGCAGGTGCCGCCGCTGGGACGCTGGCTGACGCCGGACCCGGCGGGCAAGGGGGCTGTTCATCTCGATGATCCGCAGACGTGGAACGCGTATGCGTACGTGCGGAATAATCCTACGACGCTGACCGATCCGAGTGGGCTCCTCACGCCGGCGGGTGGGATTGATCCCTTCGAAAGCACGCACGTCTACACAGGTACTATCGAGTCGCTCGATCAGGCGGAGGAGCGACCAGCTGGCGAGAAGGCCCAACAGCAGAACAACAACTCAACACCCGCGCCCGCTGCTCAACATGGTCACTTTGAGTACGATCAAAAGACCGGCCAGATGACACATGTGCTTCCTGATGGCACTCGCGTTGCAGTCGGTACTGGATATTCGGGACAAGGCAACGGCCTGAACAATCCCTCTGAGCAGTACACGCCGAATACCGGCCCAATTCCTCAGGGAACCTACACCATCGAGCCACAGCGGGACAACGTGACAGGTGCGGGTCACAAACTCCCCGGCTCAATGCGTCTCGATCCAACCCGCGACACCGACACTCACGGTAGGGCCGGGTTCCTAATCCACGGAGACAATTCGCGCGGCGATCATTCGGCCTCAAACGGCTGCATCATTCTTCCTCGGCCCGCGAGAAATGACATTGGAGGAAGCAGCGATCACATATTGGTGGTGGTGCCATGAAGCTACGTCTGTTCGTTATCACGTTCGCTGTCCTCCTGTGCCAAGCGTGCCTTGCTCAACAGCATCCTACGCAGGTCTCTTCCAATGGAACAACGACTGTCACAATGTCCGTCAAGGGAAAGGAACTGAAGGCGCTTATACAGACAATGGTTGTTCCGAAGGCGGCCCCCAATTCGCCTGAAGAACACTTCGCGCAATGCACATCAAGCCGCACACCGTGCGTCTTAACCTCTCAGATCGAGCTTTTCGACGGAGCTAGCGAGGTTTTTGTTCCAAGGGGAGCGTATGCCGATTTGGGCGATATATTTACTGCTGAGCTGACGACGAGTAATGGACTCTCTGCGCTCACGCTCAGGGGCGGCGATGCTTCAGAGGCGTATATCGCAAAGTTGGAGTTCAACAAAGATCGAGTGATTCGCCGGTCGCTTTACAGTGCAGAGGACACTGCGCATCCTGTAGAAGTGAGCCAGTTCTTCATGGTGAGTTCCGGTAATTAGCGGACGCAAAGGATACTGAATATGAGGCGCATGAAGGTACTGCCGGCGGGCGTTCTGCTGCTGACCTCCATCACAGCTCTGCCGGAGATCGAAAAGGTTGGACGGGTGTGCGGGAGTGGAATTTGCCCTGCGTGGTGGCCAAAGCTCGATCCCATCAGTGGGTGGCACCATGAAGACGAGGCGAGTTTTGCAAATAACGCCAATGTCCAAGTCCCGGATGGCTTTACGTTCTCCAACGCGCAAACCGTGATCTACGCGAGAGCTCTGTATAAGCCTAGGAATCCCGAAACAACTTCTCTGGCAGTTCTGATCGGAGATGATCGGGCCGACTTCCTTAAAGAAAATCCCAGCGTTGAAATCTCCAAGTTGTCGCCCTTGAAGACCAAGGACGGACAGGCGTTAGAGACATATACGTTCTTCCCGAAGGCCACTGGCGCTTGGGAAGAGGTCTCGTACGGCGAGGATGGCGACTTCTACCTAATCTTCACGATCAGTTCGAGAAGCCGGGTCGGGTTCGTGGGTTCACTCCCGGTTTACGAACGGTACATAGCTCAATACAAAAAGTGATGTTCGGCAAGCAGTCCCAGCCGACAATGCCATGAACGGGCCGTCTCTTCGGGGTGGCCTTACTGCGTCTAGGAGGCCCGTGGACGCTCCGGTGGGCGTTGTCCGGCCCTCAGCATCGTCCCGATCCAAGCACGCTGCCTTCGGCATCGGAATGACAGGGACACGTCACCCCCGGCGGGTTGCTGCGCGGTAACCTGCGGTTACCGCGGCCCTTTCCCGCTCGCTTAGCTTGCTGCCAAGGTCCGCCTGACCGATGCCAGCCGGAAAAGCAATCGCCCCCTCGCGTCTCACCGGGGCTTCGCGCTGGGAGCATCCCACGTCCCCATCACCAGCTGATCGAGCCGATCCTGCCTCGACTTAACCCAAGGAGCATAATGCTTTTCGGTCGTCTTGATCGAGGCGTGGCCGAGTAGCTTTGAGACCTCCTCCAGCGGCACGCCTTTTCTGAGCCATTCGACGGCGGCCGTGTCCCTGAGCTGGTGCGGGTGACCATCCGGCATCCCGGCCGCGACAAATACTGCCTTGAGGTCCATGCCCCAGTTCTTCGCCGCCGTATCCGGCCGGCCTCCGGTGTTGTTCCAGAAGACGTACTGGGGGTTGCCATTGGCGACGGCAGTCAGTTCTTCGGCGAGGTCAGGTGGGATCGGCACCGAGACATCGACGCCGGTCTTGGCTCGTGAGGTGACGACGCGGGTCATTTGGCGGTGCGGATCAAACTTGATCTTCTTTCGTTCGAGGGTCGCCACGTCGCCGATTGCGAGGCCCGTGTGCCGCATGAGCTGGATGAGCGCCCGCGTCTTGGCGGCCTTCGCCGGGTCCGTGAAAACCTCCGGCACGGCTGCGAGGAGCGCCTTGTACTGGTGACGATCGAGCGGCAGGGTCGGCGGGGTATCGACCTTGATAGACGACATCGCCGCAGCCGGATTCCGGGAAATGAATCCCGCGTTGAGCGCATACCGGAAGAAAGCCTTGATGCGCTCCTGGACCTTCTGGCGGGTGGTTGATGACGGGTATTCCTCATCCCAGGTTGACCGGAACTCGGTGAGATCCGGCAGGCCGACCTCTTGAAGGAAATATCTCCCCTGGCGATCGCAGAAGCGTTGGAAGCGGTCGAGTTCGCGTTTGTACTTGCGGAGCGTCACGGGCTCCATGTTCTGGCCTTCTTTGTCCTTCAGGAAGAGCTGAATGGCGCGCTCGACGGAGACGGCCTCGTTTGGCTCAGCGGGCTTGCCGAGGGCGGCGTTCTCAAATGAAAGCTCCAACTCCTTCTTGGCGCGCTCGGCGCCGGCCCACGATCGAGACTTGGTAGCCTTGCGATATTGTTTGCCGTCGCGTGACCAGCGAAGGTGCTTCCGGCATGAACAGCGCTTGTAGAACTCGTCTCCGCGATGCGGGCAGTCGGCGCTATGGCGGACGAAAATAGTGATAACGGGAACCTGCATGTTGACCCCCTCAATGGAGGTCTAGCACAGGAGGGGTGAGAAAATCAAGCACAATATTAGCACATTATTTTCGGTGTTGGCTGGATATAACTGATAATAAAGCTAGTTGAAGCTGGCGGAGAGGGTGGGATTCGAACCCACGTTGCGATTTCTCGCAAACACGCTTTCCAAGCGTGCGCCTTCAGCCACTCGGCCACCTCTCCGGGGAGCGCGTTGCAATGACGGACTGCAGTGGCAGAGCTACAGTATAGCAGCGCGAGAGGGATTCTCGAAGGTGTCGGATTGCAAGGTAGTGAGTCAGTTTGCTGTTGCGCCAGTGTCCCCAGCGGCGATTTTTCAGATCGAGCGTGCCGGTGGGGACACCGGCGCTACAGCAAACATCCGACGCTTCTTGCCGACGGGGAGATTTTACTCGGTGCATTGTGAAAGTTATTCACGAAGTAGTCCAGCCAAGCAGCTGTATTAAGACGACTTATTTTGAGGCTTCAGGGTGGCATGGTGCTTGCCCTTCAGTGAGGGATCGCTCGATGGGCGATTGCGCCAGGCCGTTTCCGATGTGGTGCCGCGCGCCGTGTACTCCCTTTGGGTCCACGAGGGGGTTCGGTGAACACCGGAAAGGGCGGTAAAACCGATCCGAAACCAGGAATCTGCGGCGGCAGAAACATGGTGCCGCCGCGCCCCACGCGGCATCAGACCGAAAGGGAGCCGTATGCGGGTAAGTGTCCGACTAATCCTGTCGCTGATCGCCGGCGTTACGCTCGTGACCTTCCTTTTCGCCCGCAGCGAGGTTCAGGACGAGAAGCGCGGCCTGCGGAGCGACCTGGAACGCCGCGCTGAGGTGCTGGCGGAGATCCTGGCAGAGGACATCGGGCCGATCGAGACAACGGGTCCACGGGCGCGGCTGCAAGAGCGCCATTTGCAGGCAATCGTCGAGCATTTCGGCAATCGTGAGCGCTTGGCGGGTGTAGCTGTCTACGACACCGAGGGAAAGCCGCTGGCGGTATCATCGAAGCTTGCCCAACAACTCGCTCACGACCCCGCAGTAACGGACGAAATAGCGCGGCGGGACCGCGAGGGTGGAGGTTTCCTTCGCGTTGGGCCCACCGAGATGCATGTTTTCGTAATGCCGCTCACCGGCGACGCAGGAGCAACGGGCAAGCTTGTCATTTTTCACGACGCAAGCTACATCGGGGCGCAAAGCCTGGAGATCTGGCGGCACGCGGTCTGGCACGTTCTGGCGCAGGTGTTGCTGATCACTTTCATCACCATACTGATCGTGCGCTGGAGCATCGTGGGACCTCTCGCCAGAACGGCGCAGTGGATGCGCGAGATGCGGGCAGGAAGAAAATCCCCGCCACCCAAAATCGCCGAAACTGACCTGATCGGGCCGCTGTCGCACGAGGTGATGAGCATTGCGCGGAGCCTGGTCGCGGCGCGCGCAGCGGCCGAAGAGGAGGCGCGGCTGCGCGAAGCGGGCCAGTCCGTGTGGACTGCGGACCGGCTGCGCATCCACGTGCAGGCCAAGCTGCAAGACGGCAGATTATTCGTGGTGTCGAACCGCGAGCCGTACGAGCACGTGATCGGCGACAAAGGCATTGAGGTCGTGGTTCCCGCCAGCGGCCTGGTGACTGCCATCGAGCCGGTGCTGGTGGCGTGCGACGGCACGTGGATCGCGCACGGCGGCGGCAGCGCCGACACTCAGGCCGTCGACAGGCATGACCGTCTTCGCGTACCGCCCGAGCGTCCGCAATACACATTGCGCCGCGTATGGTTGAGCCACGAGGAAGAAGACGGCTATTATTACGGTTTCTCGAACGAGGGCCTGTGGCCGCTCTGCCACATCGCGCACACCCGGCCCATCTTTCGCACTGCGGACTGGGCCAGCTACCAGTCGGCGAATCGGAAGTTTGCCCGCGCTGCGCTCGAGGAGATGGAAGGAACCGAAGAGCCGTTCCTGCTGGTTCAGGACTATCATTTTGCCTTGCTGCCCCGCATGGTTAAAGAAGCGCGCCCGGACGCACGGGTGGGAATCTTCTGGCACATCCCATGGCCGAACCCGCAGGCCTTCGGCATCTGTCCCTGGCAGCGGGAACTGCTCGACGGGCTGCTCGGGGCCGACCTGATAGGGTTTCACACTCAGTCGCATTGCAATTATTTCCTGGAGACGATCGACGCCAGCCTTGAATCACGCATCGACCGCGAGCACTTCGCGGTGAATCGCGGCGGCCATCGTACTTTGGTGAAACCGTTTCCTATCAGTGTGGCGTTTTCCGAGGGGGCGGAGAATAACGATCGGCCGCCGCTGCCCGACCGTTCGACCCTGTTCCGGCAGCTCGGTGTGGAGGCGGCGTTCCTCGGTGTGGGCGTGGACCGAATCGATTATACGAAGGGCATTCTGGAACGCTTTCGAGGCATCGAGCGCTTCTTCGAGAAGTACCCGGGCTACCGCGAGAAGTTCACATTCGTTCAAATCGGCGCGCCCAGCCGGACTCGGATCAAGAGCTACAGCGACCTTATGGCCGAGGCGGAATGGGAGGTGGAGCGCATCAACGAACGCTTCCGCGCCGGCAAGTGGCGGCCGATCGTATTTCTCAAGCGCCACCACAGCCATCGGGAGATCGAGGCTTACTATCGGGCCGCCCACGTCTGCCTGGTGACCTCACTGCATGACGGCATGAACCTGGTCGCCAAGGAGTTTGTGGCCTCGCGCGACGACGAGCAGGGCGCATTGATTCTGAGCGGCTTCACGGGCGCAAGCCGCGAGCTTCGAGACGCCATCATCGTCAATCCTTACGACACCGAAGCGCTGGCGGACGCCATTCGCGCCGCGCTCGACATGGATCCTGCGGAGCGAAACGCCCGGATGCAGCGCATGCGCCGGGTGGTCAAGGAACACAACATTTATCGCTGGGCGGCGAGCCTCATTGCCGAACTGTCTGAGATTCGAATTGAGAAGCCTGAGAAATTTGCCGGGTCAGCCGATGCCACGACGTACCGCCCACAGTCCCCGCGAGCCGAAGCATCTGTTTGACTCGTGGTCTACCGTTGCCAGGGCGGTGCGTTCAGCCGCCCGTGTGGCACTGTTCCTGGACTTTGACGGGACGTTGACACCGTTCCGAAGACGGCCGGAGCAGGTCCGCATGGCCGCTGGAACGCGGCGGGCGCTTGAGCGCTTGGTTCGCGACCCGCGCATGGAAGTGTGTGTACTCAGCGGCCGGCGCCGTGTCGATGTGGAGAAGCGCGTGGCTGTGCGCGGAGTGCGCTATTTCGGCCTGCACGGTTGGGAAGGGTCAGCGCCGGCGGTGTCGGAGGCGCATGTCGCAAGAGTTCTGCGGCAGGCCCGGCGGCAGTTTCGGCAAAGGCTGGCGGACCTGAGGGAGATCTGGATTGAGGAAAAGGGACCGATCTTCGCAGTCCACGTTCGCGGAGCCACCGAGGGCGCCGCCCGCCGCACCGGCAGCATCGTGCACGAGGTTATGAAATCCTTCACGCCGGACTTGCGCGTGATGCGCGGCAACCGTGTGTGGGAGGTCGCTCCTGCGGAAATGGAAGGGAAGGGAGCCACGGTGCGGGCGCTGCTCGGGCGTATGCGGGGGCGGCCGCTGACCCTTTACGTAGGGGACGATACAACCGATGAGTCTGCGTTTGCGGTGCTGCCAGGCGGGATCACGGTTGTCGTCGGCCCACGGCGGCCGACGGAGGCAAAATTCGCCCTGCGCGGGCCGCGCGAGGTGCGCATCTTCTTGGAGAAACTCGCACGCGAGTTGCGTGCGACGACCGGAGGGCGAGTCCGTCGGGGGGCAGGGAGCCTGGCCGAATGAGCACCACGAGCGCCGTACCCAACGTGGCCAGCAAAACATCCGACTCTGCGGCGGATCCTCTCTGGTACAAAGACGCCGTTATTTACGAGCTTCACGCACGCGCTTTCAACGACAGCAATGGTGATGGAATCGGCGACTTTCCCGGGCTCCTGCAGAAGCTTGACTATGTGCAAGACCTCGGCGTTACCGCCATCTGGCTACTGCCTTTTTACCCGTCCCCGCTGAAGGACGATGGCTACGACATTTCAGACTACACCGGCATCAACCCGGCCTACGGCAGTCTGGAGAATTTCAAAGAGCTCCTCGAACAGGCTCATCGGCGGAACCTGCGAGTGATCACAGAGTTGGTGATCAACCACACCTCGGACCAGCATCCGTGGTTTCAGGAAGCGCGCAGCTCGCGCGATAATCCGCGCCGTAACTGGTACGTGTGGAGCGACACCGACGATCGCTATCGCGGCGTGCGGATCATCTTCAAGGATACCGAACTCTCCAACTGGGCCTGGGACCCCATATCGAAATCGTACTATTGGCATCGGTTTTTCAGCCATCAGCCTGACCTGAACTTCGACAATCCCGCGGTGCTCGAGGAGATTTGGAAAGTGATGCAATTCTGGAGCGATATGGGCGTGGACGGGTTCCGGGTTGACGCTGTGCCGTACCTTGTCGAGCGCGAAGGCACGTCCTGCGAGAACCTGCCGGAGACGCACGAGGTGGTGAAATTCCTCCGGCGACAGCTCAACGAAAAGTATCCGCAGAGCTTTCTGCTGGCAGAGGCCAACCAGTGGCCGGCGGACGTCCGCCACTACTTCGGCACTGGCGATGAGTTCCACATGGCTTTTCACTTCCCGCTGATGCCCCGTATGTTCATGGCCGTGAAATTGGAGGATCGCAAACCGATCATGGACATCCTGCAGCAGACGCCCGATATCCCGGAGAACTGCCAGTGGGGAATCTTCCTCCGCAATCATGACGAGCTGACTCTCGAAATGGTGACCGATGAGGAGCGCGACTACATGTACGACGTTTACGCGCTTGACAGCGGAGCTCGTCTCAACCTCGGCATCCGGCGGCGGCTTGCGCCGCTCATGGAGAACGATCGCCGCCGCCTGGAGCTGATGAACGGCATGCTCATGTCGCTGCCGGGGAGTCCTGTGCTGTATTACGGCGACGAAATCGGAATGGGAGACAATATCTTCCTCGGTGATCGCAACGGGGTTCGCACCCCGATGCAGTGGAGCGGGAGTTGGAACGCGGGTTTTTCAGCCGCGGACCCGGAGCGTTTGTACCTTCCCCTGCTCTCGAATCCGGTGTATGGCTACCAAACGGTGAATGTGGAGGCCCAGAGGCGCAGCGACCACTCGTTGCTCTCCTGGATGAAAAGGCTGATTCAGGTGCGCAAATCGAGCCGGGCTTTCAGCCGCGGCGGGATCGAGTTCTTGCAGCCACGCAATCACAGGGTGTTTGCTTACATTCGCCAACTGGGCAACGACAGGGTGCTGGTGGTCAACAATCTTTCCCGGTCGGCGCAGGCGGTTGAACTCGATTTGCGGGCATTTGAGGGCTACATCCCGATTGAGATGTTCGGAGGAAACCCGTTCCCAAGGATTGGGAGGATTCCGTACCTCCTGACCCTCGGACCGTACAACTTCTATTGGTTTCGACTGCGCCGCCTGTGACGGCGGCACGTCGGGCCGGCCACACGAACAGCCAGGAACGAGACGGGAACCACCTTGGCCGAAGAAACTTTTCTCTCCGACGAATTCGTGAGCCAGCTCACCGCGGTAGGTGAGGTGGACATTCTGGTGGGTCTGCCCACCTTCAACAATCGCGACACCGTTCAGCGCGTCGTCAACGCGATTCTGGTTGGGCTCGTCAAGTACTATCCGCGCGAACGCAGCGTCCTGATCAATCCTGACGGCGGCTCCAAAGACGGGACCACGGAAGCCGTGCAGGCGGCCTCGATCCCGGACTTTCGGGCCGTGCTCGCTTCCAATCCCTTGCGGACCATGCACGTTGTCAGCGCGCTCTATCCCGGAGTGCAGGGGGAAAACGAGGCCTTGCGGATGGTCTTTGCTGCGGCCGATCTGTTGGGCGCGAAGGCTTGCGCCCTGATTTCCCCGGACCTCGAAAGCGCGACACCCGAGTGGATCGATGCTTTGGTCCGGCCGGTTCTGAAGGACACTTTCGATTTCGTGGCGCCCATTTATCAACGCCGCCGATTTGAGGGGCTTCTGGTCAAGAACCTGCTTCACCCCCTCATTCGGGCGGCATACGGCTACCAGCTCGAGGAGCCGGTCGGCAGGGAAGTCGCGTTCTCCGGCCGCCTCGCGTCTTATTTTCTCGGAGACGAGTCGCGGCGCGAGAATTTTGCCGGATTAGGGTCTCACGTCTGGATGACAACCGCGGCCATGGCGGCGGGATACCGGCTCTGCCAGGCATTTCTCGGTCCCCGCGTGACGTCATCCCGGCGTTCTGCGCTCGATCTGAACACCACCATTCAAGAGATCGCCGGCGCTCTGTTCCGCTGCATGGAACTCCATCAGTCCTACTGGACTTCGCGGCAGACGCTCGAGGAGGTCCCCACATTTGGGTTTCAGCCCGTCCTAAACCTCGATCCCGTGCGCATCGACAGAAGGCGCATGTTTCAGATGTTCTCGAGCGGCGTTGACGACTTGGGATCCGTGTTGGAGAAAATTCTTTCAGCGGAGACGCTGCAGGCGATCAAGGACACTTCGAAGCTGGATGAGAAGAATTTCCGGTTCGTAGATGAACTCTGGGTGAAAACCGTCTGTGAATTCGCCGCGTCCTACCACCACTCGGTCATCAATCGCGATCATTTGCTGCAGTCCCTGACTCCGCTGTACAGAGGCAGGGTCAGCTCCTTCATCTTGGAAAACGCCCGGGCGGAGGCTGAAGAGGTCGAGCGCAGGCTGGAATTGCTGCGGCATGAATATGAGCGGCTGAAGCCCTACCTGGTCGAAAGCTGGAACCGGCAAACGTGAGGTGAGCCATGAGGGAATTGGTCATCAGAAACCTTCGCGGGGCGCTGACCGCAGTCTCCGACATCGTGGCCGAGGCCCTGCCCCGGCTGCTCGCCATGGCCATCATCGTCCTGGTGGGATGGGCGATTGCCTGGGTCATCGAAGTGATTCTGCGCCGCTTGTTGGTGCTGGCGCGCTTCAACCGGCTGTTCGAGAGCAAAGGTGTCACCCGGGCGCTCTCCATAGCGGCGCTACCTTCCCCCGCCGAGATGATCAGCCGCATCGTGTTCTGGATTGTTTGGGTGAGTTTTATTCTCGTTGGCGTGAATGCTCTGGGAGTGGTCGCGCTTCAGCGGGAGGTCTCGGCATTCGTCGGCCTTCTGCCTCAGTTTGTAGTGGCGCTCCTGATCATCTTCTTCGGATTTCTCGCCGCCAACTTCTTTTCGCGCGCGGCGTTGCTGGCCGCAGTCAACGCCAATTCGCCGTCGCCCCGAATCGTGAGCGGCTTCGTACGATTCCTGATCCTGCTGTTGGCTATTACCATGGCGCTCGAGCGGGTCGGGCTTGGCCGGGGCGTAGTCCTGGTCGCTTTCGCAGTCTCATTCGGAGCGATTATGATGGGGCTCGGCATCGCCTTCGGCCTCGGCGGACGCCATGTGGCCCGGCGTATCCTGGAGCGGCGCTTTGCGGCCGGCCGGGAAAGAAGAGAAGAGAAAGACGACGAAGGGTCTCACCTCTGAGCGCGGCAAAGCTCGCGACGTAGAATCGCAAACCTGCTGCCTCGCTGCGGAAAGGCAGGCCCCTCACTTCGGGGGAGCGGTGCCGCTTGCGTTCTGTGAGGTCCCGCTCGTTGCGGGCGGGGGCGGGGGCGGGGAAGAAGTGGGTGTCTGCAACCAGGCAGGCACCGGAATTCTGAACTGAAAACTCGATGCCGGAATGGATGCGCCCGGCGATAGTAGAATAGTGGCTTCGCCGGACTCCGCGCCCTGCTTACCGCCTGCCGGTGATGGCCCTGTGGCAGCCACCGAGTTGGGTTCCTCGGCACTGGGTGTCCTTACAAGACCCACCAGGTCGAGGGCGCGCTGGACCTCCACATTACTCATAAACCATTTCCAAACCTCGCCGGTGCGCAGGTTCTCGTCGCTCAGCATCGTGATTCCGACATCGATGCCAATCACGTACTGGCTGACCCAACCCGTGGTCGGATTAAAAGCGTCGGCGAAGCCGTAGCGGCCATAAATCTCCTTGCCGTATTTCACCAACATCGTGCGCAGAGCCGGAAT